>JALUVI010000270.1 GCA_027020785.1 Planctomycetota bacterium | reverse complement strand
CCACAGGTGCTCGGGCGCGAGGAAACGCGCGCCCGGGTCGGCCTCGGCCAAGCCTTCCTCGGCGATCCGTCCCTCGCCGGCGACGGGGCGCGGATGATCGACGACTCACCCCATCCCTTCGCCGCGGACCTGCTGCGTTTCGCCCGTTCGCGCGGCGTCGGCCTCGACGGCTCCGGTTTCGACGCCCTGGAGGCGGCGACCCCGCTCTACCTGCGCCCGGCTGCGGTTCGCCGCGGATGACGCACGTCCCGGGAACGGAACCGGGCGAGCCGTCTCGCGACGACCCGCCCGATTCGCGAAGCGAAACGACCTAGAGGTCCTGCGGACGCAGGGTGCGCCGCTTGTTCTCCATCGCGCGCTCCTCGGCCTTGGCGATGGCGTCGCGCACGAACTGGTCGAGCGCCGAGTAGAAGTCGCTGGAGACGTTGCAGTTCTCGACCGCGTTCTTGGTGCGGCTCTTGGAGATGATCAGCTCGGCGACCTTGTTCTTGCCCTTGCGGGCCTTCTTGGCGGTCTTCTTGCGGTTGGTCTTGCGAGCCGGAGCCTTGGCCTTCTTGGTGGCCTTCTTCTTGGTCTTCTTCTTGGCAGCCATGATGTTGGGGGTTCGGGGTTGTCGCCTCCCGAGGGGGGCAAGGTTGAGGGGAATGGGGCGAAGGCGCCCTCCCACGGCCGCGATTGTCGCGACCACCTCCCGGCCGAGTCAATGCGGAAATGCCGAATTCACGCCTTTTTTTGCGGTTTCCCGCCCATCCTCCTATCCTGCTCCACGATGCCCCCGCTCCTGGTCGGTTCCATCCTCCTGCTCCGGGTCATGCAATCCGACCCGATCGGCGAGCACGCGCTCGCCCGATTCCACGAACTCGACCCGGTGGACCGCACCGAGGTCGTGGTCTCGGTCCTCGACACCCTGCGGGCTTCCGATCACGAGCTGGTCCGACAGGCCGCCGAGCTGCGTGCCGAGCCGCCCTTCCCGACGGCGGCGATGCCGGCGCCGCTGGAGCGGGCCTTCGACGCCGACCGCTACGCCCCGGCGCTCGGCCTGGAGACCACCCTGGTCCGCCGCGGAAGCCCCCGCTGGAAGAGGGTGGTCCGCGACCTTCTCCGCGGCCACGAACCACCTCGGAACCGATGGTCGTGGGACCCCGCCCAACGGAGGCTGCTGGCCCCACCCGCTCCACCGCCGGAGGAGGAGGTCCTGGCGGCGCTGATCGCAGGCAGCTGGCCCGACGACGGGTTCCTGGATGCGGTCGGCTTCGGCCTGCTCGACGACGATGCCCACATGGCCCGGATCGGGGCCTATTTCGACCATCTCTACCGAGACCGTCTCGGTCGCGTCTACGAGGACGTCACCCTCTACGACGTGTGGAACTCGCAACGCCGCTTCGAGGTCAGCGACGTCGAGGCGATCGCCTTCCTGCGCGAGATCGAGGGCGACCGCCGGACCGTCAGCCCGATTCCGACGTCGCGTCACGACGAGATCTATCGCCGCATCGAGGAAGCCTTCGTCCGGTGGCGCGCCTACCGGGTCCTGCGCGAAGGCCTGGCGCGACGCTGGTCGACCCCCCATGCGGCCCCGACCCCGACCTTCGCCGCGGTCGCGGAGCGACTCGACCAGGCATGGGTGTTGACGCGCCACGAACCGTCCAGGATGCGGGTCCGCCTGGGGGGGACGCCGGAGCGCAAGGCCTTCCTCGCCGCCGTCAACGTCGAGGCGCTGACCTACCTGGGCATGACCAACCCTCCGGAATGGTGGACCGAGGGCTGGCGTCTGCGCGAGACCCAACCCGGGGCGCTGCGCCGCGACACCCTCGAGGTGCTGCGGCTGTTCCGGCTGCTGCGTTGAGCCTGCGACTGGAGCCGCCGCCGACCGCGCGGTAGGCTCCCCGCGTGGCCAACCCGCATCGCGCCTGGGCGGAGGTGGACCTCGACGCCTTCCTCGGCAACCTCGCCGTGGTCCGGCGTCGGGCCCGCGGGGCGGAGGTGTGGCCGGTCCTCAAGGCCAACGCCTACGGGCACGGGGCCGGGCCGGTGGCCCGCACCTGCGCCGCCGCCGGCGTCCGGCGCATCGGCGTCGCGGACGGCTCCGAAGCGTTGGCGCTGCGCGAGGCCGGAGTCACCACCCCCCTGCTGGTGCTCGGGGCCGTCATCGATTCCGAGGTCCCCGACCTGCTCGGCCGCGACGTCGAGGTCGGCCTGCACTCGGAAGCCCGCGCCCGCCGCCTCGGTGAGCTCGCGCGCCGCGCCGGCCGCCGCCTCGGCGTCCACCTGGAGGTGGACGTCGGCATGGGCCGCCTCGGGGTACGCCCCGAAGCGGTGCCGCGCGTGGTCGCCGCCGTGGCCGAGGAACCGGCGCTGGAACTGCGGGCGCTGATGGCCCACTTCCCGAGCAGCGCGGGGTGGGGCCGCGAGGAGACCCGGCGTCAGCACGCCGCCTTCGCCGCGGCGGTGCGCGAGGCCGAAGCCGTGCTCGGCCGACGCGTGCCGACCCACTGCGCCAACTCGGCGAGCCTCTTCACCGACATGGAAGCGCTCGGCGACGCCGTCCGCCCCGGCATCTCGCTGTTCGGCATCCTGCCCCGCCTCGGAGGAGCGGAATCCGGCCTGCGTCCCATCCTGTCGCTGCGCACCCAGGTCGTCTTCCTCAAGGACGTCCCGGCCGGTACGCCGGTCGGCTACGACGGGCGTTGGACCGCGCCGCGGCCGACCCGCATCGCGACGTTGCCCATCGGCTACAACGACGGCATACCGTGGCGACTCGGCGTCTCCAGCGGCGCGGAGGTCCTGGTGCGCGGCGTCCGCTGTCCGGTCGTCGGGGCCATCTCGATGGACTACGTCACGGTGGACGTCGGCCACGTTCCCGGCGTCGGAGTGGGCGACGTCGTCACCCTGGTCGGGCGTGACGGCGAGGACGAGATCCGCGTCCTCGACCTCGCCCGGGCCGCAGGGACGATCCCCTACGAGCTGACCTGCCGCCTCGGCGCCCGCGTCCGGCGCGTGTACAAAGGGGGGGCGGTCGCCGTGCCGGCGGCCGCTCCCGCATGAGGCTTCGTTCGCTCCTGGTGCTCTCGGGCGGCGTCAGCCTGGCCCTGGCCGTCAGCGGCTTCGTCCCGCTGCCGGTGCCGACGGGCCTGCTGGAGCGACTCGCTGCCGACGAGGGCTACCGGCTGTCCGCCGAGTCGGTTCACCTGCGCTGGGCGCGCGGCGAGGTGACCGCCCGCGGCCTGCGCCTCACGCGGGCCTCACCCGCCCCCATCTCGGTGATGGTGGGCGAGGCCCGGCTCCGCCTCGACCTGCGCCCCCAGGCGCCGCGTTTCGCGCGCCCCTGGGAGGTCGTGCTCTCCGGGGTCGGCGTCGAGGGCGACGTCGAGGCCTTGCGCACCCTCGCCGAGCGCCGCGGTGAGGGCCGCGGCGCGACCGGGCTCGACGACGACGCCGTCGGACCGCTTCGCGTCGTCGTCGAGGACCTGCGCATCGCCTTGCGCTCGCCCGAACGGCGTTGGGAGTTCCGGTGCGACACGCTTCGGCTCGCCCTCTCGGACCGCGGGCTCGCGAGCGGCGCCACCACCCTCGTCGCCCACGAGCCGGTCCCCGGGACGCTGCGGCTCGGCCTCCGCGCCGACGGCGACGCCTGGGAGCTGCGCGGAGAGCTCGACGTACCGACGCTGCCGGACGCCGAGACGCTCGGCGCCGAAGGCTGGATCCCCCCGCTGGTCACCGACCACTCGGTGACCCGTCTGGTCCCGCGCTGGCGCGAGGCCGCGTTGCGGGCGGCCGTCGTCGCCACCCCCGAAGCGTGGCAGGTCTCGGTCGAAGCCCGCGCCGCCGAGGTCGGAGGTGAGGTCCTGCCATGGCAGGCCCACGACTTCCGGCTCGTGGCCGCCGGCGACCTGCTCCGCGCGCTCGACGTGTCGGCGGGTCTGTCCCTCGACGGCGAAGTGCCGTGGAGCTTCCGCGGGGCGGCCCGCCCGATCGGCAGCGTCCCCGCCGGCCGTCCCCCGACGTGGTCCGATTGGCGGCTGCGCCTCGAAGGCGCAGCCGAGGTTCCGATGACCGCGGACGAAGCGCTGCCCGGGCGCTTCGCGAGGCTGCTCCCCATCCTGGAGGACGTCCTCTGGGGACTCGGCCTCGACGGCGAGGTCCGCCCGCGCTTCGCGCTGTCCAAGTCGGCGGGCGAGGTCGTGCCCCATGTCGGGGTGGGCGGCGCCGTCCGCGACTTCGGCTTCCGCTACCGAGGCATCCGCGACCCCGACACCGGGGAACGCTTCTCGTTCGCCCTGCCGTTGCAGGTGACCGACGCCTTCACCGTGTTCGGCGACGGCGTCCTCGCCTTCGCCGGAGCCGGCGTCGCCGGCGCCGAACCCGACCGCGCGGGAGCCGACGTGGACTTCCAGGGCATCGTGGACTTCCGGTCGGAGGATGCGATCCTCGACCTGGAGGTCGCCGCCCCCGCGATGCCGGTGGACGACCGGGTCGGTGCGGCCCTTTCGGACAATCCCGGCTTCGACGAGTTGTGGACGACGCTGGGCGAGCCCCGCGGCGGCGTGGCCGACGCCCGCTTCTCGCTGTGGCTCGGCACCGGTGAGCCGCGACTGCGCCTGCGCGCCGACGTCCGAGGGGGACGCGCCGAGCCGCCCGACCTCGGCTTCCCGGTGGCCCTCGAGAGCGGGCGCCTGGTCGTCGCCCGCAACGCAGCGACCTTCTCCGGCGAGGTGGTCGGCCCGGGCGCGATCCGCACCGTGGCGCGCGGCGCCGTCGCCGCGGTCGCCGGAGCCCGCGGGGCGCTGCTCTCGGTGACGGGCGACGTCCGCGGCCCCTGGCCCGGCCCCGGGGAGGTTCCGCCCCGTCTCGGCGCGATGCCGGTCCCCGAACCGCTCACGTCGCTCCGCTGCGACGACCCGCTGGCCGCCCACTTCGAGGTGCGCAGTCTGCTCGACGAGGCGGGCGCCGCGGACACCGCGTTCCTGTGCTCGATCGGAGGGGAGGCGCTCCACGCTTCATGGCCCTGGGCCGGCCTGGACCTGCCCGACTTCCGCCTCGACGCCCAGGTCTGGAGCGCGGGTCGGACCACCACCTTCGCGGCCACCGGCTCCGGCTCGGGCGGCGACGCCTTCCGCGACGGGCGCTTCACCCTGCGCGGCCGCGCCGGGGACGACGCTCCCCGGAGGGGCGACTTCGTCGTCCAGGCACGCGACTGGCGGCTCACCGACCCCCAGGTGGACCGCTGGCTGACCCTCGCCGGCGCCCCGGCCGACTGGGTCGAACGCCTGCGCTTCGGCGGTCGCGCTTCCCTGGCGGCCTGGCTCCCCCTGGCGCGCCCCGGCGCCCTCGAAGCCGACCTGCGCCTGGACGACCTCGAGGTGCACCTGCCCCCCGACCCCCGGCTCGGCCTGCGCACCGCCCTCGACTACCGCCTGACCGGCGGCGTCACCCTGGCGCGCGGTCGCTTCGTGGCGGACGGGACGCACCTGGTCGGCCCCAACTCGGACCTCCTGCTAGAGGAGTGCCGTGGTCGGCTCACCCCCGACCTCGTTGCTGTGGATGCGCGGGTGCAGTCGCTCACGGGCATCGACCTCGTCCCCCAACTCCAGCTGGTCGCACCGGAACGCGTCCTCGACTCGGTGGCGGCCCTCGGCATCGCCGGCCAGGTCCGACCACGGGACGTGGACGTCGGCGTGCGCTGGCGGACCGGCGAGCCGCCGGTGCTCACGGCGAAGGGTCGTCTCGACCTGATGGAGTTCCGCCTCGACGGGCCGCCGCCGGTCCGCCACGCCCACGGCCACCTGCAGGTGGACTCGTTCACCTGGCGCGGCGCCGAGGACTTCCGCGGCGCCTTCCGCCTGGAGGACGGCTGGGCCCGGGTCTCCGGCATCCCGGTCCGCGACGCCGAAGCCCGCGTCGTCCTCGAACCGGAGACCCTGCGGGTCGAGGGCTTCCGCGCCAACGCCCTGGGTGGAGAGGTCTATTCGCGCACCCGCGACGCCCAGGGGCGGGTGGTGCCCGGGGTGGTCTCGCTCGGCCTCGGCGGCAGCGGCGCGATCCGCGCCGCACTCTCGTTCCGCGACCTGCGGCTCGAGGAGCTCGGCGACCGGCTCGGCCTGCCCGGCGGCCTCCGCGGCCGGCTCGGCGGGTGGTTCGACGTGCGCAGCCCCGACCCGTTCCCGGGCCACTACAAGGGACGCGCCCACCTGGAGATCGGAGCCGGTCGGCTCGGCGCGGCGCCGGTGCTGGCGCAGCTGTGGCGGGCCGCCGGCATCGAGGAGCCGGTGTTCGACAACGGCTCGCTCGACCTGACCTTCACCGGCAACGGCACGATGCGCGTGGAGGACCTGTCCCTGCGCCATCCCCTGCTCGAGGTCCACGGCGAGAACTGGATGACGGTGGACTCGTACCTCGACCTCAAGGTCACCATCCGCACCTTCGGCTTCCTCGGGCGGATGCCGGTGGTGCGCGACGTGCTGGACTGGTTCATCGAACAGGACGTCTGGGGCCCGGCCGCGAACCCGCGCATCCGGCAGCGCGCGCTCTCCAAGCTGTTCCGACGCAGCGAGGAGCGGGTCCCGTTCCCGTTGTGGGCTCCGACGCCGGTGCATCCGGACTGGCGGCGCTCGCCGGTGCTGCCGGCGCGCACCGCAGCCGAGGTGACGCAGCGCATCGAGGACCTGCCGCCGCGGCGGGACCACGACGACTCCGACGCCGGGGACGAGGGCCGCACGGCGGACGACGGGAGCGCTTCGACCGGGGACGAGACGGGCGGCGACGGCGGTCGGCCGTAGAATGCGCGGCAGGTCCGCACGATTCCCCCCATGCAACACGCCGTCGTCATGGCCGGAGGTTCCGGCACCCGTTTCTGGCCCGAGAGCCGCCGCCGGCGGCCCAAGCAGCTGCTCCCCATCACCGGCGGCCGTCCGATGCTCGCCGAGACCGTGGCCCGACTCGACGGGCTGGTGCCGGCCGAGCGCACCTGGGTGGTGACCAACGCCGAGCAGCTCGCGGGGGCCCGCGAGGCCTGCCCCGATTTGCCGGCGGAGAACCTGCTGGCCGAGCCGGCGGCGCGGAACACCGCGCCCTGCATCGGTCTGGCCGCGACGGTGATCGCCGCGCGCGACCCCGAAGCGGTGATGGCGGTGCTGCCGGCCGACCACCTGGTGAAGCCGACCGCCGAGTTCCAGCGCGCGTTGCGCGCCGGCTTCGCGGCCGCGGCGACGCCGGGCCGTCTCGTCACCTTCGGCATCCCGCCCACCTATCCGGCCACCGGCTACGGCTACATCCGCAGCGGCGCGGCGATGGGCGAGTTCGAAGGCATCCCCGCGCACCGGGTGGACGCCTTCACCGAGAAACCCGACGCCGAGCGCGCCGCGGCGATGCTGGCCTCGGGCGATCACCTGTGGAACTCGGGCATCTTCGTGTGGCGCGCCGATTCCATCCTCGGAGCCATCGCCCGCCACATGCCGGAACTGGCGGCCGGGTTGGAGCGCATCCGCGGCGCCCTCGGCGGCGACGACTTCGCCGCGGTCCTGGACGAGGTCTATCCCAACCTCCCCGCGGTGCCGGTGGACGTCGGCGTGATGGAGAAGGCCGACGACGTGGTGGTGCTGGCGACCCCCTTCCACTGGAGCGACGTCGGCTCGTGGCGGAGCCTGTACGACGAACTGGTCGAGGAGGCCGGCGGCGACGTCGCGGTGTTCCCGAACGGCGGCGAGCTCGTCACCGAGGACGCCCGCGGCGTGCTCGCCTATTCCCAGGAACCCCAGACCATCGCCGTGATCGGGCTCGACGACGTGGTCGTGGTGCGCACGCCCGACGCGATCCTGGTCGCCTCGCGCGAACGTTCCGAGGACGTCAAGAAGGTGGTCGAGCGGTTGCGCGCCGCAGGACGCGAGGACCTGCTGTAGGCATGCCGGAGCTCGGGCGCGTGTTGGCGGTGGACTACGGCGCCAGGCGCACCGGGCTGGCGGTCAGCGACCCGCTCGGACTGGTCGCGACCCCGCTCGAGCCCTGTGTCAGCGACGACCTCGACGAGACACTGACGCGCATCGTCGCCGAGGTGCGCGAGCGCGAGGTGCGCACCGTCCTCGTCGGCATGCCCTACCTGCCCGACGGCCGCGAGGGCCGGCAGGTGCAGGTGGTGCGGCTGTTCCTGGACGCGCTGCGCCGCGTGTTGCCGGCCGGGGTGGCGCTGGAGGAGCTCGACGAGCGCGACACCACCAACGAGGCGCGGGCCCTGCTGCGCGAGGGCGGCATCCGCGGGCCGCGGGCCAAGGCGCGGCTCGACGGGGTGGCGGCGGTGGTGCTCTTGCGCGAGTACCTGGACCGGAGCCACCAACGGCCGCGGCCCGACCGCGAGCCGCCCGACTCGGAGCCGTCGCCCGATCCGGCGGATTGACCCCGCCCCGTTCCGTCCTAGAATGGGGTCGGAGTGTCGTCCGGGCGGCCGCGCGGGGTCACGACCCCGTGAGGAAAGTCCGGGCTCCACAGGGCACGGTGGTGGGTAACGCCCACCGGGGGCGACCCCAGGGAAAGTGCCACAGAGAACAGACCGCCCAAGTCCCCTCCGGGGGACCGGCAAGGGTGAAACGGCGAGGTAAGAGCTCACCGCGCGCCTGGTGACAGGCGTGGCAAGGCAAACCCCACCGGGAGAAAGTCCGAATAGGGAGGGATGGCGCGGCCCGCGCCGCTCGACCTCCGGGTAGGACGTTCGAGGCCGGCGGCGACGTCGGTCCCAGAGGAATGGCCGCCCCCCTTCGGGGGACAGAACCCGGCTTACGCGGCGACACTCCATCCCCCCTTCCCCCAGCATGTTGGGGCGGCCCCTTGGGGTCGGCCCAGGTCTCGTGGCCCTACATCTCGGGGGGCGGGACGAGTTTTCCACATCCCCTGGGGGGTCCGACTTGCAAGAACCGCAGGAATCGGCAGAATCGGGGGCATGGAATTCGTGTGGGTCGTTCCCCGCTCCGCCCTCTTCCCCGAGTGCGCCCCGCACGGGTTCGAGGCGCTCTCCCCGGAGGAGCTCGAGCACCGCTATCTGGCCCCGGCCCGTGAGCACGGCTTCTTCGTCGAGCGCCGCGCCGCCGAGGTCCGCCCCGAGTGGAAGCAGCCGATCCCCTACGTGGCCGTGGTCCGGGACGGCGAGGTCCTGTGCCTCACCCGGCTTCCCCGGCAGGGCGAGGCCCGGCTCCACGGCAAGCGCTCGATCGGGGTCGGCGGCCACGTCGAGCCCGAGGACGCCGCCGGGGGGGCCGACCCGTTCCGGACCGCCTGCCTCCGCGAGCTCCACGAAGAGCTGGTCCTCCCCCGGGAGGCCGCCGAACGGCTGGTCCCGCTCGGCCTCCTCAACGACGACTCCGTGCCCGTCGGCGCGGTCCACGTCGGCCTGGTGTACGGGCTCGACGCTACCGGGTTCGAGGTCTCGGTACGCGAGACCGACGCCATGACCGGCGCCTTCCGGCCGCTCGACGCTCTGCGCGCCGAGGCCGAACGCGAGGACCACGGATTCGAATCCTGGTCCGCTCTCCTGTTGCGCTCCGGCGCGCTCGAAGGCATGGCCTCCCGGGCCGCCGCCTCCCCCGTCTAGTCCTCTTCCTCACCCCCTACCCCAGACTCCGACACCATGGTCCGACCGGTTCCCGAGAGCGAGCTTCCCGACCCCCACGAGATCCTGCACCGCCTGCGCGAGGCGCGGACCCGGCTCACCGTCCGGCTGCGCTTCAAGGACGGCCGCGAGGAGCACGGCGCCATCACCTACGTCGAGCGCCTCGGCCGCGGGCGGCTGATCGACGTGGAGCGGGAGTTCGCGATGGACTTCCACCTCCACGACCTCGCCGACGTGGAGTACTGATCCCCCGCCGGGGTCGGCCGCCGGCCGGCCCCGGACCGCGGCGCCGCGTCGGCGCGCTCCGGTCGCCGCTTCAGGCCGCGGGCTCGGCGTAGACCCAGCCGCCGCCGTCGCGCACCCAGCCGACGAGGGTCACGCCGCAGGCCCGGGCCGCGCCGATGGCGAGCGAGCTCGGCATGCCGACGCCGGCGAGGAGGGCGACGCCGCCCAGCGCCGCCTTCTGGACCAGCTCGAAGGACAGCCGTCCGCTGACGAGCAGGGCGTGGGGCCGGGTCAGCGGGTGGTCACCGGCGAGGAAACGGGCGCCGAGGACGACGTCCACGGCGTTGTGCCGTCCGACGTCCTCGGCCACGTCGAGGAGCTCGCCGGCGGGTCGGGCGAGGTCCCACAGCCCGGCGCCGTGACAACCGGCGGTGGCGGCGAAGAGCCGCTGGCGCTCGCGCAGAGCGGCGAAGGCGCGCCCGAGCTCGTCGGGACCGGGCCGCCGCGCCGGGCGCGGCGGCGCAGGGGCCTCCAGCGCCAGCGTCTCCACGGTCCGCGCGCCACAGAGCCCGCAGCCCGACGACACGGGGAACAGCCGCTCGGCGCGCGGCCGCGCCGCCAGGCCCTCCGCCAGGGCGACGTTCCACACGTGCGGCGAGGGCCGACCGGTCGCCGGGTCCGGGCAGGGCTCGACCGCGAGCAGGTCCTCCCGGGCCTCCACCAGGCCCTCGGCGACCAGGAAACCGGCGATCAGGTCACGCTCGCGCCCCGGCGTGCGCAGCAGCACCGCCAGCGGCCGCCCACGCAGCCGCAGCTCGAGCGGTTCCTCGACCGCGACGGCGTCGGTCTCGACGGGGCCGCCCGCGAGCGGGCGCCGCTCCACGGGCGCGGCCCCCTCGGGCGCGCTAGAGCGAGAGGAAGGTGGCGTAGTCCGCCTCGTCGAAGCCGAGGATGGCCTTCTCGCCACGTGCGAGCAGGGGGCGCCGGATCATGTCCGGGTTGGCCCGGAGCAGGTCCACCACCTCCTTCTTGGTCTTGAAGGTGCGTTGCTCGATGTCCAGCTCCCGGTACGCCTTGGAGCGCTTGTTGAACGCTTCCTTCGGGTTGCTCGCGTCCACGGCCTTCTCCAGCAGCTTCTTCGCCGGCGGGGTCGTCAGGATGTCCACCGCGTCGAAGGGGATGGACTTCTTCTCGAGGTACTTGACCGCCTTCTGGCAGGTCTTGCAGTTGGGCTTGACGTAGAGCTTGACCACGCGGATGGATTATCGGGCTCGGGGAAGCGGGCCGCGACGGCGATCCCTGGGGCGGGACGGCGGGCCCGAAGAAGGGTTTCACAGGGGGCCGGAGCCCCTTCGGCGGGCCCCATCCTACCCGAATCGGGCCGAAACCGCAATCCTGACGCCGGACGACGGGTGCAAGCGACTTCGCGCCAAGGAGTTACGCGGTCAGGCCACCGGGGCCGGGGAGGTCGCCCCGGAATGCGCCCAGGAGGCGCACCAGGTTGGCGGCGAAGCTGGAGCGGGGCACGACCTCGAGGCCGGCGGCGACGGCTCGGGCGTCGAGGACCTCGTCCTCGCCGCCGGAGTAGCACAGCAGGTGCCAGCCCGAGCAGCGCGGGTCGGCGCGGAGCGCGGCGGCCACGTCCACGCCGGAGAACGCCTCGGCCTCGAGGTCCACCACCGCACCGGCGGCGGGGACGGCGGCGACCCGCTCGACCAGCGCCGCCACGTCCTCCGGCCAGTCCGCGGGGAGGAGGGCCTGGATCTGGAGGGCCTGCAGGGCGGCCACGGCCCGGTCTCGGAAGAAGGCTTCGTCGATCAGGACGTGGACCACCGGCCGCGGCGACTCGTCCGACGAGGGCGGCTCGGGGGATGGACTCATGGGGTGGACCTCACTCCTACAATCGGCCGTTCCCATGGCTTCTTCCTCCCCGATTTCCGAAGAAATGGCGGCCCCGCCGCGTCCCGAGCTGCCCCCCGCCCGCCACTTCGTCGGCGGCGAGTGGGTCGAGCCCCACTCCGGGCGCACCGTGGGCTCGCTGTGCCCCGCCGACGAGGCGGTCCACGCCGAGGTCGCGGCCGGCGACGCCGAGGACGTGGACCGCGCCGTGGCCGCAGCCCGCACCGCCTTCGACGACCCGGCCTGGCGCGACATGCCGCCGGCCAAGCGCGCCCGGGTGCTGTGGAAGCTGGCCGAACTGGTGGACCGCAACCGCGAGAACCTGGCGCTGTGCGAATCGCTCGACACCGGCAAGACGCGGTTCGACTCGGAGCGCATCGAGATCCCGATGGTGGCCGAGATCTTCCGCTACTTCGCCGGCTGGGTCACCAAGATGGAGGGCGGCGTGGTGCCGCTGCCCGGCGAGAACCTGGGGCTGACCCTGCGCACGCCGGTCGGCGTCTGCGGGCTCATCACGCCGTGGAACTTCCCGATGCTGCTCGCCGCCTGGAAGGTGGCGCCGGCGCTGGCCTGCGGCAACACCGTGGTCCTGAAGCCGAGCGAGCAGACCTCGCTGACCAGCCTGTGGATGGCCGCCTACGGCGCCGAGGCCGGGCTGCCGCCGGGGGTCTTCAACGTCGTCACCGGCAGCGGCCGCGAGGTCGGCACCCCACTGGTGAAGCACCCCGACGTGGACAAGGTGTCGTTCACCGGCAGCACCGAGGTCGGTCGCATGGTGATGCGCGAGGCCGCGGGCACCCTCAAGCGGGTCACCCTGGAGCTCGGCGGCAAGTCGCCGAACGTCGTCTTCGAGGATGCGGACCGCAAAGCGGCGCTGCGCGGCGCGCTCACCGGCATCTTCTACAACAAGGGCGAGGTCTGCGCCGCCGGCTCGCGCCTGCTGGTGCAGCGCTCGATCTACGACGAGTTCGTCGAGCAGCTCGCCGCAGCGGCCGCCAAGACCACGGTCGGCCATCCGCTGGCCGAGGGCGTGCGCATGGGGCCGGTCTGCAACCAGGCGCAGTACGAGAGCGTGCTGCGCTTCGTCGAGACCGCCAAGGAGGAGGGCGCACGCCTGGTCTTCGGCGGGCGCTCGCTGCGCGACGAGGTCGGGGGCGGCAAGGGGTTCTACGTCGAACCGACCATCTTCGCCGACGTGGACCCCGACTCGACCCTGGCCCAGGAAGAGGTCTTCGGGCCGGTGCTCGCGGTGACTCCGTTCGAGGACGAGGAGGACGCGCTGCGCATCGCGCACCACACGCGCTACGGCCTCGCCGCCGGGGTCTGGACCCGCGACCTCGGGCGCGGGCTGCGCTTCGCCCGGCGCCTGCGCGCCGGCACGGTGTGGGTCAACGCCTACAACCTCTACGACCCGGGGCTGCCGTTCGGCGGTTTCGGCGAGTCCGGCTTCGGCCGCGACCTCGGCCGCCATGCGCTCGACGCCTACACCGAGCCGAAGTCGGTCTGGGTCGGCCTGACCTGATCCGGGGGAGCGGTCCACCGGAGCGGAGCATCACTCGGCGGCGTCCCCCTGCGATTCGCCGGACGCCGCGGTGGTCGCAGGGCGCCGGCACGACGGCCCGCTCCGTCATCGCCCTTCGTTCCACGGAGGCAGCCAGACCTCCCAGCGGCCGCGTGGGTCGTGGATGGCGGCGCGGTGCAGGGCGAGCCGCAGTTCCAGGACGCGGGCGACGAGCTCCCAGTCGGGACGCCCGTCGCGCGGCGGGACCAGGAGTTCCGCCTCCCAGGGCTCGCCGTCGTAGTAGGGCGCGGCGAAGCGGATGCGCACCGAGCCCGCCTTCCTCCCGGGGTCGAGCACGTAGGGCGGGTCGAGCCGGCCTTCGACATGGAACTCCCCCGGTTCCTCGTCCCAGGAACGGTGCTGGAAGGTGAACGAGACCTTCGGATCCGGCCACCCGCCCATCCACCACTCGACCACGCGGCCGTCCGGGGTGCGGTAATCGGCCTGCTGCCCGCAGGTGCCGCACCACGAGGGCTCGAATCGGCGCACCCGCCACCCCGGCGGGATGCGCTCGGCGGGGACCACCCCGTCGAGAGCGGCGGGCGGATCGGCAGCCGGTGCAGCAGGGCCCCCAGCTGGATCGGAGCCGTGACAGGCTGCGACCGCCGCTCCGAGCAGGAGGAGGAAGGAGGAGTGCACGCGGGGCATCACCCTGGACGTCGTAGACGACGCAGGTCCCGCGGGCCTTCCCGAAGGCCTCCGTCGTCCCCGGCATCGAGGAGAACGGCGTCGGACACGACCGGTTCAGCCCACGAAGTCGAGCCGCGGCACCTCGGGCACCAGCCCGAGGGCGTGGCCGCGCTCGAGGAAGAGGCGGACCGACTCGCGGCCGTCGTCGCCGTAGTCCAGGGTGCGGTCGTTGACGTACATGCCGATGAACTCGTCGGCCTGGGCCAGGTCGAGGTCGCGGCCGAAGCGCAGGGCGTAGCGCACCGCCTCGTCACGGTGCTCGAGCCCGTGGCGGATGGACTCGCGCAGCAGCTGCGACACCGGCTCCAGGTCGTCGCCGAGGTCGCGCCGGATGCAATTGCCGCCGAGCGGCAACGGCAGGCCTCCGGTCTCCTCGGCCCACCACGCGCCGAGGTCCTCGAGCAGGACCAGCCCGAGCTCCTGGAAGGTGAGCTGGCCCTCGTGGATGAGGAGGCCGGCGTCGAAGCGCCCCTCGGCGACCGCGGCCGGGATGGCGTCGAAGTCCACGACCTCGTAGTCGTAGTCGCCGATGCGCATCCGGGCGGCGAGGTGGGCGCTGGTCCACTCGCCGGGGATGGCGAGCCGCTTGCCCCCGCCGCGGACCAGGTCCTCGACCGGGAAGGCCTCGCGGGCCACGATGCGCGGCCCGTACCCCTCGCCCATGCTGGCGCCGTGGTTCAGGAGCGCGTAGCGGTCGGCGACGTGGGCGTAGGCGTGGATGCTGACCGCCGTGATCTCGTACTCGCCGCGGAGGGCGCGCCGGTTCAGCGTCTCGATGTCCTCGAGACGGTGTTCGAAGCGATAGGCCCCGGTGTCCAACCGGCCCTCGGCCAGCGCCCAGTGCATGAACGCGTCGTCGGGGTCGGGGCTGTGCCCGAGGAGGAGGGTGCGCTGGGCGGTCCCGGTCATCACCGGGATTGTAGGCTACCCCGCCGCCACGGAGGCCAATGGGTGGACCGATCCGACCTCGACTCGGACTTGCGGGGGGGGGGAGCGGCTATCGTCTCACTCGTCCTCGTCCCGGGATCCCATCTCGACTCGAAACCATGACCCCCATCGCACTCTTCTTCGCCATCGGCCTGACCCTGGCCGCTTCCCCGGACGCACCCCGTGCCCAGCAGCCCGATTGCCTTCAGCTTGGCATTGCCGTCGTCGACTCCGAACAAGGCACTCCCATCGCCGGGGCTTCGGTCCTGGACCTGGGCTCGAGCCGGATCGTCGAGACCGACGACGAAGGACTGGCCACCTTCCCGGATGCCTACCCGGGTGGTGCTCGAGTCGTCCTCCAGATCGTGGCCCCGAGCTATCCCGAGACCTTCCGGGAAGTCGTCCTGCCGACCCCCCAGCCGGGGGCAACGTGCAGCGAACCATCGAGCTTCGTCGTGACGCTCGCTCTCTCCGCCGACGAGCTCTACCTGTCGCCGCCGATCGGCCCTGCTGGCGGTGAACGGATCCTCATGCACCCGACGGGTCAGTGGCTGTACGACGACGAAAGCTTCACGGGGACGCCCGACGAGTACCTCCAGCGATACGAGATCATCGTTCCGCAGGGCGCCCTCCCCTCGCAATACCGCATCGGCTTCACTCCCGTCCTCGAACGAGCCTTCGTCAACGCCTTCTTCGACACGATCGCAGGTCAGGAGATACGCCCCATCGCCCAGTTTCGGATCACCCTCTACGACGTGGACGGGAATCCGGTGCCGTCGCCGACGTTCGACCCGCCCATCCGCATCGAGGTCGCCTCGGCGACGGTCGAACCATGGACCCGGATCGAGCCCGGCATGACTCTGGGGTTCCGACGCTTCGACCCCGATGCCATGACGTGGGACCAATCCGGGATCGTGAACTGGGGGATCGTGCCCGGGACCACCTCGGCCTTCGTGGAGGTCAGCCACTTCTCCGAATACGGACTCTTCGAGCTCGAGCCGGAAGATCCCAGCTGTCATTGGGAACTCATCGACGTCTATCCCCGTGCTTGCGCCGCTCCCAATGGAACGATCCGAGATTCCCATCCGGTCAACTGCGGGGTGGCTTCCGGGGGCACCGGACCGGTCAAACAGGACGACGAAGTGACCCTGGAAATCGACACGGAATTGGATGCCGAATTGCGCGCTGGGATGAAGAGCAAACTCGCCGGCATGGGATTCGAAACCAAGGCTGCAGCCAGGAACGGAAAGAGGGTCGCCTACAAGAAGCGAGTCCGCTCGGAAAAGACGATCCCCTCCGGAGCCGACCCGGCCTACGTCCACCGCGAACGCCAGGACGATGGCTCGGTGGTAGAGACCCCCATGTCGGGAACCGTGCGGATCCGCGACCAGATCACGACGATGCTGTGGCAGAAATACTGCAACGGCCAGGTCGTCGACTCGATGACCTTCGACTTCGTCTCGGGGATGTGCCTGGACGTCTCCGAGCTGGCGCCCGACCCCAACTGTCCTTGAAGGGGCGACGACCGCTGAGGAATCCTGGCGAAAACGAGCCCTGAAGGGAGGCGGCACGAAGGGGGCCCTGGGCGCGGGCGGGGACGTACGATCCCCCGCCCGCATCCGGTCCGTCGGCTCCCATGACCGCCCCCCGCGAATCCGCCCCGCCGCCGCCCGCCGCCCCGGAGAGCGCCGGCCGCCGCACCCTCGGCCTCTCCGACGCCGTGGCCCTGGCCGTCGGCAGCATCATCGGGGCGAGCATCTTCTCCATCCTCGGCTACGGCGCCGAACTCGCCGGGGCCGGGCTGCCCATCGCCCTGGCGCTCTCCGGGATCTGGGCTTCGCTGGTCGCCGGCAGCTACGCGGCCCTCGCCTCGCACGTCGTCTCGGACGCCGGCGCCCTCGCCTTCGTGTTCCGCGCCTTCGGCGACGGCATCGTCACCGGAGCGGCCAGCATGCTCAAGTGGTTCACCTACGTGGTCTCGCTGGCCCTGTTCGCGCGCAGCTTCGGCGGCTACTTCGTGCCGCTGGTCGGCTGGACGCCCTCGCCGACGCTGCAGGCCAGGGTCGCCGTCGCCCTGCTCGGCGCCTTCACCGTCCTCGGCGTACTCGGCAGCCGCGCCGTCAGCCGGGTGGAACGTCTGGTGGTCGCGGTCAAGCTGGCCATCCTCTTCCTGTTCGTCGCCGCCGGCCTGCCGCACGTCCAGCCGGCGCGACTCGTGCCCGACCTGTCGCCGTCGGGCACGCTCTCCATCCTCCGCGCCTCGGCCCTCTTCTTCCTCTCGTACATGGGCTTCGGGCTGTTGACCAACGCCGGCGAGGAGATGCGCGACCCCAAGCGCACCATCCCGCGCGCCATCTTCCTCTCGCTCGGCATCGTGATGCTGGTCTACGTCGGCGTCGGCGTGGTCGCCGTTGGCAACCTCCCCATCCAGGAGCTGGTCGCAGCGCAGGACTACGCGCTGGCCCGCGCCGCCGAGCCGGCCTTCGGCCGCTTCGGCTACCTGCTGGTCTCGGTGGGCGCCCTGATCTCCATCACCTCGGCCCTGAACGCCACCCTGTTCGGCGGCGCCAACCTCGCCTTCGCCCTGGCCCACCGCGGCCACCTGCCCGAGGTCTTCGAGCGCCGCACCTGGTTCGGCGCCCCGGAGGGCCTGTTCCTGACCGCCGGACTCGCCGCCGTCCTAGCCGTCGCCTTCCCGATCGGCGCCATCGCCGGCATCATCGCCGCGGTCGGCATCCTCGAGTACCTCGGCGTCCTGCTGTCGCACTGGCGATTGCGCGGAGAGGTCGGCGGCAACCGCGCCTTCCTCGCCTTCGCCATCGCCGTGGTCGCCGCAGTCTGGGTGGTGCTCGAACAACAGCAGTGGGCCCAGGAGCGCACCGCCTTCTCCACGACCTGGGTCGCCATCGCAGCCAGTCTCGTGCTCGAGACCCTGTGGCGCCGCCGCGGCGGCCGCCGCATCGCACTGCGCCTGCCGCCGCACTCGCACCGAGTACGCCCGAACTCCGGGGGCTGACCGTCAGGCCAGCGCCACGAAGGCGTGGAGCTCGCGGGCGAGCTCGTCGAGACCGTAGTCGGGGTCGCAGAGCGCCGAGTGCACGATGGCCTCGAGTTCCCGCGGGGTCAGCGGGTTCAGCTCGCGCAGCGGCACGTAGGAGAGGTAGAGCGACAGCGCGAGGCGGCGCTGCTCCTCGTCGAGGTGCGGCGACTGGATGCCGGCGTGCGGCCACGGCGTGCGCGGGAACGGCAGGCAGCAGCCGAGCAGTTCGTAGAGCACGATGGCGACGGCGTGGACGTCGCCCTTCTCGTCCCAGCGCAGGAAGGGGTTGTAGGAGGGCGTCGCGACGATGCGGTCGTCGTGGACGTTCTCGGGCAGCGGATCCAGCAGGACGACGCGGTCGTCGTCGGTGACCATCACGTTCTCGGGCTTGAGGTCGCCGTGGCAGGACCAGCCGAGGTCGCGGAGCTCGCCGAGCGCATCGCACACCGCGTCGAGCCAGCGCAGGCGCACCCCCTCGAGCGAGCGGATGCGTTGCCGCAGGGTGCGGCCGGGGACGTGCTCCATGACCAGGACCGGGCGTCCCTCGGGACGGATCACGTCGTAGAGCTCGGGCACCGGCCCGCCGCTGGCGTGGGCCAGGAGCTCGGCCTCGCGCTCGAGCAGCTCGTCCACCTCGGCGGCGTCGAGCATCTCGGGGCGCGCGCCGTGGGCCGGGTCGAGGAACAGGGCCTCGGCCGGACACTCGTCGGGACTGACCTGGGCCGGGCTGCGCTCGTCGGTGACGTCGGGGAAACGCTCGAGCAGCCGTCCGCCGCCGCTCTGGTCCCCCACCTTGAGGGCCACGGTGCGTCCGTCCAACCCCTCGGCGAGGTGGACCTGGGCGAACGCGCCGCGCCCGAGGAATCCGGTGACCCGGTAGGTCCCGATGCGTTGGCCGGTCTGGATCTGCAGCATGGCTGGGGATGGCTCCGGGCTCCTATCGGCACGAAGCGCCCTTCGGCTCAACCCCCGCCGCCCTAGAATCCTGCCCGCCCGGACCGGCCCATGGACGCGCCCCCACCCCCCGCCACCACCCCGGAGGCCCTCGCCGGCTTCCGCGAAGCCGGTCGCATCGCCCGCGAGGCCCGCGAGCTCGCCGTCTCGATGGTGCGCCCCGGCGTGCGCCTCGAGGAGGTCATGGTGGCGGTCGAGGACTTCATCCGCGGCCAGGGCGCCGGGCTGGCGTTCCCGGCGCAGACCAGCGTGAACCACGTCGCGGCGCACTATTGTCCGCGTCCCGGGGATCCGACGGCGTACCGCGAGGGCGACGTGGTCAAGGTGGACATCGGGGTCCACGTGGACGGGTGGGTCGCCGACAACGCCCAGACCGTGTACCTCGGCGACGACCCGCGGCTGAAGCGTCTGGTGGACGCCAGCGCCGCCGGGCTGGCCGCCGCGCTGCGCACCGCGGGGCCCGGCGTCGCACTGCGCGAGGTGTCGGCGGCCATCCAGGAAGCCATCACCTCGTACGGGTTCCGCCCGGTCACCAACCTGACCGGCCACGGGGTGGCGCGATGGACGGTGCACTGCAAGCCGTCGGTACCGGCGGTGCCCGACCCGCGTCAGCACGACGTGCTGCGTCCGGGGATGGTCGTCGCCATCGAGCCCTTCGCCACCACCGGCCGCGGGCCGGTCACCGAGATCGGGCGCGCCGAGGTCTTCATGCTGACGCGGCCGCCGCGCAAGCCGAAGGGGCTCGACCCGGAGGTGATGGAGACCATCCTCGGGCTGCACGGCCTGCCCTTCTCGCGCCGCGACCTGCGCCGGCACCCGACGCAGGCGGTCGAGGCGACGCTGGCCCGCCTCATGCGCACCGGCTGCCTGATGGACTTCCCCCCGCTCTGCGACTCCGACCCGTCGGTGCGCATCGCCCAGACCGAGCACACCCTCGTCGTCACCGAGGACGGCATCGAGATCACCACCGGCGAGGTCCCCGAAGTCGCCGCCCCCTGACCTGGAGCCGTCCACGAGACGAGCAACGGTCGGCGCCGACGACGGGCGGTCTCCAGGCGCTCTGCCGGCCCATCGTCGTCTTGGGCCGCTGGTCTCCCCTGCCTCCGATGACAGCCCTGGCTTCCCGGCCTCTCGCATCGCGGCGATGCCGAGTCAGCGACCCAGATCGTCTATCGACACAACGACCTTTTCGCTCGCCGAGAATCTGGACGATCTGTTCCTCCGTGTAGCGCTTGGTCGCATCGTGGATGCCGCCATAGCGCCCTGGATGCACCAATGCGGGTGGCACTGTTTTCGGGGTGGCAGGTCAATCAGCGTCTTGGTGACTGATCCGGGCAAGCCTACATTCGACCCCTCAGCTTCTTGGGTGTTCGCTTATCCATCCCGTTGGAGCAAGGTCGGTGACGATAGCGCAGCAGCTCGCGCGGCTCAAATGGCGGGGAAAACACAACTGACCTTCTCGAATTCGAGTTCGTCGTTAGGAACGGCCAAGTCAAGGCGACCGCTCGGTGTGACGACGACGAAGTGGTGCAGTGGCCACGTAACAATATCGCAGGAACGCTTCCGAAGGCTGGCAATCCAGACCGAATTCTCTACGACGAAGAAGCTTGCTCGTTCGTCCTCGCATGGACCTTGATACCAGAACGACAATCCCTTCCCGGGGTGAACGATGCGACAAGCATGGACGTCCTCGGGCACCAGGCACCAAGCGGTCTCGGCGTCGTTCCCAAACGGTTCGAAAACCGCCCTCACCTCACCGTTGAGGTAGGAGAAGAAGGTCCATGCGAGTCCACTCCCGTCGTCGACCGGAACCGTCCAGGGCTGCCAGACTTCTTCGGGCAAGACGACAGGCCACACGGTCATGCGACATCTCCCCCAACGAGAAGGTCGGAGATGCTGCCTGCGCTGCGCACGCCCCACTCCACCCTCGGGGGCTCGGTCGCGGCCACGTCCAGGCTCATCTCCCAGGCGCAAACGATGTAGTGGGTAGGTTTGGGCCAACCTGGAGGAAGAACGGCCAGGATCGAAGGCAGCCATTCCGAACGTTCGACCTCATAGATCAAAGCCGGGCGATCCCGATCCATTCCGTACATGAAGTCGTAGCTCTCGGGCACGTTTTCTACGGCGATGACCGAACTCCACCAAATACGAGCGTATCTCGCCCCGGGGCTGATGCTGACGAGGATCGTCAGCCCGGATCCGTCCATGCAAACACTTTCCAGCTGAATCTCGTCGCGCCGACTCTGGTCGGGCAAGGCCCACCAGGCCCGCCAAAATTGCTTCTTCTTGGATGATTCAGATCGTTCCTCAGGCATTTCACGGTCCTCCAGCCTTGCTCGAACGCTGAGCCTGAGTATACCTGAACTTATAGTAGTACTCCTTGCCCG
>JALUVI010000269.1 GCA_027020785.1 Planctomycetota bacterium | reverse complement strand
CGGCCGGGCCCTACCGCCTCTCCGTCGCCGAGGAGGGCGACCCCGTGCCGCGGCGGGCCGTGGACGCGGCGCCGGGCGAGCCGCTCCTCGGAGTACCGACCCCGGGGCTGGTCGAGGTCCGCGTCCCGGGAACGCTCGAGCTCGACCTCACGGTGCTCGACGACCGGGGCCGCCCCGTCCCCCGGTTCCACCTGCAGGTCGCCGACGTGCCCTTCGCGTCCGCGGACTTCCCGCTCGACCTCGTGCAGCGGGACGGACGCTGTCGAGAGACCATCGAGTTCGCGCCGGGAACCAGGCTGCGCATCCTCGCGCTCGGCTTCGAGCCCCACCCGCTCGAGGTCACGCCGGGCGGGCGCTGGAAGGAACGGCACCGCGGGACGGTGCGCCTGCGCCCGCTCGCCCCGATGCGGGTCACGCTCGCCGACGACGCGCCCGGGCCGGTGGAGGCGACGGTCTACGTGCGGCACTCCCGGGCCCAGGCCGAATACGGGATCCTGTTGGACTCGTACGACGTCCGCCTGGAACCGGGGGCGGCCGCAGAACTGGACGCGGTCTTCGACGGGTGCTGGGTGGAAGTCGTCGCGCCGCAGGTGGACCTGGAGCCGGAAGGCTTCACCTGGAGTTCGGGCGGCACGCAGACCCTGCGGGCGCGCCCCCGGGACGGCTGACGGGCCGTCCCGGTCGCGACCGGCGCGGCCGCGGTCAGGGCAGGACGTCGAGCGCGGCCGAGACGGTGGCGTCGCTCAAGAGGCCGGTGACCGGGTCGCGGCTGACCACGGCCCAGTAGAGGGTGCGGCCGACGAAGCGCGAGGCCTCGCCGGGGCGGGTCGCCAGGTAGGCGGTGCCGCCGCCGTTCACGTCGAGCGTGCCGAGGAAGTAGACCAGCGGCGGCGCGTAGGGCGGCCCCGACCAGAGGACGTTGAAGACGTTGTCGGCGACCAGCGGGATGGACACGCCCTCGATCACGGTGGCCGGGCTGGTGCCGGTGGCCGAGCCGAGCACCTGGTACTGGTGGCCCGCGAACCCGTCCGGGAAGTCGAAGTCGAAGCGGACCACCTCGGTGGCCGAGGCCGAGATGGACGCGCGCGACAGCGCCAGCGTGCCCGGCACCCGGTCGTCGTTCGGGTCGTTCGGGTCGGTCTCGTAGAGGTCCACCGCGCCGTTCCGATCGAAGTCCTCTTCGCCGTCCACGACGCCGGCGCCGTCGGTGTCGGCGAGCAGCGGGTCGGTCGTGCTCACCGGGTCGGCGTCGGGCCGGAACACGAGCGGGTCCGTGCCGGAGTAGTACGGCGGGTTGCCGGCCCAGCGCACCTGGTCGAGCCCGCCCTCGGTGCCGTCCCACACCAGGTCGCCGTCGGTGTCGGGGTCGAGCGGGTCGGTCGCCCCGGTCAGGCCGGGGCCGGTCCCGAGCACCTCCTCGCCGTCGGAGTAGCCGTCGTCGTCGGTGTCCTGGTCGAACGGGTCGGTGCCCGCGAGCGCCTCCTCGGAGCGCGACAGGCCGTCCGCATCCTCGTCCGGGTCGGCCAGGTAGAGCGCGGCCTTCGCGTTGGACGACACGTACATCCCGACGACGAAGTCCTGCAGGCCGTCGCCGTCCACGTCGGCGCCCGAGGTCAACGAGGTCGCCGCCGGGACGCCGTCCACCGTGCCGATGGGTGCGAAGGTGGCGCCGCTGACGACGACGATGCGCTGGGTGCCGATCTCGTGGGCCAGCAGGTCCGGCACGCCATCGCCGTCCTGGTCGCCGCAGCCGGCGAGCCGCTCGCCGAACCCGGAGACCGGCGCGCCCGCGACCTCGGCGATGGTCGCCCCGGTGGCGCCGGAGAAGACGAACAGGTGGTCGTTCGGCGAGGCGCCGGCGGCGAGGTCCTCGACCCCGTCGCCGTCGAGGTCGCCGACCCAGTCCATGAAGTCGCCGAGGTCGTCGAAGTCCGTCGTCCCGACCGCCTCCCAGAGCAGCGCTCCGGTGGCGCCGGAGTAGGCGCGGACCGCCCCCCTCCGGAAGGTGGCCCCCGGCGGAACGTGGCTCGGGGCGCTGGCGACCACGTCGGGAACGCCGTCGCCGTCGAGGTCGCGCTCGCCCAGGACGTCGTAGCCCAGGTTCTCGTAGGTCTGGACGCCGTCGAAGTTGCGGATGAGGGCGCCCGTGGCCGACGAGTAGACGTGGACGGTCCCGGCCCCCGAGAGACCGCCGACGTCGCGGTAGGTGGAGCCGACCGCGAGGTCGCCGAGCCCGTCGCCGTCGAGGTCGCCGACCGACGCCACCGTCCAGCCGAAGTGCTCGGAGACCTGGATTCCCTCCCAGGAGAGGAGGACGGCGCCGGTCGCGCCGGAGACGAGGTAGGCCTTGCCGGCGGACGAGAAGGTTCCGCTCTCCAGGAACGCCCCGACCGCGAGGTCGCCGACGCCGTCGCCGTCCACGTCGGGCAGGGCGGCGACGCTCTTGCCGAAGGAGCCGAACGCCGCGCCGGCGACGTCGAGCAGGGTGGCCCCGGTCTGCCCCGAGACGAGGAAGACGTGGCCGGCGTAGGTCGGGCTGCCGAGGTTGTCGGCCCCGAGCCAGTAGTCGGTCCAGCCGTCCCCGTCGCGGTCGCCGGCGAAGGCCGCGGACGCGCCGATCGAGGGCGTGCCGTCGAGGGTGTAGGCGCGGGCGAAGCGGACCTGCGCCGCGAGGGAAGGAGTCGCCGCGAGGAAGAGCAGGGCGGCGAAGGAGGGGTGGAGGAGGGAGGAGCGGGCCATCGCGTCCAAGGGGTGGAACCCGGAGAGGGAAAGGAACGGGAGCCGGAGGGTCGGCCGCGCGGGGCGGAATCCCACTTCATGGAGGACTACCACGGGAACCGCGGATCCGTCGAGGGAACTTCCCTGCCCCAGCCCACCCTACGGGGCCAGGACCGCGAGCCGCGCGGGAGCGACGGCGAAGGTCGCCGGGAGACGGCCCAGGGGTTCGCCGTCGGCCTCGACCAGGACGGTGCGGCCCGGGTCGGCCACCTCGGCGTGGAGGCGGGCGCAACGACGGTAGTGGACGTGGCGGTGGCGGATGGGGCGCCCGCCGTAGGTCTCGTGCAGGCGCCGCATCGCCTCGAAGCGGCCGAGCGGGCCGAAGACCACCAGGTCGAGCCGCGCGTCGGCGGGGTCGGCGTCGGGGGCGATCCACATCCCGGCGCCGGCGAGCGGACCGTTGCAGACGAACACGCTCTTCACGGCGTGGCGCTCGGGCGGAGCGTCGTCCACGCGCAGGACGACCTCGGGGTCGCGCCAGGTGAGCAGCGCGGCGAGCGCGGCACGCCGATAGGTGCCGCGCCCGGGCGGGCGCCGCCGCCGGGCGACCCGCGCCGCGACCGACGCACCGAGCCCGAAGTCGGCTTCGTTCACGAACCAACGCGCGCCTCGGCGGCCGTGGTCGTCGGCGTACTCGACCCGGCCGACGTCCACCCGACGCGGCGTCGCCGTGGCGAGGAGGTCGAGCTGTCCTTCCAGGTCGTCGGGCACGCCCAGTCCGCGCGCGAAGTCGCTGCCGGTCCCCATCGGCAGGAAGCCGAGGACCGCGCCGGGCCCGGCCCGAACCATCGCTGGGTCGGACGGGCCGTCGGATGGACCGGGGGAGCCGTCGCCTCCCGCGTCGCCGACGGGGACCGCTCCGAGCAGACCGTTCGCGACCTCGTGCACGGTGCCGTCGCCGCCGACCGCGACGATGCGGCGCGCGCCCGCGGCCGCGGCCGCGCGCGCCAGCTCGACCGCGTGCCACGGCCCGTCGGTGAAGCGCACCTCGGCGCCGGGGAAGCGCTGCAGCACCCGCGCCTCGGCGCGCGCCCAACGCGCCCCCGTCCGCCCGCCGCCGGCGCGGGGATTGACCAGGAAGACGGGGGGCGGCGTCACCGCGGCCAGTGTGACCGCCCCACTGGGGTGGGCCAAGCGGTCCACGCGGGCGCCTTCGAAGTGCAGCCAAGCGCCCACCCCACGAGACCGCCGCCAAGTACGAAATTGCGTTGACGATGCTCATTGGAAGATGGGAGAATGTCCTGCCCCGTGCCGTCGTGATGCTCCCCCTCCTACATTTCGCCCTTGCCATCCTCCAGGGGTCCCCAAGCGAGCCGCCCCTCCCCCCGGCCCAGCCGAACGTCGTGCTCGTCCTGGTCGACGACCTGGGCTGGGGCGAGTCCGAGCCCTACGGGCAGACCCGCATCGAGACTCCCAACCTGGCTCGCATGGCCCGGGAGGGCATCCGCGCCACCCGCTTCTACGCGGGCAGCGCCGTGTGCGCCCCTTCGCGCTGCAGCCTCCTGACCGGGAAGCACACCGGGCACGCGATCGTCCGCGCCAACCTCCACGTCCCCGGGCCGACGCCGAACGACCCCGGCGGGCTGTACCCGCTCCCTCCCGGCACCCTCACCCTCGCGCGGGTGCTCCGCCAGGTCGGCTACGAGACGGCCTGCGTCGGCAAGTGGCACCTCGGCGGGCCGTACTCGAGCGGCCACCCCATGCGCCAGGGGTTCGACGTCTTCTACGGGTACCTCGAGAAAGGCTCCCCGAAATCGCATTACCCGGCCTACCTCTGGCGCGGCTTCGTGAAGGAGCCCATCCCGGGGAACGACGACGGCTTCCTGCCCGGACAGCACTTCATCGCCGACCTGCTCGGCGACGAGGCCGAGCGTCTGATCCGAAGCCGCAGCGACGCGCCCTTCTTCCTCTTCCTCAACATGAGGATGCCGCACCTGCCGCTACAGGCGCCCGAGCAGGACGTCCGACGCTACTTGGGGCGTTGGCCGGAGCAGCCCTACCTCGGCGGCAACGGATACTTCCCCAACCCCACTCCGCGCGCCACCTACGCAGCGATGGTCACCCGCCTGGACGCGGTGATCGGCCGCGTCCTGGACCTCCTCCAGGAGGAGCAGCTGCTGCGCGACACCCTGGTCATCGTGACCTCCGACAACGGCGCCAATGCTCCGGTCGGCGGTTACGACCCCGAGTTCTTCGGCTCGTACGGCGGTTTCCGGGGGAGCAAGGCCTCGCCCTACGAAGCCGGGTTGCGGGTTCCCTTCTTCGCGTTGTGGCCCGGTCGGCTGCCAGCAGGTGCGGTGATCGACCATCCGATGGC
>JALUVI010000268.1 GCA_027020785.1 Planctomycetota bacterium | reverse complement strand
CTTCCCGGAGCCGGAAGCTGTCCCGGGGCCGGTCACCCTGGTCCTGCTGCAGGATCCGGACCGCTACCGCGACCTCTGCGCCACCCTCGGCGCGGCGGCGCCGCGGCTCGCCGACTACTTCCGCAGCGTCGCCGACTCGACCGGGTTCACCTCGTTCGCGCCGCCGATCTCGGTGGTCCACACCGGACACCAACGTCAGGTCGAGGCGCGCCCCGAGCATTCGCTGGGGCATGCGCTGGTGCACCTCGAGCTCCACCGTCGCTACGGCATCCTGCCGCTGTGGCTGCGCGAGGGCCTGGCGCTCGCCGGCGAGGACTCGACCTGGGGCGAGGTCTGGGCGCCCTGGTTCCTCGACGGTTTCGTGTTCTCCTCCTCTCACGCCGACTGGCGCGGCCGGGAGACCCGCAAGCTGGTCGCCGGCTTGGAAGGGGACTGGAGCCGGGTCTTCGGTTGGGAGGGCCGGCCCTACGACCCCGAGCGCAGTCGGCTCGCCTACGCCTTCTCGACCTGGGCCCTGGAGGCCGAGCCGGAGGGGCTGGCGCGCTTCCTGGAGTTGCTGCGAGTCGAATACGCCAAGGACGCCGACGGCGGCGAGGCCCTGTTCGGCGCCGAGCGCACCCGGGAACTGGCGGTGGAGGCCTTCGGCGAGGACTTCGCCGAGCGTCTGGCGGCGTGGTGGAAGCATCCCCGGTCCTGGAAGAAGTGGAAGAAGGAGTGGAAGCTGGCGCGGTCCGAGGACCTCGCGGCGAGGGATTGATGCGGCGGCGGCCCCGGGCCACACTGGGGGGGTCATGCGCTCCTTCCGCCCGGCCCTCCTGACCTGCGTCCTCCTCGCGGCCCCGGCCGCCGCGCAGGCCCCCGCTACGGGCCCGGAACCGGGGCCGGCCTTCGTGGGCGGCGACGGCGCCCTGGTCCACGCCTTCTACGACGCGCGCAGTCCGGTCGTCGCCGAGCTGGAGGCCGATTGGCCGGTCGAGGTGGTCGAGGTCCTCGCGCCCTGGGCTCGGGTCCAGGTGCCGGGCGGTCTCGACGTGTGGGTCCACGGGGACTACCTGGAGGTCGGCGACGACGTCGTCGCCCGGGTCACGGCCCGTGCGGTTCGGGCCCGGCCGTTGCCGAGCACCGGTCCGGAGTCCCCGCCGTTGGGGACGTTGAAGCGGGACGAGCGGGTGGTCCTGGTCGGACGCGAAGGCGACTGGTGGCAGGTCCGCGCTCCGGAGCGCATCGGGGGGTGGGTCGAGCTCGAGACCCTCGAGTTCCCGGCCGATGGACGGCGTCCTCCCGATTGGGAGCGGCGTTGGGAGGAGACGGCCAAGGCGCGTCCGCCGAAGGAGCTCCCGCCGGTGCCTCCGGTCCCCGAGCCGACGCCCGAGCCGACGCCGACCCCCGAGCCGCCGGAGACCGGTGACGAGGACGACCCGCTGGAGGAGCTCCTCGAGACCCTGCCCGCCTTCGCGGACGAGGAGGAGCCGGCGCGCCGCGCGTTCCCGAGCGAGGAGATCGCGCTCGACCCGTTGCTGTGGGTCGGTTTCGCGGCCAAGGCCCTCGAGGAGTACCGTGACGAGCTGGCGGCCGACTTCACCCGCTGGGACGAGCGCCGCACCATCGCGCTCGAGGCAGCCTTCGCCGACGTGCTGTGGTACGCCGCCAACCCGCGCATCCTCGACCGGGCCCGCCGCGGGCTGGCCGGGGTGGACGCGTTGCGGCGCAGCTACGGGGCGTGGCTGGCGGGCGAGGAGCGTCGGCTCCGCGGCATCGGTGAGGACGAGTCCGCCGACGCCATGGCCGCGCGCTTGCGCCGGCTGGATCGCACCTGGGGGCTGACCCCCGACGGCGAGGCCCTGGTCGTCGGTTGGGTCGAGGCGCGCCCCGGCGTCCACGAGAGCTGGCCCTACGAGGTCGTCCGCAACGGGATGCGGGCGCGCGCCCAGGACCCGCGCGGCGGGGTCCACCTCGGCGACTTCGTCGGTCAGGAGGTGGTGATCCGGGGACGGTGGCGCGATCGTGACGACGCCCCCGGCGGGCGCGTCCTGCTCGTCGAGGACATCAAGGCCCTGCCGCCGTCCATCCCGCGTTGAGCGCTCTTCCGGTCGCCGTCCTCGCCCTCGCCGCCTACGCGCTGGGCTACCGCGTCTACTCGCGCTGGCTGGCGCGGCGCCTGTTCCGCCTGGACCCGGCCGCGGCGACGCCGGCCCACCGGATGCGGGACGGCGTGGACTACGTGCCGACCCGGCCGTTGGTCCTGTTCGGCCACCACTTCGCCAGCATCGCCGGTCTGGCGCCGATGCTCGGCCCCGCGGTCGCGGTGTTCTGGGGCTGGCTGCCGGCCCTGGTGTGGGTGGTGCTCGGCGCGCTGCTGGTCGGCTGCGTGCACGACTTCACGGCGCTGGTCCTCTCGGTGCGCCACGGCGGCCACTCCATCGGCGCGCTCTGCGAGCGCATCCTCGGCCCCTTCGCCAAGGCCCTGTTCCTGGCCTTGATCTTCTTCGGGGTCGCACTGGCGATGGGGGTGTTCGTCTACGTGATCTCGGTCCTGTTCACCTGGGGCGACGACTTCCGGCCCGACGCGCTCCACGAGTCGGTGACCTCGTTCCCGATGGTGGTGATGCCCTCGGCCGGACTCATGGTCCTGGCCCTGGTCTCGGGCTGGCTGCTCTACGTCCGCCGCCTGCCCCTGGCGCCGGTCGCCGCGGTCGGTTTCGCGCTGCTCCTCGGCCTCCTCGGTCTCGCCTTCCGCTGGCCGACGATGGGGTTCGCCCGCGACGCCTGGCCGGCGCAGACCACCTGGATCTGGTTGCTCATGGGCTATGCCTGGCTGGCCAGCGTGCTCCCGGTGTGGCTCCTGCTCCAGGCGCGCGACTTCCTCAACTCGCTGCTCCTGTTCCTCGGGCTCGGCCTGATGTACCTCGGGTTCTTCCTCCTCGGGCCCCGCTTCGATGCTCCCGCGGTCAACCCCGAGCCGACCGGGGCGCCGCCGCTGTTCCCCTTCGTCTTCGTGACCATCGCCTGCGGTGCGGCGAGCGGCTTCCACGCCCTGGTCGCGAGCGGCACGACCTCGCGCCAGCTGGACCGCGAGCCCGACGCCCGCCCGATCGGCTATGGCGGCATGATGGCCGAGAGTCTGCTCGGCCTGATCGCGGTCCTGGCCTGCACCGCGACCCTCGGCGGCCACGAGGCCTGGGCCCGGCTGTACGTGAACTGGGCCGCGGTCGCCGACAGCCTCGGCGCCAAGCTCGGCGTCTTCATCCGCGGCGCCGCTTCCTTCGTCGCCGCCGTGGGGGTGCCCCCGGAGCTCGCGACCACGCTGGTCGCGATGGTCGTGGTCTCCTTCGCCCTGACCACCCTCGACTCGGCGACCCGCATCCTGCGCTTCAACGTCGAGGAGATCGCGTCCTCCTTGCGCCGCGTCCCGCTCCTCGGCGCGGCGACGGCGGCGTTCGCCAACCGCTTCCTGGCCACCAGCGTCGCCGTCGCCGCGATCCTGTTCTTCGCGTTCTACGAGATCGACGGCAAGCCGGCCGGCCTCGCCCTGTGGACGCTGTTCGGCGGCACCAACCAGCTCATCGCCGGCCTGGCGCTGCTGACCGGGGCGGTCTACCTGCACCGCATCGGCCGCCGCTCCTGGCCCCTGCTCCTGCCCGCGGCGTTCATGTTGGTCACCACCCTGTCCTCGCTGGCGGTGCAGATCGGACGCTTCGCCCGCGTCGGCGAGTGGCTGCTCCTGACCCTGGCGGTGCTGCTCGTCCTGATCGGCCTCGGCGTCGCCGTCGCCGCGGTCGCCGCCTGGCGCCGCCCCTTGACCCCGGCTTCGGGTCCGGCCGAAGGAGGCGCCGCCTAGGAATCGCCGGCGTCGGCCTCGCCGGGCGAGCCCTCACCGGCGGCGGGCCAGGCCGCCGCGACCTCGGCGCGCAGCGCCGCGAAGGCGTCGGCGGCGACCGCTTCGCGGATGCGGCGCATCAGGTCGGTGAGGAAGTGGAGGTTGTGGTGGGCGAGCAGCCCCATCGGCAGGAGCTCCTTGGCCTTGAGGCCGGCGCGAATGGCGCCGCGCGGCACCCCGGTGGCGCAGGCGTCGCAGGAGCACCCGGGCTCGATGGGCCGGGGGTCGCGGGTGAACCTCGCGTTCAGGAGGTGCAGCGTGCCCCCGCGGGTCAGGGCGGTGCCGAAGCGTCCGCTCCGCGTCGGGTACACGCAGTCGAAGAGGTCCACCCCGCGGGCCACGGCCTCGACCAGGTCGCGTGGCGTGCCGACGCCCATCAGGTAGCGGAAGCGGTCCGTCGGCAGGTGGCGCGTGGACAGGGCGACCCCTGCCATCCGCCCGGCGAAGTCCTCGCCGACGCTGACCCCGCCGACCGCGTAGCCGTCGAACTCCATCTCGACCAGGGCCTCGGCGCAGGCGGCCCGCAGGTCGGCGTGGAGCCCGCCTTGCACGATGGCGCAGAGCGCCTGCCCCGACGCGCCGCCGCCGCGCGCCTCGTGGAGGTCGCGCTGCCGCCGCGCCCAGCGCAGGGTCCGGGCCACCGCCGCGGCGACGCGGTCGCGGTCGTCAGGGTCGGGCGGGCAGTCGTCCAGCACCATGGCGAACTCGGGGCCGAGTTCGGCCTGGGCGCGGAAGGCGAGCTCGGGGGTCCAGGTCACGCGGTGGCCCCGGACCGGATGGGGGAGGAGGAAGCCTTCCTCGGCGGCGCGCGCCGCCTCGCGCAGCGAGAAGGCCTGGAACCCGCCCGAGTCGGTCAGCACCGGGCCGTCCCAACCGAGGAAGGCGTGCAGTCCGCCGAGGTCGCGGACCACGTCGGGACCGGGCCGCGCCCAGAGGTGGAAGGCGTTGGCGAGCATCATGCGCACGCCCATCGGCCGCATGCGGTCGGGCCAAGGGCCGCGCAGCATGCCGCGGGTCGCGACCGGCATGAAGGCCGGCGTGTCCACGACGCCGCGGGCGGTGTGGATGCGGCCGAGCCGGGGGCCGACCGGGGCTTCGCCGGCGAGGAGCTCGAAGCGCGCCGCCTCCCCGGGGGCGGCCGCCGGGGCGTCGGGTGCGGTCACGGGCGCAGCGCGGCAGGGGAGGCCGGGGCGACGACGGCGCCCGGGTAGTCGTGGGCCAGGATGGCGTCGCGGTCCCAGCCGGCGCGGGCGCGGCGCAGGGCGCCGACCTGGCACAGCCCGATGCCGTGCCCGCGGCCGCGGCCGCGGACCACCAGCGCGCCGTCGGGGCGGAGGTCGGCCGAGAGCCACAGCGAGGACGGCAGCCCGAGTCGGGCGCGCAGCTCCTCGCCGGACACCTCGAGGTGGCGTTCCGAGCCGACCAGACGGAAGCGCAGGACGCGGCCGTGGGGGTCGCGGTCCACGGCGTGGATGCTGCGCAGCCAGTCCCCGAGCGCGAGTCGTCGGGCCAGGCGGTCCAGCCGCTCCGCCGACACCACCTCGACCCAGGCGCGCTCGGCGTCGCGGCACTCGGGGTCGGCCGTGCCGGAGAGCGGCGGGAGGTCGTGGTCGAGGAAGCGCATGTCTGCGGCGTCGGCGGTGCCGCCGCCGCACCAGGCGTGGAAGAAGGCGGGCAGGAGGTCGCCGTTCCAGGTCAGGACCTGGCCGCGGGTGGCGCGTACCGCGTCGCGCGCCGCGGTGGTCCAGCGCTGGGCCCCGGCGAAGGCCTGGTCGCGTGGGTCGGCGCGCAGCGGGCCGCCGCGCCGCCGGAGCGTCCACAGCGCCCAGGTGCGGGCCGCCACGGCCTGGGCTTCGAGCGCCGCGGCGATGCCCGGCGCGCCGCTCGACAGCTCGGCGCTGACCACGCCGACCACGTAGTCCTCGAGCGGCAGCTCCAGGACCAGGGTCAGACCGAGCGGGCCGTCGCGGTCGCGGACCACGCCGACGTCGAGGACGCCGGGGCAGCGGTCGTCGCCGACCACCAACGCGAGGTCGCCGGCGGGTTCGATGCGGACCCGGTCCCGCCCGGTCAGGTAGGGGCCGACCTGGACTCCGGTGGCGTCGGCGCGGAGCCAGCCCTCCAACTGGTAGCCCTCCTGGAGGACGACCCCCTCTTCGTCGCGCAGGCGCCAGGCTCCCTCGACGCCGAGCGGGACCTCGGCCGCCTCCTCCCAAGCGGTCAGACGCAAGGCGACGGTCGGGTCGAGCGGGGCGTCGGGGGAGACCTTCGGCTCCGGCCACGCCAGGCGTGCGACCAGGACCAGGACCAGCGCCAGGACCACGGCGGCGGCGAGACGGCGGGCGGGGGGCGCCATCGCGGTCACGGGTCGCCGCGGAACAGTGGCGGGGGCTCGACGTCGGCCTCGCGGCCGCAGACGCGCCACCCGGCGGGGGTGAGGACGCGCCCCTGCGGCGTGCGCGCCAGCAGGCCGCGGCGGATCAACCAGGGCTCCACGACCTCGGACAGGGTGCCTTCGTCCTCCTCGACGGCGACGGCGAGGTTCTTGAGGCCCATCGGTCCGCCGCCGGCGCGGGCCAGCGCCTCGAGCACGCGGCGGTCGCCGCGCTCGAGGCCGTGCTCGTCGATGGAGAGCAGGGCGAAGGCGCGCCGTACCGCGTCTTCGTCCACCCCGCCGTCGCCCTCCATCTCGGCGACGTCGCGGGCGCGGCGCAGCAGGCGGTTGGCGATGCGCGGGGTGCCGCGGGCATGGTGCGCCAGGAGGTCGCGGGCTTCGTCGGTCAGTGCGACGCCGAGCAGCCGCGCCGAGCGTTCGAGGATGGCGGCCAGCACCTCCGGCGGATAGGGCTCGAAGCGCAGCACCTGGCCGAAGCGCGAGCGGAACGGCGGCGACAGCAGCGACTCGCGGGTGGTGGCGCCGACCAGGGTGAACGGCGCGATCTCCAGCTTGAGCAGCCGCGCGTGGACCCCCGAGTCGAGCGTCCACTCGATGGTGAAGCGGTCCATCGCTCCGTAGAGGTACTCCTCGACGTCGCTCGGCAGGCGGTGGACCTCGTCCACGAAGAGGATGGAGCCGGGCTCCAGCTGGGACAGGATGCCGACCAGGTCGCGGGCCTTGGTCAGGGCCGGGCCGCTGGTCACCCGCAGCGGGGCCCCGGTCTCCTCGGCGAGGGCGAACGCCAGCGAGGTCTTGCCGAGGCCGGGGGGGCCGGTGAACAGGAGATGCTCCAGGACCTCCTCGCGGTTGCGCGCGGCCTCGACCATCAGGCGCAGCGGCTCCAGGACCGCGGTCTGGCCGAGGAAGTCCCCGAAGTCGCGGGGCTGCAGGCCGCGCTCGTACTCGCGCTCGGCCCGGCCGGCGGCGGGTGCGAAGGCGGAGCGGTCCATCACCGTCCGATTCTGCCGTCCCGGAGGCGCGAATTCCACGACCGAGCGGGGAATCGGGGAAACCGGCCCCGTAGGGTGGGGCGACCCCTGGCTCCGTACGGGAAGACGCGCCGTTCCGGCTGCGGTCGCGCAGAGGAGGGGGCGCCCGAGCATGCCCGATCGAGGCGACCCATCCATCGGAGCCAGTTTCCGCGCCGGTGCCTGGAGGGGAGGGGAGTGCGATATCGCACGTCACGCCGGCGTCGGGAGGGCGGGAATGCCCCGGATTCGGACTGGCCCGGCAGGGAGGTCGGTGGCATGATGTTTGCCCCTGCCCCGGCAGGGCCCCACCCGCATTCCCGTCCATGAAGCGCTCCCCTTCCCTGCTCCTGCTCGCCGCCGCCCTGGCGGGGTCCCTGGCCTCGTGTGGTGGAGGCGGAGATTCCGACCCGTTCGCGACCTCCTCCCAGATGAAGCTGGACCAGGTCATGAACGGCTTCGGGCGTCTCCTGCCGTACGTCGTCGCCGTCCCCGACCCCGTCACCGGGCTGCCGTCCAGCCAGCTCGTCGAGATCCGGAGTCTCCAGGACCTGCTCGACAACCCGCCGAGCGAGACCAACCCCATCCTGCCCCCGGCGTCGTGGCCGACCCAGGCCATCAACCCGGCGGGGCGGACCGCGAACCACTTCGTCGCGGTGCGCTTCACCCGTTCCCTCGACGTGGACTCGGTGCTCGACCCGTCGCCGTCGGGACTGGCCAACAACGGCCTGACCGGCGCGATCACGGTCGTCGCCTACGATCCGGCCACCGGCGTCAGCGAGATCGTGCCCGGTCGCGGCTTCGTGGACGGCTACACCTACGTGGGGGTCACGGGCAAGCTCGAGCGCTGGGTCGCGCCCGGCACCGAGGGGCGGGCCGTGGACGCGCTGACCGTGACCCGCGCCGGCGGCGACGTGGTGCCCGGAGTGGGCTTCCCCGGGACCGACGACCCCGACAACGGCATCCTCGACGGCGGCTTCGTCGGAGCCAGCAGCCTGATCGCGCCCGACACCTTCGTGTTCGTGGTCGATTCGGACAGCAACCTCTCCACCTACGAGACCTTCCCGACCGGCAAGGTCATCCGCATCGTCATCCAGGGCGCCGAAGAGACCTGCGCGCAGGAAGGGGTGGTCTCGGCCGGGGTGCGCTCCAAGGACGGCAAGTTCCTCGAGGAGGGCGGCGTCGCCACCTCGCAGGTCGGCAGCGACAGCGTGCCTCCGGTGCCGTTGCTCGACGGGCCGGGGGGCAACGCCGTGACCTGCCCGCCCGACCTCGCGAGCGACCTGCCCTGCGACACCGACATCCGCATCACCTTCAGCGAGGCCTGCCAGCCGTACTCGGTCGGTCCGCTGCCGTCGCCGGTGCCGCCGCCGCCGTCCAACGAGTTCACCGTCGAGTTCCTGCCACCGGTGTCGCCGAACAGTCCGCCGCCCGGCAGCACCATCCAGTTGCCCTACACGGTGGAGCCGGTGGGGCCGTTCAACTTCACCGAGTTCGTGGTGCGCCCCGTGACCTCGTTCCCGGGCAGTGACCCGTTCGGCGCCCAGGCGGTGGCCACGGTGACCTACTTCCACAACGCCGCCGTGGACCTCCACCTGAACCAGGACTCGACCACGCTCGAGTCGACCAGCATCGACTTCACGGTCGGTTCCGACTGCCCCGGTCTGGTCAACGCTCCGGTCGCGCCCGGCGCCATCGTCGTCGCCTCCAACGGCGGCGGGACCACCGGCGGTTTGCGGGTCATCGACCTGGACGGTTTCGGGCAGGGCACCGGTGATCCCACCCACGACTTCAACGATCCGCTGTTCAATCGGGTCTTCGACGAGAACGGCGACCCCATCGGCGGGGACGTCTCGGTCTTCCCGTTCAACCCGAACCTGAACGTCCCCGACATCTTCCCGCCGCTCTCCGCCGATACCACTTCGCTGGCGGGTGGTTCGCGCGGGGTGTTCACCCTGGCCCAGGACAGCACCCTGCGGGACCAGCTGATGACCACCGAGCAGGTCGGCACGGTGCTGGACATGATGCTCGGCCATCCGCTGGACATCAGCTTCAACAACTTCGAGTGTCTCTCCGGCGGTCAGAACCTGTGCGCCTCGGCGGCGTTCCAGTTGCATCCGCTCAACGCATTCAACACCGCGGGCAACTCGATCTCGCACGCGCCGCACCCCAACCCGCCGCGACTGCGGCTGGCGCCGAGCTGCTTCTCGCCGCTGATCCAGGCCGAGGAGCCCACCTTCGGCGACGCCAACCGCGACGGCGCGGTCGCTACCAACCTGTTGGTGCCGGGCGACCCGTTCGGGACCCTCGGCGGCGCCGGGCCGAGCGGGTTGTTGACCGATTCGCTGATCTACGAGGGTTTCTACGGCCCGGCTCCGGCCTCGCAGTCGTGCCCGACCTTCACCATCCGTCAGCAGATCGGGCACTTCCTCTACGTGCTGGACAGCGCCAACGATCGCATCCTGGTGGTCAACAGCAACCGGATGACGGTCCTGGACTCGATCCCCGTCGCCGACCCCAGCGACCTCGCGATCGCGCCGGACATGAACACCCTGGCGGTCAGCAACAAGTCCACCGACACGGTGACCTTCATCGACACCAACCCGGCGTCGCAGACCTTCCATCAGGTGGTCAAGACCATCGCCCTGGTGGACGTCGAGAACGACCGGGTGGGCCGCGGGCCCGGCGAGATCGTGTGGCAGCCCGAGGGCGAGGACGTCCTGGTGGTCTGTGAGGCTTCGCAGTCGCTGGCGCTGATCTCCGGCGGCTCTCTGGAGGTGCGGAAGATCATCCCTGGAGTCTCGCGTCCGCGCCTCCTGGCGGTGAGCGACCGCGACACCGGGGTCGGTTTCAACACCGGTCTCTACTACGCCTACATCATCGCCGAGGACGGCCAGATCTCGGTCTTCGAGTCCGGTCCCGACGGCCTCCAGGGCATCGGCTTCGACGACATCATCGGCAAGCCGACCATCGAGGGGCAGAACGGGCTTCCGGGCGCATCGGCCGTCTGCATGAACCCCTCCAGCGCAGGCCGCATCGCGGTGTTCGTCGCCTACGTCAAGAACGGCAAGGGCGCGGTCGCGGAGCTCTGGCTGGCCAACGCCCCGAACGGGCCGCGGCCGATCAACCTGCCGGTGTCCACGCTGCCCGACCCGAACTTCCGCAGCAAGGAGTTCGGCATCCTCAACGACTTCGTGGACGTGTTCTCGTCGGCTTCCATCGTGGACCTCGCGGTGGACGACATGAACAACATCGGAGGCCAGGCCGACCCCTTGTCGGTGAACCTCGGCGGCACCGTCCTCCACAGTTCCAAGTCGCTGTTGCGTCCGGTCCCCGGCGGCCAGACTCCGGTCAGCTTCCCCCGCTTCCTGTTCGCCGCCAATGCGAACGGATTGGTGGACGTGGTGGAACTCTCCACCGGCCGGGCCTTCGTCCCGCCGATCCGGGTCCCCGGAGCCAGCGTCCTCTGCCACTGGTGGCGCCAGTAGTCTCCTCCGGTCTCTCGCCGGGCGGCCGTCCTCCGGGGCGGCCGCCCCTTCCATGACCCCGGAGCGTGCACCGGAGCGGGTCCGTGAGATGTTCTCGGACCTCGCGCCGCGCTACGACCGCCTGAACCGGGTGCTCTCCTTGGGGCTGGACCAGGGCTGGCGTCGGCGGACCGTGCGTCTGCTCGGACTGCCCCCGGGTGCGCGCGTCCTCGACCTCTGCGCCGGCACCGGCGACCTGGCGGTCGCCGGCGGCCGCTTCGGCTGGCAGGTCCACGCCGCCGACTTCTCGCACGCCATGCTCGCCGCCGGCCGGGGCAAGGGCGGAGCCGCCGCGCCGCGGAGCCTGGTCCAGGCCGACGCCACCCGTCTGCCGTTCGCCGACGGCGTCTTCGACGGGGTCACCGTCGCCTTCGGCATCCGCAACGTCGCCGAGCCACGCCGTGCGTTGGCCGAGATGCGGCGCGTCCTCCGGGTGGGGGGGCGGCTCGGAGTGCTCGAGTTCTTCCGCGAGCCTCCCAGCCCGTGGCGGAGCGCCTTCTCGGCCTACTTCCGCCACGTGTTGCCGCGCCTGGCGCGGCTCGCCGGGGCGCCGCGGGGCGACGCCTACGACTACCTCCCCGCGAGCGTGGAGGACTTCGCCACTCCGGAGGAGTTCGCCGCATGGATGAGGGATGCGGACTTCGAGCCCCGCTCGTCGCGCCGCTTCGCCGGTGGAGTGGCACGGTTGTGGGTGGGACGAGCCGGAGTGGAGGCGGGGGCGTCGTGAGCGCGCGCACGGGTGCGGTCGGCGAGATCCACCAGCTCGCCCGCCACGGGCGCGACCCTGCCGTCCTCCTGGTCGCCCTCCTGCCCCTGGCCCTGCTCCACGTCTCCTCGCCGTTGCGCGACGCCAGCGGGGCCTGGTCCCTCGGCGGCGAACTCCTCGCTCGGGGCGGTCCGTGGGCCCGCAGCGGGGTGATCGTCCTCCTCGTGGTGGCGGCTCTCTGGGCGGTGGGGCGGATCCGTGAGCTCGCCTTGCCCTGGGCCACCGGGGCGTTGGCGATGGCCCTGGAGGGCGTCCTGTGGGGCGTGGCGCTGCGGCCGGCCCTGGTCCTGGCCTCCTCCTGGCTGCCGCTGGCTCCGGGAGCGCTCGTGGTTCCGATGCCCGGGGCCCCGGCCCCCGACCTCGCCGAGCTCCACGCCCGGCTCGCCCTCGCGGCGGGCGCCGGGCTGTGGGAGGAGCTCCTGTTCCGCGCCCTCCTCCTCGGCGGCGGCGCCCTCGCCCTGGCCCGCCTCTTCGCCCTGCTCGGTTGGGGCGATGGCGCCCGCGTCCTGGCGCGCGTCCTGGCCCTGACCGCCTCGAGCCTGGTCTTCGCCTGGGTCCACGTGCTCGGTGACCCGAACGCGTTGGCTCCCGAGGTCTTCGCCTTCCGCGCCCTCGCCGGCCTCGCCTTCGGCGTGCTGTTCCTGCTGCGTGGGCTCGCCGTCACGGCCTGGGCGCATGCGGGCTACGATGCGCTGGTCCTGGTCCTCGCATGACCGAGCCCTTCCCCGAACCGCGTCGTGTCTTCCTCGGCGTCTCCGGAGCTTCCGGAGCGCTCTACGCACTGCGGACGTTGCGCATGCTGTGCGACGCAGGGGTCCGGGTGGACCTGTGCGTGTCTCCTTCGGCGCGCCGCGTGCTCCGCGAGGAGCAGGACCTCGACTGGGACGGGGCCGACGCGGCCGACCTCCTCGACGGGGACCGCGAGGCCGCACGCAGGGTACGGATATGGGACCATGCCGACGTCGGCGCGCCGCCCGCCAGCGGCACCGCCCTCGGCGAGGCCGTCGTGGTGGTGCCGTGTTCGCTCACGACCCTGTCGGGCTTGGCCACGGGACGGGCCGGCAACCTCATCGAGCGCGCCGCCCAGGTGGCGCTCAAGGAGGGGCGACGCCTGGTGGTGGTGCCGCGGGAGACCCCGCTGACCCGCACCCACCTCGACCAGCTCTCGGCCCTGGCCTGGGCCGGAGCGGTGGTCCTGCCGGCGGCGCCGGGGTTCTACCACCGGCCCCGGAGCGTGGTGGACCTCGTGGACCACGTCGCGGCCAAGGTCCTGGGCGTCCTCGACGTGCCGCAGTCGCGGGTCGCGCCCTGGGCGGGCGGGGTGGAGGCCGCATCCGAAAGGGAGGGGGAGCGGTGAACGCACGGGTCGGCGACTTCCTGCGGTTGGTGCGGTTCGAGCACACCGTGTTCGCCCTGCCCTTCGCGCTGGCCGGCGCCTGGCTCGCAGCGCGCGGCCTGCCGCCGTGGCGCGACCTGGCCGGGCTGGTCCTGGCCGCGGTGTTCGCGCGCTCGGCGGCGATGGCCGCCAATCGCCTCGCCGACCGCGACTACGACGCGCGCAACCCGCGCACCGCCGACCGCGAGCTGCCGGCGGGACGGATCTCGGTGCGCGCCGCCCTCGTCTTCACCGTCGCCAACGCGGTCGGCTTCGTCCTGGTCGCCTGGTGGCTGGCCCCGGTGTGCGGCCTGCTGGCGCCGCTCGTCCTGGTGCCGCTCCTCGGCTACTCCTGGCTCAAGCGCTGGACCTGGGCCGCCCACTTCGGACTCGGGCTCGCGCTGGCCCTGGCTCCGGCGGGGGCCTGGCTCGCGGTGGCCAAGGAGTTCCGGCCGGGCTGGGACGAGCCGCTGTGGCTCGGCCTCGGCGTCCTCGCCTGGGTGGCGGGTTTCGACCTGCTCTACGCGCTCCAGGACGAGGAGGTGGACCGCCGTCTCGGTCTGCATTCGGTGCCGGCCCGCTTCGGCGCATCCGCGGCGCTGCGGCTCTCGGCGCTCTGCTTCGGGGCCGCCCTCGCCGCCTGGGCCGGCTTCGCCGTGCGCGTCGGGCTCGGTGCCGGCTGGTGGGCGGCATGGATGGCGGCGGCCGCCGTGCTCACGGCCGAGCAGCTCTGGGTGCGGCGCGTCGGGGTGGGGGCCGTCCCCCGCGCCTTCTTCGACCTCAACGCCTGGGTCGGCCCGTTGCTCTTCGTCGGTCTCCTCCTCGACCCGGGGCTCCGGGGCGGCGGCTAGGCTGGAGGCGATGGCTGCGCGCTCCAAGTCCGCCCGTCCGCCCCGCGAGGATCCGGGCACGACCGCGCGGCGGTGGTGCGCGCGTTTCGCCGCCGGCTCGCCGCCGCCGCTCCTGGTCCTCGCTCCGCCGACCTCGGGCGAGGCCGAGCCCTGGTTCGCCGCCCGAGTCGCCGCGGCCGCGCGCGAGGCGGCGCGGGCCGACGAAGGGCTGGAGCTGGGGGCCTTCGACGGAGCCTCGCCGGACTTCGACGTCGAGACCCTCGACGGCTTCCTCGGCGCGGGATCGCTGTTCGCGTCGCGCCGCGCCCTGGTGTTGACCCGCGCCGGCAAGGCCTTCGAGCGCTGGCCACGCCTGGCCGAGGCGGTGGCGGCCGCGGTCGGCGAGGGCGGCGGCCTGGAGTGGGCCGTCGTCGCGTGTGACCGCAAGGCGCCGGCGGCGGCGCTGAAGACCCTCGGTCGGCGCGCCCAGGAGGTCGGCGGAGAGCTGGTGCGCTTTCGCGCCCTGTACCCCGACCCGCCGCCGTGGCGGCCCGACCCCGATGCCAGCGAGGCCGCGCGTTTCGTCGCCGACGAGGCGCGCGAGCGCGGCTTGCGCCTCGGTCCCGGGGTCGCCGGACTCCTGGTCGCAGTGGCGGGGGCGCGGCCCGGCGACCTCGTGCAGGCGCTGGACCACTTCGGCATGCTCGGCCTCGAGCGGGTCGAGGAGGACCACGTCCGCGACACCGTGTCGCACAGCGCCGAGGGCCAGTCCTTCGCCTTCACCGAGGCGGTGCTGACGGGGGACTCGGCCGAGGTGCTGCGCATCCTTCGGCGGATGGAGCGCCAGGGCCTGCGCAGCTTCGATGGGCGGCGCCTGGCTCCGCGCGAGGCCTTCCACCTCCTGCTCGCCGGGCTGGTCCGTGAACACGGACGCACCGAGGCGGTGCGCGCCGCGCTCGAGGACGGCGCGGACCTGGACGAGGCCTTCGCCGCGGCGGGGGTGCGCACCGTGCCCGCCCGCCGGCGGATGGAGTCGCGGCTGACGGTGTGCGACCGGGAGCGGCTCGACGCGCTGGCCGACGCCCTGCTCGAGGCCGAGCGTCGGGTCAAGCGCGAGGGCTGGCGGGACCCCCTCCACGTGCTCGAGGCCTTGGCCCTGACCGCCTTCGTGCGCCCGCGTTGACGCCCGCGTAGGATGCGGAGGTGCCCCGCATCCGCCGCCTGGACCCGGTCGTCGTGGACCAGATCGCCGCCGGCGAGGTGGTCGAGCGTCCCGCGTCGGTGGTCAAGGAACTGGTCGAGAACGCGCTCGACGCCGGGGCGCGCCGCATCCACGTCGTCCTGCGCGAGGGGGGGACGCGGCGCATCGAGGTCCGCGACGACGGTTGCGGCATCGTCGCCGAGGACCTGCCGCTCGCGGTCTCGTCGCACGCGACCAGCAAGCTGACCGGGCCCGAGGACCTGCAGTGCATCGCTTCGCTCGGCTTCCGCGGTGAGGCCCTGGCCTCCATCGCCGCGGTGTCGCGGTTCGCCCTGACCTCGCGGGTGCCCGACGCCGAAGCGGGCGCCGAGCTGCGGGTCGCCTTCGGGCGGGTCGAACCGGTGCGCGCCGCCGCCGCCGCGCCGGGCACGCGGGTCGTGGTCGAGGACCTGTTCGGAGAGCTGCCGGCGCGGCGCAAGTTCCTGAAGCGGCCCGCGACCGAGTACGCCCATTGCCGCGCCTGGGTCGAGCGACTGGCGCTGGCCCACCCGGAAGTCGCCTTCCGTCTGGAGCACGACGGTCGGGTGTCGTTGGCGGCCGAGGCCGACGAAGACCTGGACGCGCGCTGCGCCGCGGTCTTCGGCCCGCGCGTCGCCGAGGCCATGGTCGCGATGGCGGACGACCGGAGCGACCTCCGCTTGGAGGCGCGCGTCGGCCCGCCCGACGCCGCGCGTCGCGGGTCGTCGCGTCTCCACGTCTTCCTCAACGGGCGTTGGGTCCGCGATCCGCGGCTGTTGCACGCGGTGCGCGAGGGCTTGCGCGAATACGTGCCACTGGGACACGTACCGCCGCTGCTGTTGCGGTTGTGGATGCCGCCGGAGCTGGTGGACGTCAACGTGCACCCGCAGAAGACCGAGGTGCGCTTCCGCGAGGAACGCCGCGTGGTCGGATCGGTCATCGCCTTCCTGCGCGCCGGGCTCGCCGCCGCGCCGTGGGCGACGCGCTCGGTCGGCGCGGTGGGAACCCGCTTCGCCGAGGGCGGCCGCCGCAGCTGGCCCTCGCTGCGGCCGGGCGCAGGTGCGGGAACGGCTGCCGCCTCCGCAGCTCCCGCGGCCTCCGGTGAGGCGTCGGGGTCGGCGGCCGCGGCCGCGCCGTCTCCGGCCGAGAGTCGGCCCCGAGGCGGGCCGGCCGAGCCCCCGGCGGAAGGGTCGGCGCTGCCGGGTCTCGGCGCTGCCTCCGCTCCCGCCGTGACGCCGCGCCCCGCGGCTGCCCTCGGCCGCTCGGCGACCGCCGACGTCCTCCAGGTGGCGCGCACCTTCCTGGTCCGCGAGGTCCCCGAAGGCCTCGAGATCCTCGACCAGCACGCGCTCCACGAGCGCGTCAACCTGGAGGAGCTGCGCGAGGAACTGCGCCGGGGCGGCGTCGTCGTCCAGCCGCTGCTGGTCCCGGCGTTGGTCGAGGTCACCCGCGAGGAGGCGGCCCTGCTGTTGGAGCACGCGGACGCCCTGCGCCGGGCCGGGGTGGAGCTCGACGCGATGGGCGAGACCACGCTGGCGGTGCGCGGCATCCCGGCGCGGTTGGAGCGCCTCCAGCCCGAGTCGCTGGTGGACGACCTGCTTCGGTTGGTGCGACGCCCGGAGTTCGGCCCCGAGGACCTGATCGAGGAGACCCTCCACAGCATGGCCTGCCGCGGCGCCGTCATGGCCGGGGACCGGCTCACTCCCGAGGACCTGCGCCACCTCCTGGAGCGCGGCGCCGAGTTGCCCCAGGACCGGACCTGCGCCCACGGCAGACCGGTGCGGGTCGTCCTCTCGGTGGCCGACCTGGAGCGCGCCTTCCACCGGCGGTGACGCGCGCCCTGGGGCGGGCGCGGAGCGGAACCGGGTTCAGTCGGTCTCGTCCCGGCCTTCCCACTGCAGACGGCGGATCTCGAGGATCCGGACCGGCAGCTCGACTCCGGGCAGGTGTTCGGCGACGACCTGGGGCACGGCGCGGCCGCGGAAGCGGGTGTACCACGAGAGCTGGAATCGCCGTTCCTCGACTCCTCCTTCGTCGTTCGAGTCGTCGGACGCGTCGCGGTCGCCGTCGGCCGGCTCGGCTTCCCGATCCCGCTGCGCAGTCGGATCGAGGACGCCGGAGGCCTCTCCGGAGTCGGGCTCGACGCGGCGCCGGATGACCAGGCCGGTCGGCGCCAGGGGGGCGTCGGCGTCGGCGGGGGGGAGCTCCAGTCGGAACTCCCAGGTCGCCTGCAGGTCCTCGACGCGGCCCGACACCGTGCGTGCGCCGTCGGCGCCGGGTTCGAGCCGCAGGTCGTCGGCGCGTTCGGCGAGCCGTCGCAGGTCCACGAGCAGCAACAGGTGTTCGGCGAGCTCCAGGGCCTGGTCGATGCGCTCGCGGTCCTGGGCGTACTCGTGCGCCGAGAGCTCGACGAGGGCGCCGGCGTCGTCCTCGAGCCAGTAGCGGCGTCCGTCGAAGCCCTCGCGGACCGTCCGCCCACGCTCGGGATCGCGGATCTCGAGCTCCAGCCGTCCTCCGTCACGGTCCACGTAGCGCATCGAGAACGAATACTCGTGCGGCGTCTCGCCCCGCTCACGGACGCCCAGGTCCACGCCGTAGGCATCCACGGGGACGGCGGCCGAGTCGCCGGCCTGCCAGCGGGCCACGGCCTCGAGCAGGGCGCGCGCCTCGCGCGAGCCGTGCGCCGCGGCGGGCTCCGGGGCCTGGACCTGGAGCGGAGCGGCGAGGACGGCGAGGAGGAGGAAGGAGGCGCTGGGCATCGGGCGTCAGGGGTGTCGGGCGCCTAGCATACGCACCGACCGATGCCGAGGCAGACCTTTCCTCCCGTCCGCCGCGTCGCCCCTGGCGTGGACCTCCTGTGCGTGTGCGAGCCGCGGTTCAAGCGCGCCCTGCTCGAGATCCACGTCGAGGTGCCGCTCGACGGGGACTCACCCGCGCGCACCTTGCTGGTCTCGGTCCTGGAGCAGGGCAGCGCCGGGCATCCCAGCCGCCTGGCCCTGGCGCGCGCCCTGCAGGAAGCCTGGGGCGCCGACCTCGACCTGTGGGCCGACCGCAACGGCGAGGTCCATCGTCTGACCACCCGCGTCTCCTGGGTCGGCGAGTCCTTGCTGCCCGCCGGGGCCGACGTGGTGAGCGGGCTCCTGCCGCTGGCCCGCGAGGTGTGGGAGGCGCCGCGGCGCGGCGAGGACGGGCGGCCCTTCCGCGCCGAGGTCGTCGAGCGCGAGCGTGAGCACCTGGTCAAGCGCATCCGTTCGTTGCGTGACGACCGCGCCGCCTGGGCCGAGCAGCGCTTCCTGGCTCACATGTGCGCCGACGAACCCTATGGACGGCCGCCGTGGGGGGACGAGGCGGCGATGGCCGCCGTCACCGGCGACGACCTGGAGCGCGTCCGGCTCGCGGCCCTGTCCGGCGGCCGCGTGCTCGCGGTCGCGGTCGGGCCGGTGGAGGAGGAGCCGATCGAGGAGTTCCTCGCCGAATGGTTCCGCGACCGCGCCGAGCCGCCGCCGCTTCCGGCGGTGGTGCAGCGCCGCCCGGGCGAGCGTCGCGAGGTCCGAGAGGAGCTGCCCGGTGAACAGGCGCGCTTCCACTACGGCTTCCGTTGTCCGCTTCCCGAGGACGAGGCCGGTCGCGAGGCCCTCCTGCTCGGCGTCTCGGTGCTCGGCGGCGGCGTCCACTCGCGGCTGTTCCGCAAGGTGCGCGAGGAGCGGTCGCTGGCCTACGGCATCTCGGCGCGGCTGCGCTCGCGCAAGGGCCTGCTCACCGTCGCCGCCGGCATCCAGGCCGAGCACGCCGACGAGGTCCGCGACCGGGTGGACGCCGAGCTGGCCGACCTGCGCCGCGCCGGGCCGGCGCAAGAGGAGCTCGACCACGCGCGGCGCCAGCTCGAGCAGCGTCTGGTCGCGCTGTCCGAGAGTCCGGGCGCCCTGGCCGCGTACTTGGTGCGGGAGGAGGTCCTCGGGCTGCGCCGCGCACCGGAGGATCGCCGAGCCGCCCTGCGCTCCGTCACTCCGGCCGCGGTCGCAGCCGAGCTGGAGCGGCCCATCCCCGACACCGTCTACCTCCTCGCCCCGACCCAGCCATGAATTCCGTCGAGACCATCGTCCATCCCCAGGTTCGCGAGGAGTCGACCCGCGCCCGCGCCGAGAACGGCGCCGAGGTCGTCGTCGTCCGCCGTCCCGGGTTCGCGGTGTCGGCGGCCCACGTCGGCCTGCGCTTCGGCAGCAACGACCTCCGCTTCCGGCTCGGCGACCGCATCGTCGAGGTGCCGCCGGGCAGCGCTCACTACCTGGAGCACAAGTTGTTCGAGGGGCGCGACGAGAAGGTCTTCGACCGTTTCGCGCGCATCGGCGCCGAGTTCAACGGTGGCACCAGCTTCACTACGACGACCTACTACTTCACGGCGTCGCAGGCCTTCGACGCAGGGCTCGATGTGCTTCTCGACTTCGTGCAGGACGTCTTGCTGACCGAGGAGCGGGTCGAGAAGGAGCGCGGCATCATCGAGCAGGAGGTCCGGATGTACGACGACCATCCGTCGTTCCATGGCGTCTTCCTCCTGCATCGCGCGCTGTACCACCGCCATCCGATTCGGCACTCGCCGGGCGGCAGCGTGGACGACGTGCGTCGCATCACCGTCGATCATCTTCGTGACTGCTGGCAGGCCTTCTATCGGCCCGAGAACCTCCGCATCGCCATCGCCGGCGACCTGGACCCTGAAGCCGTGCTGGCCCGGGTCGAGGGCATGCTGCGGCCGGCCGTCCTGACGCCGCCGGTGGAGCGGCTCGTGGTGGAGGAACCGCCGACGCCGGCGGCGTCGCTGCTCGAGGAGGACTTCCGCGTCACCCGGCCCCACGTCTACGTCGGCTGGCGTGACCCCGAGGGCCCTGGGCTCGGCGATTCCGGCCTGCGCCGCCGTCTGCTCGGTTCGCTGGCGCTCGACCTGGTCTTCGACCTCGCCAGCCCGATCCACGAGGACCTCTACCAGCGCGGAGTGGTCGACGACGGTTTCCGCGCCTCGCTCTCGGTGGATGCCGACTGGAGCTATGCCGCCGCCGGCGGTGAGAGTGACGAGCCGGAGCGGTTCCTGGCCGAGGTCGCGGGCGCGGCGGAGTCGGCACGCGACCGCGTCCGTGAGGACGACTTCGAGAGGGTGCGTCGAGCGGCCTTCGGGCGCCTGGTCTCCAGCCTGCAGTCGTGCTCTGCGGTCGCGGGGCATGCGCTCCACGCCATGCTCCAGGAGGTGGCGCCGTTCGCCGCGTTGGACCTGCTCGCCGGGCTCCGCTTCGACGAGGTCCGCGTGCGCATGGACGAGCTGTTCCGCGAGGAACACCGCGCTGCAGCCGTGCTCCGGCCCGAGGGCGGATGACCCTGCCGCAGCGCGCCTTCCTGCTCGGCCCGACGGCCTCGGGCAAGACCGAGGTCGGAATCGAGCTCGCATTGCGTCTGGACGCCGAGATCCTGTCCATGGACTCGATGCTGGTCTATCGCGGCATGGACGTCGGTACGGCCAAGCCCGATGCCGCGGCGCGGGCGCGGGTGCCGCACCACCTCATGGACCTGGTCGCTCCGAGCGAGGAGTTCTCGGCGGCGCGTTGGGTGGAGGAGGCGCAGCGGGTCGAGTCCGAAGTGACGGCCCGTGGCCGGCGCGTCCTCTACGTCGGGGGCACCGCGCTCTACCTGAAGGCCCTGCTCCACGGCCTCGCTCCCCGAGCCGCGCCCGCCGAGGTCCGCGCCGCGCTGGCCGAAGAACTCGCGGCCCCCGGCGGCGACGAACGCCTGCGCGCCGAGCTGGAGCGAGTGGACCCCGAGGCGGCCCGGCGCATCCATCGGAACGACCGTCGCCGCCTCCTCCGGGCGCTGGAACACCACCGCGCCTTCGGGCGTCCCTGGAGCGAGGACCGAGCCGCCTGGCCCGAGGGCGGCCGGCTCGGAGAGCCCGCAGTCGCACTGTGGTGGCCGCGGGACCTCCTCCACGAGCGCATCCACCGCCGCTTCCGAGCCATGGTCGAGGCCGGCCTCCTCGACGAGATCCGCCGCATCCTCGCCACCGGCGGCTTCGGCCCCACAGCCGCCCGGGCGATCGGCTACCGCCAGCTCCTACCGCATGTCCAGGAGGGAGAGGACCTCGAGACCTGCCTGATCCGAGCCGAGCGCGCCACCCGAGTCCTGGTCCGCCGCCAGACTACCTGGCTTCGCTCGTTCCCTGATCTTCGGATACTCCCCTGTGACGCCGATGACTGCCCGAGTGGGATCGCGGAGCGGGCGTACGGGGTGCTGGGGGAGGCGAACCAACCCCCGCACGGAAACTGGCCATGAAGGGTGTGCCATTTTCCACAACCCACCTGTGACCTTCGCGCACCGAGTGCGTCGTCCTGGGTACCGAGACCCAGGAGACCGCCACGATGCGCTTCGAACCACCCTTCTGCCCGAACCCCACCTGCGCCAGCCGAG
>JALUVI010000267.1 GCA_027020785.1 Planctomycetota bacterium | reverse complement strand
CCCCCCCCCGCGCCCCTAGGGTCGAGGGCATGAGAAGACCCTCCCTCGTCCTCCTGCCCACCCTCCTCCTCTCCGCCCTGGCCTTCGCCGGCCTCTCAGCCCAGCAAGGCGAGGACCCCGATCCTGCCGTGAAATGTCCTCCGGTGGATCCCGTCGTCAGTGACGGGGATTCGCCTTGCGACGGCTCCCTGCGCCACCTCGAGTTCAAGGAATGCGACAACGATCCCGGGCAGTGCTGGGTAGTCATGTGTGTCTTTTCCTGCACGTTTGCCGTGAAGATGCAGAATGGAGACATCTTGACAGTGTACGAATGGGCATGGGACGACGACCAATGGCGAGTAGCGATCCAACAGCAGTTCACCAATCCCTTGGACGTCTACACCTTCGCGATCGGAAGGACCGTACCATGTGGCTACACGAGTCAGTACTCCATGTCCTGGCTGTCGCTTTCAGGAGAGAGCTGCTCCTATGACTTCGACCTCCAGTGCCAGGCCTGCAACAAATAGGCCATGAAGACCCGTTCGACTTGGTCGTTGATCCTGCTCTGCGTGGCGGTCTTGAGTGTTGCGCTACTCTTCGGCCCTCTCCGGAGTCGCGCAAGGGGCGCCCAGGAAGAAACCGTGCCGACAGGCCCCGTCGGCGTGGCCTCTCCTTCGAATTCCTTCGCCGGGACATCCTTTTCCGCAACGAGCCAACCCCGGCGCTCCGATGTCCGCCTCGGCGAAGTTGCTGCCTCCGAGTTCCCCGAAGTCCTGGACCGCTACCGTCAGCTCTGGCGCGACTCCTTGATGCCTGGCGCCGAATCGTTCTGGGTGGAACGCGCCGCCCCGGGGATCGTGACCATCTTCGAGAGCTTCCTCGAACGCCACCCCGAACTCCAGGACTACCCCTTCCTGGACCCCGTGGGTGACCGTCCATCCGATCCCCTGGCGCTCTCCGCTTTCGGCGAGCTCCTGGCCTCGGAACAAGAGATCCTCCATCATGGCATGTATTGGCAGGACTACTTCGACTCGTCCCGCACGAGCGGACAATGGGCGAGGGACTACACCCTGCAATGGGTGAGCGACTACGAAAAGCTCGCCGGCATCCCACCATCGGTGCTCGCTTCGACGCCCTGGTTCGGCGACGTGCCCCACGAACGCATCGTTCAGGAACTGCCGCTCCTCCAGGCCCTGCGCCTGGAGTACTTCGACGAGATCCTGCCCCTCCTCCTCGAGTACCGCTTGGCGAGAGGATGGAAACAGCGTCTGGAGCACTCCCCGGAGAGCCTTCCCGAGGAATACCGCCTGGACGTCGTGGACTATCTGGACGACGAACTGGCCAGGCTCGGAAAGGCCATGGAACCCTACCGCGCCCGCTACCTGCGTGCGGTCGGCGAGGCCATCGGCGCCACCGAGCTGCCGCCGATCGACTGAACGGAGCGCCATTCCGCCGCCATGGGGTAGGATGGAGGGCAGCCCCCGTTCCCTCGAGTCCGAATCGGAAGCATGTTCACCTGCATCCTCCTGTCCATCCCCCTCTCCCTCCCGGCTCAGGTCACCGGTTCGAACCTGGAAGGCACCTGGGTGCCCCTCGACGACTTCGTCGTGTACGACGCGGACGGTGACTCGGTCGGCACCACCGACGACCAGGTTCGCATCAACGGCGACGTGTTCACCGGCGTGGCCTCCGCGGACTTCTGCACCACGCTGCTGGCTTCCGGGAGCTGCAACCACGACCTCCACCTCGGGGCGTCCGTGGTGGTCGGCGGCGGCATCCACGTAGAAGCCGACGTGGCCGCCTCGCTCGCGACCGACGTCCGTCTGCCGGTCCCCTCCCTGCCGATGCCGGGCTTCTCCTTCCCCATCGGCAACCACGTGGTCTCCATCGTCCCCGTCGCGACCCCCTTCCTCCACTTGGAAGGGGCGATGGACGGCGGCGCCTCGCTCGACCTGACGTTCACCCACGAGTACCCGCTCGGGCTCTCCTACGACCAGGGCGCCATCACCTGGGACCAGCCCACCAGCGCCCCGTTCGTGAAGGCGGCGACGCCCGCCCTGCCCACCGCGACCACTGCCACGCTGCAGCTCCGCCCGCGCCTCGGCGTCGCCTTCACCGTCGAGCTGGACGGCGTCCCGATCGGGATCTGGCCCCAGGTCGCCTTCGACATGGGGCTCGTCCTCGACCTCGCGCCCAACGGAGACCCCTGGTGGACCCTCGACGGCGAGCTCGGCGTCCTCGGGTCCGTCGGCCCGAGCCTGGTCGACCCCTTCTATGCCCCTTGGGCGCCGCTCATGTCCTGGAACGCCCCGCTCCTCGACGCCGGCGGCCCCTTCGGCGGACTCGGCAGCGGCGCCAACGTGCGCTGGACCAGGGCCTACGAATCGCTGTCGCCCGCGAGCGAGAGAGCGCGCGCGGTCGTTCCCTCGCCGACGGCCGCGGACGGCTGGCTCATCGCCGCGGAGCGGGGCAGCTTCGGCGCCTTCCTCGAGGTGGACGCGGCCGGCCTCGTGGTGGACGCCTTCCAGCTCTCGCCGCTGGGCGACGCGTTCGTCCCCACCAACGGAACCGACACCCCGAACGGCCCCGTCTTCGTCGGCGACGACCACGTCCTCGCCCTGGACCAAGCCGGCGACGTCCGCTGGCACGTCGCCCTCGGCCAGGGCTCCGCCATGGTGCCGCCCAGGCTGCTGGACGTCGCTCCCGACGGGGTCGGGGGCGTCTACGCCTGCGGCTCGGTGCTGCTCCCGAGCACCTCGGAGTGGCATCCTTTCCTGGCCCGGTTCGACGCTGGCGGCAACCTGCTCTGGGCCAGGCACTACCTGGGGCCGGTGGGGCAACGGGTCGGCTTCCGCGCCCTCGCCCCGCTGCCGGGCGGCGGCGTCGTCGCGGTCGGCAACGCCCCGGCCGCGAACGTCGGCACCGGCCGGTTCGCCGCCGGCGTGGTCCAGGTCGCGGCGGACGGCAGCGTGGACTGGCAGATCGCCTACACCAACGCCGAGCACACGGCGGAGGCCTGGGGCGTCGCCGCGGGCCCCAACGGCGAGCTCTACGTGGCCGGCCAGCTCCAGCGCAACATCAACTTCACCGACCCCTACGAACTCTTCGTCCTGCGGCTCGATCCCGCCCAGAACGGCGCACTCGTCTGGGGCGCCCTCTACGCCGAGGAGGACGACGGGGGCAACTCCTGGCGCAACGTCTTCGACGAGGTCCAGGACGTGATCGCCGACGGTGACGGCGCCGTGATCGTCGCCACGACGACGCCGGCCTTGACCGCGCCGACGGACGCCCTGGCCTGGCGGGTCGGTCCCGACGGACGGACCACCTGGTTCAAGGCGTGGCACGGCAACGAGATCGACCGCCTGCGTCGCGTCGTCCCGACCCCGGACGGCGGGTTCCTGATGGCGGGCGAGACCGGGTCGTTCGCGGTCGGCGGCGTCCAGGACCTGGTCACCGTCTGGCTCGCCAAGACCGGGTCCGAGGGGTTCGTGCAGTGGGACCCCGCGCTCGGCGGAGGACGCCAGCTCACGCCCGAGCGCCGGGCCAGGTACTGGGAGACCTACGAGACCCTCGCGCCGGCGGACGCTCCCGTGGACCTCACGTTCACGCCGACCTTCCGCAACTCGTCGAAGGTCCCCTTGTCCTACGCCCAGGAGGACCTGACGCGGCGCTGACCCGCCGTGCGGTGCCGCCGCCTCAAGCCAGGCCCTGGTCTTCCAGCCAGTGCTGGGCGTCGAGGGCGGCGGCGCAGCCCCAGCCGGCGGCGGTGATGGCCTGACGGTACTTCGGGTCGTGGACGTCGCCGGCGGCGAACACCCCGTCCACGCTGGTCCGGGTGCCGTCGCGGACGACGAGGTAGCCGACCTCGTTGCGCTCGAACTCGGGGCCGAGGAACTTCGTGTTCGGCTCGTGCCCGATGGCCACGAACAGCCCCTGGGTCGGGAACTCCTCGGTGGAGCCGTCGCGCGGGTCCTCGAGCAGGAGCGCGCGTACCTTGCCCTCGTCGTCGGTGAGGATGTCCTTCACCACCCGGTGCAGCTTCCACTCGATCTTCGGGTTGGCGCGGGCGCGCTCGAGCATCACCTTGGAGGCGCGGAAGCCCTCGCGGCGGTGGACGACCGTGACCTTGGAGGCGAAACGGGTCAGGAACAGGGCCTCCTCCATGGCGGTGTCGCCGCCGCCGACGATGGCCACCTCCATGTCCTTGAAGAAGGCCCCGTCGCAGGTGGCGCAGGCGCTGACCCCGCGGCCCATGAGCTCCTTCTCCTTCTCGAGCCCGAGCAGTTTGGCCGAGGCGCCGGTGGCGATGATCACGGAATGCGCCTCGACGCTCTCGCCCATCTCGTCCTCGACCACGAAGGGCCGGACGTCGGTGCGCAGGCGGGCGACGTTGCGGAACGGCACCATCTCGGTGCCGAAACGCTCGGCCTGCTGCTTGAAGCGCTCCATCAGCTCGGGCCCCATGATGCCCTCGGGGAAGCCCGGGAAGTTCTCGACCTCGGTGGTGGTGGTCAACTGCCCGCCGGGCTGCATGCCCTCGAAGAGGAGCGGAGCCAGGCCCGCGCGCGAGGCGTAGAGAGCGGCGGTGTAGCCGGCCGGGCCGGAGCCGATGATGACGAGGTTGCGGGTGCTCATGGCGGGACGGATTGTAGGCTGGCGGTCGGGGCGGGGCCGCCCCTGGAGCCGTGGCCGACGAGCGCTTCCCGACCGACCGAGCCGTCCTCGAAAAGGAGGTGGTGGTTCGTTTCGTGGTCGCCGGCGGCCCCGGCGGGCAGCACCGCAACCGCGCCCAGACCGGAGTCCGCATCCACCATCCCCCGAGCGGCGTCACGGTGACCGCCACCGAGCGCCGCAGCCAGCACCAGAACCTGGAACTGGCCTGGGAGCGCCTCGTCGCGCGGCTCCGCCTCCGCAACCGCCGCCCCAAGCCGCGCCGCCCGACCCGCAAACCGCGCTCCGCCGACCGCCGGCGCCTCGAGCAGAAGCGACGCCGGAGCGAGCGCAAGCGCGACCGCCGCCGCCCCGAGGATTCGGCATAGGACGCGTTCGGCGGCCGTTCCGGCCTCCATGGGGCCTCCTGGAGCTGGACTTGACAGAGAGAGAGAGAGAGAGAGAGGATGCTCGAGGGTATGAAACAACCACTCGCGATCCCTCTGGTCCTCGCCCTCTG
>JALUVI010000266.1 GCA_027020785.1 Planctomycetota bacterium | reverse complement strand
GAGGAGAAGGAGGAGGGCCGAGCCGAGCCGAGCCGAGCCGAGCCGAGCCGAGCCGAGCCGAGCCGAGCCGAGCCGAGCCGAGAGGGAAGGAAGTCGAAGGAGAGGAATCGTTCCATGGAATCGAAGGTAACGGATGCGGAGGGAGAGGCAAGCCCTACCGGGCCCAGCCCCTCCCAGCAAGTCGCGTTCCCGCCCGGATGGCCGCGAGCGGCCCATCCAGGCCCACCAGACGTGCGATTCCGCACGGGAGAACGCGCAAGGGAGCTCTCGGCCCTCCCCCGGCGCGAGGGAACGGCGAACGGCGCGGCGGCATCATGCGGGGCTCCGCCATGGTGCTCCCCTCCCCCGGCTCCGCCGAGACGCACGCTCCGCCGCGGCGCGAGGTGCTGCGCCTGGCGTGGCCCATCGGGGTCTCGATGACGTCGCTGACCCTGAAGGGGTTCGTGGACATGGCGATGATCGGCCGGCTCGGGGTGGACGAGCTGGGCGGCGCCGGGCTCGCCGCAGTCTGTACCTGGAGCGCGCTGACCTTCCCCTGGGGCGTGCTCCGCGGCCAGCGGCCCCTGGTGGCGCAGTACGTGGGTGCGAAACGCCGCGCGATGGCCTTCTCGTTCGGCATCCACGCCTTCCATCTCGCGGTCCTGGCCGGACTGGCGCTCCTCCTCGCCGCGCCCGCGCTCGGCCGGCTGATGACCGCCTTCGCCGGCGCCACCGACCTGCCCACGCACGGCGTCGTCGTCGCCGGCGACTACTTCCGCACCCGAATGCAGTGGGCGCTGCCGCTCCTCGTCACCACCGCGGTCGCCGAGTACCTGCGCTCGCTCGGACGCACCCGCCTGCCGATGGCGGTGGACCTGCTGGTCCACCCCGTGAACGTCTTCTTCAACTGGGTGCTCGTCTTCGGCCACTTCGGCGTCCCCGCCCTCGGCGCGCGAGGCGCCGCGCTCGGCACCGGCATCGCCGACACGATCGGCCTCCTCCTCATCCTGTCGTTGGCCCGACAGGACGGAGGCCCGAACCTGGTCCGCGTCCTCGCTGCGGCGCGCCTGCGTCTGTCACGACTGGCCCGCGTGGTGTCCGTCGGGCTCACCGGCGGGGTCCAGTTCGCCCTGGAGAGCGTGGCCTTCGTGTTCATCACCTGGCTGGTCGGCCACACCGGCGAAGTCGCCCTGGCCGTACACCAGGCCGGCATCCAGATCGTCCACCTCTCGCTGTTGCCGGCGGTCGCCGTCGCCGACGCCGGGTCCATCCTCATCGGCCGCGCCGTCGGCCGCGGGGACCTCGCCGCCGCGCGGCGCTCGCTGCGCGCCGTGCTGGAGATCGTCACCCCCTTCATGGCGGCCATGGGCGTCCTCTTCCTGCTCCGCGGGCGCGCCCTCGCCGGCATCTTCCTGCACGCCCCCGACCCCGCCGTGCACGAAGCCGCCCTGGCCCTCGCCGCCGGCGTCATGGCCGCCGCCGCGCTGTGGCAGATCGGCGACGCCTTCCAGGTCACCTTCCGCTTCGCGCTGCGCGCCACCGGCGACCACCAGTGGGTGATGTGGACCGGCATCCTCTGCGCCTGGCTGCTGTCCCTCCCGCTCGCCTCCTGGGTCGTCTTCGGCCTCGACGGCGACGTCACCGACGTGTGGCTGGTCTGGGCCGCCGAGATCTTCGCCGGTTCCGCCGTCTTCGTGTGGCGCTGGCGCTCCGGCGCTTGGCAGCGCAAGGGGCTGGTACGCCGCGCCGCATGAGCCCCCGCCGGTGCGAGGTGGGCCGCCCAGGACTCGAACCTGGAACCCTCGGATTATGAGTCCGGTGCTCTGACCGATTGAGCTAGCGGCCCGATGAGAAGTCTCGCTACAGCCCGAAGGGGTAGGTCTCGGGCAGTTCCTCCTCGACTTGGTAGGTCGGCAGCGGCGTCACCGCGCGCGATTCCTCGAACCAGCACCATTCGTCGAACTGTGCCGGCAACTGCGCAAGGAAGTAGTGGCTCTGGAGCTCGGTCTCCGGCAGGTAGAGGACGCCGATGGCCCGCTCCAGCCGCGGATGCAGCAACCGCTCGCGCAGCGCTCCCGGGGCATGCCGCAACGGCAGCAGGAAGCGGTCGTCCGCGGCGAGGCGGCAGACGTGCTCGTAGCTGTCGGGACGGCTCGGACGCACCCGTTTGAGCTCCATCGGGCCGTCCCACCGACTCGCCGCCGCGACCGTGCCGTGGTCGGTGCCGAAGCCGACGTTGTAGGCGGCGTCGCCGAACTCCTCCTTGCACAGCTGGCCGATGTTGAACTCGCCGCGCGCCGACATCTGGGTGTGGGCGGCGTTGCCGACGTGCGAGTTGTGGGCCCAGACCACGGCCTTTGCGTCGGGACCGACGAACGAAAGCAGGCTGCGCAGGGTCTGGAACATGTGGGCGTCGCGGAGGTTCCAGCTGTCCGGACCGCCGTAGTACATGATGCGGTAGTAGCGCTCGGCGTCGGCGATGAGTCTGGCGTTCATCGCCGCCTCGAACCAGGCTTCGTCGCTCTTCCGCATGAGTTGCTCGCGCTCGGCCAGCAGCTCCTTCAGCACCGCGACCACGTCGTCCTCGCAGCTCTCGTACTGCTTGCTGACCGCGGCGCGCCCGTAGGCCGCCGGGTCGCGGTGCCAGACCAACAGACACTCGTAGCGCTCGCGCGCCACCCGCGCCAGGTCGGGGTCCACGCGCTCGAGGTACTCGAGGACCACGTCCACCGAGGTGTAGAGGCTGTAGAGGTCGAGCCCGGCGAAGCGCACCCGCTCGTCGAAGGGGCGCTGCAGGTTCCATTCCCGCATCCAATCCACGAAGCGGCGGAACTCCTCGTTGCGCCACATCCAGGTGGGGAAGCGCGAGAACGCCTTCCACTCGGCGGCGGGGACGTCGCGGTCGCGCACGTAGTGGTCCACCCGCGCCGCATCGGGCCAGTCGGCCTCGGCCGAGACGATGGAGAAGCCCTTGCGCTGGACGAGCGCCTTCGTGATCTCGGCGCGCATCTCGTAGAACTCGGCGGTGCCGTGGGTCGCCTCGCCGAGCAGGACGACGCGGGCGTCGCCGATGCGCTCGAGCAGCCCCTCCAGGTGCTCTCCGGCGTAGTCCACGAAGGGGACGGCGGCGACCGCGAGCTCGCGGGCCAGGGCATCGGCCGGGGGCGCTTCCTCGTGCCCCGACCGGCGACCGGATTGGGATTCGGGGGAGACCATGGCGAAGGGGCGAGGGCCGTCCTACCCCGCTGCGGAGATGATAACGGGACTCGACTCCGGCCTCCTGCGGGTCGGACACGCGATGGAGACGGAGAGGGCATGATGGAGCCCATGCGCCGCGACGGTGAGACCTGGAGGGTGGACGGGCGTCCGCTGAAGGTCCACCACCTGGACAAGGTGTTCTGGCCCGAGGACGGCTTCACCAAGGGCGACCTCCTGGCCTACTACCGCCGGATGAGCCGGCGGCTGATGCCGTGGCTACGGGACCGGCCGCTGACCCTGCGGGTCTTCCCCGACGGCATCCATGGCTTCTCCTACTACCGGCGCGACCTGCCGGACCACGCCCCCGACTTCCTGCGCTCGGTGGACTACCGGGCCGCGACCCGCAACCGGGTGCTCCGGCTACCGCTGGTGGACGACGCCGCCGGCCTGCTCTGGCTGGTGGACCAGGGTGCGATCGAGCTCCACCTCTGGAGCTCGCGGGCCCCGCACCTCGAGCGCCCCGACGTCGCGGTCTTCGACCTGGACACCGGCGAGGACACCCCCTGGGAGCGCATGCGCGAAGCGGCGCTGCGCCTGCGCGACGCCCTGGACGAGGCCGGCATCGCGTCGCGCGCCAAGACCAGCGGCGGCACCGGGATGCACGTCTACGTCGGACTCGCGCCGCGCCACGACTTCGACCAGGTGCGCGCCTGGGTCAAGTCGGTGGCCGAACGGCTGGCCGAGGCGTGGCCCGACCTCGTGGCCGTGCCGCACGGCCGGACCCACCAGGGGAACCGGGTGCTGGTGGACTACGCCCAGAACGGCATCGGGCGCAACACCGCGGCGCCGTGGACGGTACGGGCCCGCCCGGGGGCGCCGGTGTCCATGCCTCTGAAGTGGGCGGAGGTCGAGGCCGGCGGGTTCACGCCGACCGACTTCACCATGGAGACGGCGCCCGAGCGCATCGCCCGCCGCCGCGACCCCTTCGCCGCGGTGCTCGAGGCGGCCCAGGAACTGCCGGAGCCGGCCGCAGGGTGAGCCCGGCCCCGGCACGGGGGGCCGAATCAGGGCTTCCGGGAATGGAAGAGCCCGTAGAGCCAGGCGAGGAGGGCGCCGCAGACGGCGCCGTCCACGAAGCCGGCGACGCCGCCGAGGAGGGCGGATCCCCAGGTCGCGGCGCCGTCGTACATCGGGTAGATGGAGGCCATGACCTCGCGGAAGGCGAGGCCGTAGCCGTCCACGAACATGGCCACGAGGCCGACGAAGAGGAGGGCGCCGCCCCAGAGGAGGCCGGCGGCCAGGGCGAGGGCGCGGAGATCGAGCGTCTTCATGAGGTCGAAAGGATCAGGGGTCCATGGAAGAAGAGGAGTGGATCCGGGTCGGAGCCGGGGCCCGACCCCGACGCATGGTAACCCTCGGCGCTAGACTCCATGAGGGTCCAGGAACGAGCCGGCATGGGTACCTTCGACGTCACTACCTATCGCGACGAGGAGCAGCTCCGTCTGTTCACACAGCACCTGCTGCGCGACCTCGAGGCCCTGGAACACATGCTCCGCAACGGGCTCATCGAGAGCGACAGACGGCGCGGCGGAGCCGAACAGGAGATGTTCCTGGTGGACGCGGCGCGACGCCCGGCCAACCTGGCGACGCAGCTGCTTGAGCTGCTCGACGACGACCACTTCGTCCACGAGCTCGCCCTGTTCAACCTCGAGTGCAACCTCGACCCCTTCGAGCTCGGCGGCGACTGCCTGCGCCGGCTGGAGCGGCAGGTCGGTGAGCTGGTGGGGCGGGCGCGCCGCGGCGCCCGCGACCTCGGCGGCGACGTGGTCCTGTGCGGCATCCTGCCGACGCTGCGCATGGAAGACGCGGTGCTCGAGAACATGACGCCCAAGCCGCGCTACTACGCCCTCAACGAGGCGTTGAGGCGGTTGCGGGGCGGCGAGTTCCGCCTCCACATCAAGGGCATCGACGAGGTCAAGTTGATCCACGACACG
>JALUVI010000265.1 GCA_027020785.1 Planctomycetota bacterium | reverse complement strand
CTCGACCTGCGGCCCCGCGTCTTCCTCGTCGACCTGAAGACCGCCGACGCCGCCGGTCGCGCCGTCACCCACACCGGGTGGGTCCCCGACGTCGAGGACGGGCGCATCCGCATCCAGGCCCTCGACCTCGCCACCTGCCGCACCACCAACCGTGGGCGGCCGGTGTTCTGACCGGGGGACGCGTTCAGCCTGCTGTCACCTGACCGGCGAGGGCGTCCAGGACGGCTTCACCGATCTCGCGCGTCCCGTGGGCGCCGAGCTCGAGCGAGCGGATGGGGCCCGCAGTCAGAGCGGTGCGAACGGCTTCACGCACCGCCGCTCCGGCGGCCCCCTCGCCGAGCCAGTCGAGCATCATCGCCACCGCGAGGATGGTCGCGATGGGGTTGGCGAGGTCCTTGCCTGCGGCCTGCGGGAACGAACCGTGGACGCTCTCGAACAGACCGAGCCGGCCGGGGTGGAGGTTGGCGCTGGCGGCCATGCCCATCCCGCCCTGCAGGGCGGCGCCGAGGTCGGTGAGCACGTCGCCGAAGAGGTTGGTGGTGACCACGGTGTCGAAGGACTCGGGCGCCTCGACCATGCGCACGCAGGCCGCGTCCACGTAGAGGTGGTCGCGCTCGACGTCGGGATACTCCTCACCGACCTCGGCGAAGACCCGGGTCCACAGGTCCTGGGCACGGATGGCGTTGGCCTTGTCCACCAGGGTCAGGCGTTTGCCGGGACGAGTCCGCGCCAACTCGAAGGCATAGCGGACGATGCGTTCGGTGCCGCGGCGGGTATAGCGCATCGGCTGGACCGCGACCTCCTGCGGGCTGTTGCGGTCGTGGAACTCGGGCGAGGTCACGTAGGCGTCCTCGGTGTTCTCGCGCACCACCACGAAGTCGACGTCGTCGGGACCCTTGCCCTTCAACGGGCAGAAGCGCTCGTCCATCAGTTCCACCGGACGCAGGTTGACGTAGAGGTCGAGGTCCCAGCGCAGACGACCGATGATGCCGCGCTCGAGCTCGCCGACGGGGGCCCGCGGGTCGCCCACGGCGCCGAGCAGGATGGCGTCGTGAGCGGCGATGCGCTCGAGCACCTCGTCGGGCAGGACCTCGCCGGTGGCGAGCCAGTGCTCGGTGCCGTGCGGGAACTCGGTGAGCTCGACGGCGAAACCGAAGCGGCCGGCGGCCGCGCGCAGGACGCGCAGCCCCTCGGCGACGACCTCGGGACCGACTCCGTCGCCCGGGACGACGGCGATGCGATGGGTCTTCATGACGTGGCGAGGGCGGGGAGACGCCCCGCCCGACCCTTCAGGTTAGCGCAGCGCCGCCGGGAGCCGGAGCGGCGCCCCCCGCGTCAGGGAACCACGACCAGACGCACCGGCCGGGAGACTCCGATGAAGTGGTCGGCCCAGGGAACGCGCTCGAGCACGGCGGCGGCCACCCAGAGCGAGCGACCGACCCAGACCGAAGGCGAACCCGCGGGCAGGACCACGGTGGCGGTGGCGTCGCCGTTCGCGTCGAGGGGCCCTTGCGGGTTCTGGAAGGCGGAGGGATGGACGCCGGCGAGGCTGTCGGCATAGAACCCGTCCGGGGTCAACGGCACCAGGACGTCCATCAGCACCGTGGGCCCGGTCCCGGTCGCCGAGAGCAGGAGACGGTACGACTGGGAGTTCGGCATCTCCAACCAGTCGGACGGGAAGTCGATGGCCAACACCGCAGTCCCGCCGAGCGAGGCGGAGAGGTCGGTGCCGGTTCCCGTCAGGAGCGGCTGGAACTCGCGCCAATGGACCACACCGGGGTCGGCGGCCGGCGGGCCGAACGCTTCCGGAGCGCCGACCACCACCTCGGGCCAACCGTCGCCGTCGCCGTCACCGAGCCCCAGCAGGGAGGCGCCGAAGCGACTCCCCCACCCCGGTCCGACGAGGTTCCACAGCCGTCCGCCGTCGGCGCCCGAGAACAGATGGGCCTGTCCACCGAAGTTGCCGCTGGTGGGACGGCCCGGCGCACCGACCAGGAGGTCGGAGAGACCGTCGCCGTCCACGTCACCGGCGTCGGCCAGGGCGAAACCGAAGTCGGAGAAGTCGAAGTCGCCGGAGGCGGTCCAGAGCAGCGTGTGGCTCGCGCCGGAGAAGACCCAGACCATGCCGGCTTCGTCCAGCCCGGGCGGGCTGGCGAAGGTTCCGGACACCGCATGGTCGGCGATGCCGTCCCCGTCCACGTCACCGAGCGCGCACACGGCCGCGCCGAACCAGGCATTGGCGACCCCGGGGGCATAGGAGTGGAGCACGGCTCCGGTGGAGCCGGAGACGAGGTCGGCCCGCCCCTCCCACGCGCCAACCCCGCTCGGCTCGGCCCAGATGGCGCCGACCAGGAGGTCGCCCACTCCGTCGCCGTCCACGTCGGGGACGGCCGCCATCGAAGAGCCGAAGTGGTCCCCGGCCACACCGGAGGTCTCCCAGAGCACCAGCCCCGTGGCCCCCGAGTGGAGGGTGACGCGCCCGCCGTAGGCCCCACCGAAGGGGTCGGGGAAGGAAGGGTCGCCGACGGCGACGTCGGGCACGCCGTCGCCGTCCACGTCGCCGGGGCCGGCCAGGGCGTCACCGAAGTCCTGCGAGTTGCTCTGCGGGGCGAACAGCAGGAGACGCGAACCGTCGGCGCCACTGCGCACGTCCACCCGCGGCGGCTGGCCCCAACGCCCGACCCCGCTGGCGAAGTCGGGGACGCCGTCTCCGTCCACGTCACCGAGTGCGGCCAAGCTCTTGCCGAGGACCAGGTCCGGCTGGTCACCGGTCACGGTCCGGATGAGCGCGCCGTCGGCGCCGCTTCGGATCTCGACCGCGCCGGCTCCGGCCATGCCCGCGACCTCGCGGGTCGGAGCCCCGACTGCGAAATCGGCGACGCCGTCACCGTCCACGTCGCCGAGGAGCGCCAGGGCGCTCCCGTAGCCCTCGTAGTCGGTCTGACCGACGAACGCGTCGCGGGTCACGTAGCCGCCCCCGGCGGTCTGGGGCGAGGACAGGACGAGCAGGGAAAGGGCGATGCAGGGGATGGGCATGCCCCGATTCTCCATTCCGAAACGGAACCGTCAAGCGCCCGAGCCGGTCGCGCGCCAGGCCCTGGCGCATCCGCCGAAGCCCTACCATGATGCCGCCGATGGCACGCCGCCCGCGCCACTGGGTCCCGTTCGGGCTCACCGAGACCAAACCGCGTCACTACCGCGACATGCTGCGCATCGCGTGGCGCAACCGCGACGACCTGGGCCATGCCTGGCGGGTGCTGACCCGCGGCGTCTGCGATGGCTGCGCCCTCGGCACCAGCGGGCTGCGCGACTGGACCATCCCCGGCATCCACCTGTGCATGGTGCGGCTCGAGCTCCTGCGGTTGAACACCATGGGCCCGATGGACCACCGCCGGCTCGAGGACCTGGAGTCGCTGCGCGGGCTCGACTCGAAGCAGCTGCGCGACCTCGGGCGGCTGGCGTACCCGATGCGGCGGCGCGCCGGCGAACCCGGCTTCACCCGCATCGGCTGGGACGAAGCATGGGAGGGCATCGGCCGGCGCTGGCGCGCCGCCGAGCCCGAGCGCACCGCGATGTACCTGACCAGCCGCGGGCTCACCAACGAGACCTACTACGTCGGCCAGAAGGTGATGCGCTTCCTCGGCTCGCCCAACGTCGAGAACAGCGCGCGGCTGTGCCACTCGCCGAGCACGGCGGGGTTGAAGCGCACCGTCGGGGTCGCGGCGACCACCTGCAGCTACCGCGACTGGTACGACGCCGACCTGGTCGTGTTCTTCGGCAGCAACCCGGCCAACGACCAGCCGCTGACGACCAAGTACCTCCACGAGGCGAAGAAACGCGGCACCCGCGTGGTCGAGGTCAACGCAATGCGTGAGCCGGGGATGGAACGCTACTGGGTGCCGTCCACCCCGTCCTCGGCGCTGTTCGGCACCGCCATCGTGGACCGCAGCTTCCGGGTCCGCATCGGCGGCGACCTGGCGCTCCTCGCCGCGGTCATGAAACGACTGGTCCAGCGCGACGCCGTCGCCGCCGACTTCCTCGCCGAAGCGGTCGAGGGCTGGGACGAGTTCCGCGACGCGCTCGCCCGCGAATCCTTCGCCGACCTCTGCCACCTCGCCGGGATGCCCGTCTCCGAGGCCGTGGCCCTGGCCGAAGAACTGGAGCGCGCCGAGCGCGCGGTGCTGGTGTGGTCCATGGGCATCACCCAACACGTCCACGGCTCGGACACGGTCGCCGCCATTGCCAGCCTGGCGCTGCTCCGTGAATGGGTGGGGCGCCCGGGCTGCGGCCTCATGCCCATCCGCGGGCACAGCGGCGTCCAGGGCGGCGCCGAGATGGGCGCCTACGCCACCGCCCTGCCGGGTGGGCTCGCCGTCACCCCCGAGAACGCGGCGCGCTTCAGCGCACTCTGGGGCTTCCCCGTACCCGACCACCCCGGCCTGACCACCACCGAGACGCTGGCGGCGGCGCGGCGTGGCATGCTCGAAGCGTGGTGGTGCTCCGGCGGCAACTTCCTGGAGACCCTGCCCGACCCCGCCGGGGTGGCCGAAGCCCTGGCCCGGGTCCCGCTGCGCGTCCACTCCGACCTGGTGGTCACCACCCAGATGCTTGTGGACCCCGCCGAGGAGGTCTACCTGCTGCCGGCCCGCACCCGCTACGAACAGGAGGGCGGCGGCACCGAGACCACCACCGAGCGCCGCGTCGTGTTCTCGCCGGAGATCCCTGGCCACCAGGTCGGCGAGGCCATGACCGAGTGGCGGATGTTCGAGGCGCTGGCGCGGGCGGTGGCTCCGGAGCGGGCCGACCTCGTCTCCTTCGCCGACGCCGCCGCCGTCCGCGCCGAGATCGCCGAAGCGGTGCCGGCCTATCGCGGCATCGAGTCGCTGCGTGAGCGCGGCGACCAGTTCCAGTGGGGTGGTCCGCACCTGTGCACGGAGCGGCGCTTCCCGACGCCGAGCGGGAAGGCCCGGCTCGAGGTCCCTCACCCTCCGCGCCGACCCGTCCGCTCGCTGGCCGACGGCGCGTCTGCCGACGAAGCCGAGTTCCTGCTGGCGACGCGGCGCGGCAAGCAGTTCAACTCGATGGTCCAGGCACGCCGCGATCCGCTGACGGGCGCCGAGCGCGACCACGTGTTCATCCATCCCGAGGACGCCGCGGCGCTGGAACTCTCCAAGGACG
>JALUVI010000264.1 GCA_027020785.1 Planctomycetota bacterium | reverse complement strand
GCGCAGGCACCAGCTTACCAGCACCGGCGACCCCCGCCGCAGCGCCAGCGCCGCCGCGGCGCGCTCGGTGGCGGCGGGGCGGCCGAACCACGCCACGTGGACCGGTTTGGTGTGGGCATGCTGGTCGGTGGCGAGGACCGCAGCCCCGCCGCGGGCGAGGTGCCCGGTGAGCACGCGCACCGCACCGTGGCGGTCCACCAGACGCACCCCCCAGCCCTCGCGGCCGCGGCGCAGGCGGCGCGCCAGGTACCAGTTGTTCGGCTCGCGCATCGGGAAGGCCGGCTCGAGGCCGTGGCGGGCCAGCACCGCGCCGCAGATCTCGAACGCCCCGAGGTGGCCGACGACGACCACCGCCCCCTGGCCCCGCACCGCGGCGAGGACCTCGGCGGCGCCGGCCTCCAGCTCGACGCGTTCGTCGAAGTCGTCCCGATGCCGCTCGGAGAGCACCAGGACCTCGACGGCGGAACGCCCCAGGTGGCCGCAGGAGTCGCGCAGGATGCGGTCGCGCTCGGCCGGGGCGAGGTCGGGGAAGGCCGCGGCGAGGTGTTCGCGCCCGATGCGGCGGCGGCGCGACGACGCGAGCGCCAGCCGCCCGAGGCGGTCGCCGAGCCACAGCACGGCGCGGTCCGGCAGGAGGCCGAGCAACGCCAGGAAGGCCCGCTGCGGCAACCACGCCAACCAGGGGACGAGCCCGGGACGGTGCTTGAAGCGGCGGCGCAACCGCTTGCGCAGACGGCGCAGACGGCCGTCGCGGCGCATCGGCGGGTGCGACGGGGCGACGGGGGCGCTCATCGCCCTCCCTCCCCGGTTCCCGCTCCGAACCCGCCTCCGTTCTCGGCGTGGGCCGCCCACAGCGGCTCGATGCGCGCCGCCCGGCTCGGCAGCTGGAGCTCGGCGAGCAGGCCGTGGAAGTGGTCGGCGCCCCGGGTGAAACGCCAGCGCACCAGGACCTCCCAGGCGTGGTCGGGGGCCCAGCCGTGCAGCTTGACGCCGTCCTTCTCGGTGACCAGCACGTCCACGTCGCGCGGCCAGGCGGCGACGTCGGCGTCGCTCCACGGGTGGTGGTCGGGCTTCCAGTCGGCGCCGACGACCTCGACGCCGAGGCGTTCGCACAGGGCGCGGAACGACTCCGGATGGCCGACGCCAGCGGCGAGGTGGGCGCGCGCCCCACGCAACGACGCCAGGGGGCGCTCCTCGCCGGTGCGCAGGTTGCGGACCAGGAAGGGCTCGACGTCGCCCTCCATCTCGGCGACGCGCGGCAGACCGGCGCGGATGGCGTGGACCCGCTCCCACACCGCGCGGCGCTCGGCCTCACCGACCAGTTCGGCCCGCGACAGGACCACGTGGGTGGCGCGGCGCAGCGCCCGCGGCGACTCGCGCGACCGCCCGGCGGGGAGGCAACGGTCGAAGGGACGGGTCGCGTCGAGCAGGACGACGTCGTAGTCGCGCTCGAGCCGCAGGTGCTGGAAGCCGTCGTCGAGCAGCAGGACGTCGGGCCGCCCGCCGAGCAGGAGGCTGCGCAGCCCGCGCACGCGGTCCGGGTCCTCGGCCAGCCGCAGCGCCGGGAAGCGCGCCTCCAGCATGCGGCCCTCGTCGCCGCCGTGGCCCCGCGACAGGACGCCGACCTCGGCGTCGTGGCGGGTCAGCCAGTCCACCGCGTGGATCAGGAGCGGGGTCTTGCCGGTGCCGCCGACCGACAGGTTGCCGATGGAGAGGGTCGGGAAGGGCGGGCGCACGCGCCGCTTCCAGCCGCGCCGGTAGGCGGCGACGCGCGCCGCCGCCACCCCGCACCACAGCGCGCCGAGCGGCGCGAGGAGGACGCGGACCGCCGGCGGCGGGAGGTCCACGCGACGCTTCAGGGGCGCTGCCACCAGCGGTGCTCGGCGAGCCGGCGCCGCAGCGGTTCGGCCCGCGGGTCGTCGGCGGGAAGCGGGTTCCACTCCCCGGGATCGGCGGCGCGGTCGTAGAGCGCGGCGGCGCCGGCGTTGAGGTCCTCGACCAGCTTGAGCGCGCCGACCTGGACGCCGCGCTTGCGCACGAACTTCTCCAGGTGGTCGCGACGCACCGGCACGAAGTCCACCTCCATGGCGATGCCGTCGGGGAGCGCGTCGCGCCCGGCCGGCACCGGGATGCCGCCGAGCCGCAGCATGGCGGCATAGAGCTGGAGCTGGGAACGTCCGCCGTCGTCGAGCTCGGGGAGCTCCCAGCGCGGCGCGACCGCCGCAGGGACGCGCACCACGAGCGGCAGGTCCACGAGCTCGTGGTGCAGGGTCTGGGTGTGGCCGACGTGCCCGCGCTCGCCCAGCTCCTCGCCATGGTCGGAGGTGAAGACGACCACGGTGCGCTCCCAGTCGGGCCGCGCACGCAGCGCGGCGAGGACGCGGCCGAACTGGTCGTCCACGATGCGGACCTCCTCGTCGTAGAGCGCGGCGAGCTGCTCGCGGTCGGCGGCCGTGAGGTGCTTCTCGAGCTCGCGCAGGCGGTCGGTCGAGTCGCCGCCGCGGAGGGGACCGCCGTAGTCGGGATCGAACCAGTCGTACTCGGGGTGGTCCACGAACACCGCATGCGGGTCGAAGAAGTGCAGCACCAGGAACCACGGCTGGTCGTCGGGCCGTTCGGACAGCCACCGCAGACCGGAGTCGGCGACCTGACGCGCGCTGGTGCCCTCGTGGCGCATCGCCGCGGGCCGCTCGTCCCAGAACGTGAAGCCGGCGTCGAAACCGGCCTGCATCGGCCGGGTCAGGACGTGGTTCCCCATCACGCAGCCGGTGGCGTACCCCGCGGCGGCGAACTCGGCGGCGAGGACGTGCGGGTCCTGGAGGCGCGCGCCGCGACCGACCAGACGCATCACGCCGTGCTCGGCCGGGGGCAGACCGGTGAACAGGGTCGCCATGGTCGGCTTGGTCCACGAGCTGACCGCGACCACGTCGTCGTACACGATGGCGTCGCCCGCCGCGGCCAGCTCGGCCAGGTGGGGCGCGGTCGGGCGCCGCTCGTATCCGTACACCGGCAGGTGGTCCTTGCGCAGGGTGTCCACCACCACCAGGAGCACGTTGGCGCGGGGCGGCTCGGGACCGTGCGAACACGCGGGAGCCGCCGCGAAGGGGACGGCGGAGAGGGCGAGGAGGAGGACGGACCTCCCCCACGACCGGGACCGGTGGGACCGACGCGGCATCGCGCTAGGATACCTGGACAGCCCCTCCTCCATGGCACGCTCCACCGCCACCCGACTCGACGCCTCGCTCCTCTACTGGAGCCGTGAACCGGAGCGGCTGGCCTGGCTGCTCGAGCGGCTGTTGCCGCCGACCGCGCTCAAGACCCTGCCCCGGCGCGGCAAGGGGGCCGCCGCCCCCGCCCGGGACGCGGCGCGGCGCGTGGGCCGGGACGCCGGTCTGCGCAAGGCCCTGATCCGGCTGCTGGAGGAACGGCTCCCTCCGGAGGACGAGGCCGCCGCCCTCGCGGTCCGGGTCGCCTCCGCTGCGGCGGCGCCGGACCGGCCGGGAGCAGCGGACGGGGCCTCGCCCGACGGGAAGGCCGCGGCGGCGCCGCCCCGGGGCGACGCGGCGGCCGAGGACGCGGCCGGGCGCCCCCCCGCGACCGAGGGGCCCGAGCTTCCCGAGCTGACCCCGGACGAATGGCGCCGGTTCCTGCTCGCCCTGCTGGCCCGCGGCGACGAGGCCGGGTTCCGCTCGGCCCTCGACGTCGCGGCGCGGTTGGGCGAATCGCTCGGCCCGGCCGAGGATCCGCCGCGGACGCCGTCCCGGCCTGCGGCGAGACGGACCGCCGAACGTCCACCGAGCCGCGACCGGAACGCCGCAGCCGACCCGACGGCGGCGCTGACGCGCGAGGTGGAGGGGCTCAAGCGGGAGATCGGCCGGCTCGAGGAGAAGCTCGCCGCCGAGCGTGAGCGGAATCGGGAGCTGGCCGAGGAACGGGAGCGTCTGCGCGCGGAACTGCGCGAGGAGCAGCACCGGGCCAGCGCACTCAAGCAGCGGCTGGCCGCCGCCTCGGACCCGGCCGAGCGCGAGCGGGCGTTGACCGAGGAACTGGAGGCCCTGCGGCACGACCACGGCGTCCTGCTCCAGAAGTTCGAGTTGCTCGAGGCCGAACGCGACGACCTCCGCGCCTGTCTCGAGGACATGGAGCGGTTCCAGGAACTGGTCGAGGAGGAGGTGCCGTCGTTCCGCGACCGGCCCCTGCTCGACAAGGAGCGCGCGCTGGCCGAGCGGCTGGCGGCGCGCGACGGCAGGCCTTTCCGCATCCTGGTCATCGGCGGCGCCGAGCCCCAGCTCCGCCACCGCGACAAGTTCGCCGAGTACGCCGAAGTGATGGGGTTCGAGGGCGAGTGGCGGATGGCCGAATACGTGTCGTGGCAGAAGGGCATCGAGAAGCTGAAGCGCGACATGCGCGAGCGCTTCGACGCCCTGGTCATCCTGCACTGGAACCGCACCACCTTCACGAAGACGGCGCGGCAGATCTGCAACGACGCCGGCCAGAAGCCGTGCCTGACCGTGCACTACGAGGGCTTCACCGACCTCCGCGAGACGCTGCAGGAGGGTCTGCGCCAACTCCTCGACACCGAGGCCGCCGCGGCCTAGGAAGCCGCCCCGCCCGACGGCGGCGGAGACGACGGGCGCCGCGAAAGGGTCAGAGGGTCGGCGTCTCTTCCCTCTGCTCCGGCTCGACCAGGGTGATCAGGCCGCGCTCGAACTCGACCAGGGCGATCTCGATCGGGTTCTCGATGCGCTCCAGTTCGGCGTCGAACAGCGGCGCGTCGCCGCGGACGAGTTGGCGGACCCGCTTCTGGAGCACGGCGGTGCGCTCGAACGAGCCGCGGATGAAGGCCTGGAGGCGCTGGGGCAGGGTGTTTTCCATGGGGGTCGTGCCGTCCCGAAGGGACCACTCATCCTAGCCCACGGCGGCCAGAGCAGCAAGGAGGGCGGTCTCGAAGTCGGCCCAGCGCAGGAAGTCGGGGGCGTCGCCGAAGGCGGGCCCGCCCTCGAGCCGAGCCTGGACGAAGGGGACGTCGGCGGCGCGGGCCGCGGCCTGGTCGCTCGCGGTGTCGCCGACGAAGACGCCGCGCCCCCGGGCCGCCGCCAGGTCGGCCAGGACCGGCGCCTTGTCGAGGACGCCGTGGACCTCGTCCGCGTCCAGGGCCAAGCGCGCCACCTCGTCGCGGATGGTCCGCGGGTGGGCCCGACTGACCACCACCAGGGGGACGCCGGAGGCGCGCAGGCGGCCCAGCGTCGCGAGCGCATCGGGGTAGGGATCGAGCCCGAAGAAGGGCACGACGGTGCCGTTCCAGTCCACGGCGACGAAGGCGGGCGGGGAAGCGGGCATCGCGGAGCGCCTAGGGTATCGGCATGCCTGCCGCCGCCCTGCTCGCCCTGCTCCCCCTCCTGCCCCTCCCCCGCCTCGCTCCGCCGCAGGAACCCGACCCCGACCGGGTCTCGACGGAGCGGCTGCGGGATGCGCTCCGGACCCTCTGCGCACAGCCCCGGCTGGCCGGACAAGCGGAGTGGGTGGACGGCACCAACCTGGTGGCCGAGACCTTCTACGACCGCCTCGACTTCCGCCCGTCGGTGTATCGCGTGTTCCTGCCACGCCAGACCGGCGAGGGCTTGGAGGTCCTGGACGCGGACGGGCGGTGGGCGGCGCTCGACCTCGACGAGCCGGTGCTGGAGGCGGACCCGTGGCAGAGCGCCTCGCCGGTGGTGCCGCCGATGCACGGGCTGACCGCACCGGGGTCGGCCGAGGGCGTCGTCCTCCACGCCGGACGCGGCACCGAGGCCGACTTCGCCGCGCTGCGCGAACGCCACGGAGAGCTCTGCGACGGCGCCGTGGCCCTGGTCCGCTACGGTGGGCTCTACCGCGGGCTCAAGGTCGCCAACGCCGAAGCCGCGGGCTTCGCCGGGGCGCTCCTCTACACCGACGGCCGCGACGACGGCGCGGCCCGGGGGGCGGTCCTGCCCGACGGGCCGTGGCGGCCGGCGGGCGGCATCCAGCGCGGCTCGGTCTTCAACGGCGACGGCGACGCGCTGACGCCGGGCTGGGCGGCGACCGCCGAGGCGCCGCGGCTGGACCCGGAGCGCGACCACGTCCCGGGGCGCGTCGGCATCCCGAGCCTGCCGATCTCGGAGGCGAACGCCAGACGCCTGCTCGGTGACGCGCCGCTCGAGCTCGGCAGCCGCGGGGCCCGCGTGCGGATGTTCGTGGAGCAGGACCCGGCGCTGGTCGAGATCCACGACCTGCTCGCTCGGGTGCCCGGCTCGGAACGGCCCGACGAGTGGGTCGTCTTCGGCGCCCACCGCGACTCGTGGGGGCCGGGTGCGGTGGACGACGGCACCGGCACCGTGGTGTTGATGGAACTCGCCCGGGTCCTCGCCGACGCCGTCGAGGCGGGCTGGCGGCCGAAGCGGACCCTGGTCCTCGCCTCGTGGGACGCCGAGGAATGGGGGCTCGTCGGCTCGACCGAGTGGGTCGAGGAGCACGCCGCCGAGGTCCGCGCCCGGGTCGTCGCCTACGTCAACATGGACGTCGTCGCCTCGGGGCCGAACTTCTCGGTGTCGGCGACGCCGGGGCTGTGGGCGGTCGCCCGCGCCGCCGCCGAGGCCGAGGGCCTGGACGCGCCGGAGCGCCCCGGCCTGCCTGGAGGCGGCTCCGACCACGTCCCCTTCGTGGAACTCGCCGGCGTCGAGGCGATGGGCTTCGGCTTCCACGGCGGCTACGGCGCCTACCACTCGATGATGGACACGCCCTACGTGGTGGAACACTTCCTCGACCCCGACTACGCGTGGCACGCCAAGGCGGCGCGCTACGCGGTGCGCCTGGCGACGTTGCTCGGCGACGACCGCGTCCCCGTGGACGGCCGCCGCGGCTGGATGGACCTGGTGCTGGAGGCGGCGGCGAAGCGGGTCGCGACCGCCCCGGACCGCGACGAGGCGCTCACCTTGCTCGCCGAGGCGGTGGCGACGGCGCGCGCCCTCGAGGCCGCCGGCGACGCCCCCACGACCCCGGCCTGGAAGCTGCCGCGCGCCTTCCTGCCGCCGCTGCCCGAAGGGGGCCCGGGCCCGGGGCGTCCGCTCGGCCGCACCGCCCTGCGCCGCGCCGAGGGCTACGGCGCCGGCTGGTTCCCCGACGGCGCCGCCCCCGTGATCGCGGGCCTGCGCGCGCTGCGCGAGGGGCTCTGACCCCTCCCGGGGACCTAGACGTCGGCGACCAGCTGGGCGTAGGCCCAGAGCTGGCCGTCGCCGTTGGCCACCGCGTCGCCGGCGGCGAAGGTGGCGAGGCCGAACTCCAGGTCGAGCGCGTCCATCAGCGGGCCGCGCAGCGAGGCGGCGAAGATGGTGCCGAGGCCGGAGTCGGTGCCGGTCGCGGTCAGCGAGCCGTCCACGGTCGGGATGCCGCCAGCCTCGTCGGCGAGCCGCATCCAGTGGCCCTCGACCACCAGGTCCCAGCGCGGGTCGAGCGCCCAGGTCAGGTCCACGGCGAGGTCGAGGACGTTGCTCGGCACGAACAGGTCCTGCGGGCCGAGCCAGCGGTGGACGTCGGGGAACAGCGGCACGAAGGCGCCGTCGTCGCCGTCGAGCGGGTCGCCGTCGCCGCTCGCCCACAGCACCGTGCCGCCGAGCACGAGGTCGTCGCCGAGCGGTCCGGCCAGCCGGCCGTGCGCCAGCCAGCCGCCGGCGTCGAGGGCGCCGTGCTCGCCGGTCTGCAGCGCCGCCTCGACCTCCCACGGCAGGCGCGCGTCGGGGTCGGAGAGGCGCGCTCCGAAGGTGCGGTCGGACAGGCCGCCGAAGGGCTGGTCGCTCTGGTCGCGGACCAGCAGGTAGGCGTCCACGTCGAAGGGATCGCGGGGCACGGTCACCCACACGCCGCCGAAGGTCTGCGGCATGCCGTCGGGCACGGCCTGCCCCTCCACGGCGCGGGTCCAGAAGGCGTCGAGCGTCCAGGTGGGGCGCTCGGCCCCGCCGAAACCGACCCGGGCGCGCAGCCCGTCCCAGGCGTTGCCGGTCGGGCTCCAGTCGTAGGGCGACACCATCAGCCCGGAGCCGTAGTCGAGCTCCATGCGGCCGGCGCGCAGGTCCACGACGTCGCCGAGGTCGGCGAAGTCGAGCCAGGCCTGGTGCAGGTCCACCTCCGAGTCGAAGCCCTGGTTCGCGACCACCCCCTGGACCTGGGCGAAGGCCGAGAGGGAGTCGCCGAAGCGCGTCAGGAAGCCGAGGCGCAGCCGCGCCGAGTTCACCGACTCGTCCGGGGCGCCGGCGACCGGCGGCACCGCGTCGCGGCGCTCGGCGCGCAGCCGCAACTCGGCCGAGAGCTCGAGGTCGGCGCCTCCGGGCACGGTGACGACGCCCTGGGGCTCGCGCACCTGCGCGGCCGCGGCCGGAGCGACGACGGCGGCCCCGAGCGAGAGGACGAGGAGGAGGGAGCGGAGGGGGCGCGGGGCCATCGCTTCAGGATTCCAGGACGAGTTGCAGGAACAGCCAGAGCTGGTCGTCGCCGGGGAAGATCGCGCTCGGCGAGAACCAGGAAATGCCGAAGTCCACGCTGGCGTGGGGACCGAGGACGCCCTCGGCGTAGAGGTCGAGCTCGCGGCCGAGGAAGCGCTCGCCGCCGACGCCGAGGCCATAGGGCGCGAGCGTGTAGGCGGAGTAGGCATCGTCCTGGGTGGACTGGCGCCAGAAGCCGTGGAGGTCGGCGTGGAGCGACCAGCGGGGGTTCCATTCGAGCCAGTAGAGCAGCGACAGGTCGATGAGGTTGGAGAACGCGAACAGGTCGGCGCGCCCGTCCCAACGGTGCTGGTCGAGGTAGACCGGGTCGTAGCGCTTCCAGTCGGCGAGGTCTTCGTCGTTGCCCTTGGCGTAGCCGAGGTGGAGACCGACGTGGTGGCCGTGGTCCAGCTCCTGGACCGCCTGGAAGCGGAAGCCCTGGGTCCAGACCTCGCGGCCCTGGCGGCGTCCGTCCTGCAGCGCGCCGTACACCAACCAGTCGAGGCCGCCGCGGGTGCGCCCGCGCCAGGTCGCGGCGTAGGTGATCTCGGTCATGCTCTCGGCGGTGCGGTGCCGCGACAGAAGGAACAGGTCGAGGTCGCTGCGGTCGCCCGTGGACAACGCGCCGTGAGCGCCGAGGAAGTTCTCGTCGAAGGCCTGGGCCGGGCCCTCGCCGGCGTCGGTGACCCACAGGTCCCAGGAACCGCGCCAGCCCGAACCCGAGACGCGGGCGCCGTCCCAGGCGTTGGGCTCGAACAACCAGCCGCGGCTCGGCGAGACCACCAGGCCCTCGCCGAGTTCGAGCTCCATGCGGCCGGCGGTGACGGCCCAGTCGCCGAGCACCTCGTCGAGGCGGAGCCAGGCCTGGTGCAGCCCGACGTCGCCTCCGAAGCCGTCCACGAAGGAGCCGCGCAGCTCGGCGAGTCCGGAGAGGTAGGGGCCCCAGTCCACGCCGAGGGCGAACAGGCCTCGGCCGCCGAGGACGCTGTCGCTGGCGCCGCCGGCGACGCCGGGGTCGGCGTCGTCGCGGAACTCGCCGCGGAAGAGGAGGCCGAGACCGGCGGTGACGCGCGAGCCGCCCGGACCCTCTCCGACGAGGACGTGGCCGGGCGGCATCTCGCGTTCCTGGGCGGCGAGGGCGGGGACCAGGACGAAGAGGACGGCGAGCGCGGTGAGGGGGCGACGGAGGGACATGGCGGCGACGCTGGGACGCCGCATCTTCTCACTGCCCTTCCTCGGAGGGAAGCCCTGCGGTGGAAGCATCCGGGACGGCGCCGGTCGCGAGCAGCCGCGCCACGTGCTTGGCGAGGAGGTCGGCTTCGAGGTGGACCGGCGCGTCGAGGGCGAGCCCGCCGAGGGTGGTCCGCTCGAGGGTCTCGGGGATCAGGGCCACCGAGAAGCCGTCGTCGTGGAGGGCGGCGACGGTGAGGCTGACCCCGTCCACCCCCACCGAGCCCTTCTCGACCAGCAGCGGGAGGAGGGCCTCGGGGGCGCGGAAGCGCTGGACCTCGTACTCGCCCTCGCGGCGGCGTTCGGCGAGGGCGCCCAGGGCGTCCACGTGACCGGTGAGGAAGTGGCCGCCCAGGCGGTCGCCGAGACGCAAGGCCAGCTCCAGATTGAACTTGCGACCGGGGAGCGCCTCCCCGAAGGTGGTCCTGGCCAGGGTCTCGGGCGACAGGGCGAACCAGGCCGAGGAGCCCTCCCGGGCCTCCACCGTCAGACAGGCCCCCTGGACGCAGACCGAGGCGCCCGGGGCGGCTTCGGGGGCCAGGGGGCCGAGATCGACCCGGAGCCGCAGCCCGCCCCCCTCGGGACGACGGTCCAGGAGCTCCCCCACGTGGGCGACGAGGCCGGTGAACACGGCACCAGCCTAGGGCCCCCGTTCTTGCCGGGACAGGGGGATTCCCGTATCCTGTGCGGCCATTTCCCGGAGGTACCGGGATGCTCGAGGTCCATCTCCTCACCCTGTTCCCGGAGGCCGTCGAGGCCTACCTCCAAGCCTCCATCCTGGGCAGGGCGCAGGCGGCGGGCCTCGTGCGGGTGCACGTGGTCGACTACCGGCGCTTCGCCGAGGGTCGGCACCGACCCGTGGACGACCGCCCCTACGGGGGCGGGCCGGGCATGGTGCTCAAGCCCGAGCCGATCTTTGCCGCAGTCGAGTGGGTGGAAGGGACGCATGGTCCCTGCCGCCGCATCCTGCTCACTCCCGACGGGGAGCCGTTCGTGCAGGAACACGCCCGCGGATTCGCCCGCGAGGAGCGCCTGCTCCTCCTGTGCAGCCGCTACGAGGGTTTCGACGAACGGATCCGCCAGGGCATGGAGTGGACCGAGCTCTCGCTCGGCGACTTCGTGCTGTGCGGGGGCGAACTGCCCGCGCTGGCCGTGATCGAGGCCACCGCCCGGTTGGTGCCGGGGGTGCTCGGCCACGACGAGAGCGCGGTGCACGAGTCGTTCGCCGAGGGCGGGTTGCTCGACCACCCCCACTACACCCGGCCCCCCGTGTTCCGCGGGATGGCCGTTCCCGACGTCCTGCTCTCCGGCGACCACCAGGCGGTGGCGCGCTGGCGGCGGGACCAGGCCCTGCGGCGCACCCGCGAACGCAGGCCCGACCTGCTCCCCCGAGAACCCCGGGACGCCCCGGCTCCCCCTTCGGGCTCCGGCCCGAACCCAGCATCCAACGAGACCGAGACCTGACACCATGGACCACCTCGTCCGAGACATCGAGAAACAGTACATGAAGGAGGACGTCCCCTCCTTCTCGGTCGGCGACATCGTGCGCGTCGACTTCCTCATCCGCGAGGGCAAGAACGAGCGGGTCCAGCCGTTCGTCGGCCAGGTCATCCAGTTCAAGGGGCACGGCATCCGCAAGACCTTCACGGTGCGGCGGATCGTCCAGGGCGAAGGAGTCGAACGGACCTTCCCGCTGCACAGCCCGCTGGTGGTCAACGTGGCCGTGCAGCGCGGGCCGAACCGCACTCCGCGGCGCGCCAAGCTCTTCTTCCTGCGTGAGCGCTCCGGCCGTCGGGCCCAGCTCTAGTCCCCAAGCCTCCGGCGCTCCGCCGGCACCGCCCTCGTCCTCCCGCCCCTCGGCGCGGAACCATGGTCAAGAACCTCCCTCGCAAGCTCTTCGGGCTCTTCGCCGCAACGGCGCTGGCCCTCTACGCGATCGCCGCCTTCGACATCAACTGGGGTCTCGACCTCAAGGGTGGGGCGCGCATCGTCTACCGCTTCGACTTCCAGGCGGCGCTGGAGGATGGGCAGATCGGCCAGCAGGAGTTCCAGCAGCGCCAGCAGCTGCTCCAGCAGATGGCCGACATCTTCCTCAAGCGTCTCGACGCGAGCGGGTTGGCCGACATCCCGATCTATCCGCAGGGTGAAGACCAGATCGTCATCGAGCTGCCGGACCGGAGCGAGGCCGAGGTCGCGCAGATCAAGGACGTCATCACCAACCAGGGCCTGCTGAACTTCCGCATCGTCGCCGACGACACCGACGACGTCGGGCTCGACACCGAGCGGGCCAAGTTCCAGGCCTGGCTGGCGGAGCACCCCGACGGGAACGGACTCGACTTCGACCGGGTCCCCGAGGAAGAGGGCGGGCCCCGCCCCGAGGTCCACTGGTTCCCGGTCGGCGAGAAGGAAGCGGCTTCGCTGTCCTCCTACTCGGTGCAGGGCCACGTCCCGCTGCTGATGCAGGACGCGCTGCGCCCCGAACGCGCCGGCAGCACCGCATCGTGGGAGTTCACCGGCGCCGACCTGTCCTACGTCGGCCCGAGCGTGGACGGGCGCGGATTCCCGGCGGTGGCCTTCGAGTTCCGCGAGAGCCGCAAGACCGCGTTCGGCGACTTCACCGACGAGTACCGCGGCCGCCTGATGGCGATCCTGCTCAACAACGAGGTCCAGACCGCACCGGTGATCAAGTCGCGCCTGCCGGGCGGCGGCATCATCGAAGGCGGCGCCAGCGGGTTCTCGCAGGACGAGGTGCGCAACCTGGTCACGGTGCTGCGTACCGGCTCGCTGCGGGTCCTACCCGAACTCGAGAGCGAGAGCTACGTCGGGCCGAGCCTGGGCGCCGACTCGATCCGCACCGGTGTGCGCTCGGCATTGTTCGGCGGCATCCTGGTGATCCTGTTCATGCTGTTCTACTACCGCGTGAACGGGATCGTCGCCACCCTGTCGCTGGGGTTCAACGGCTTCCTGCTCATCGGCGCCCTCTACTTCACGCAGGCCACCCTGACCCTGCCCGGCATCGCCGGCCTGGTCCTGACCATCGGCATGGCGGTGGACGCCAACATCCTGGTGTTCGAACGGGTGCGTGAGGAGATCCGGAAGGGGCGAGACGTGGCCCAGGCGTACAAGAACGGATTCGAGAACGCCTTCTCGACCATCGTCGACGCCAACGTGACCACCCTGATCACGGCGTTGATCCTCTACGTGGTGGGCACCGGCCCGGTGAAGGGCTTCGCCGCGGTCCTCGGCCTCGGCATCCTGACGACGCTGTTCAGCGTCCTGGTGTTCTCGAAGGTGGTGTTCCACTACCTGGTCTTCCGGCTGGGCGTGATCCGAAACGTCAAGATGATGGCGATCCTGGCCAAGGAGACCCACGTCCGGTTCCTCAACAAGAGGAAGTACGCTTTGGTGTTCTCGTTGGCGACCATCACCAGCGGGCTGTTCCTGTTCTCGAGCGAAGCCGAGGACATGCTGGGAATCGACTTCGCCGGGGGCACCACCGCTCGGGTGGTCTTGACCGAGCCTCACTCGATCACGGAGATGCGCGGGCGGTTGCCCGGTTACGAAGTGGTCGGCGTCGCCGGCGGGACCGAAGCCGACCTGCCGAGCGGCACCTACCTCCAATACCAGATCAAGAAGAAGCTGACGCCCGAGCAGCGCGCTGCCGAGAAGGAGCGGACCTCGGTGGACGCCGAGCGCAATCCGACCGACGAGATGATCGCCGACCTGGAACGACGGCTCGGCGACTGGCTGCCCAGGGACGCCTCCGGAGCCGTGGCGCTGGACCAGGCCTTCCCCGAGAAGAACTCGGTGGGCGCCCGGGTCAGCGGCGAGATCCAGAAGCGCGCGGTGCGCGCCATCCTGCTGTCGCTGATCCTGACCATCGTGTACATCACGTTCCGCTTCCACGAGTACCGCTACGGCTTCGCCGCGGTCATCGCGGTGGTCCACGACGTGTTGTTCACCCTGGGGGTGCTGGCCCTGGCGCACAAGCTCGGCATCGTCCAGGTCGAGGTGGATCTCGAGATCATCGCCGCCTTCCTGACCATCATCGGCTATTCGTTGAACGACACCATCGTCATCTTCGACCGCATCCGGGAGAACCTGCCGCGGATGCGGAACCGGAGCTTCGAAGAGGTCATCGACGCCTCGATCAACCAGTCCTTGAGCCGCACCATCCTGACCTCGTTGACCACCTTCTTCGTGGTCCTGGTGCTGTTCATCGCCAACCGCCCCTACCACAACGTACTCGAGGGCTTCAGCTTCGCGATGCTGGTCGGCATCGTGATCGGCACCTACTCGACCATGTTCGTGGCCACGCCGCTGCTGGTGTTCTTCGACCGCTGGTCGCGGAAGCACCACGTCGGCGACGAGGTCGCAGCCAAGGCCGAGCGCCGGGCCAGGAAGGCCAAGGGGGCGCAGGCCGCTTCCTAGGCGGGCCCCGGCGGAGGAGGCGGCGGCTTGCGCCCGCCGCCTCCTCCCGGATAGGGTGGCGCCATGCGCTCGCTCCTCGTCCTGACCGCCCTGCTCCTCGCCGTCACCGCAGGGGTCTGGTGGAAGACCCACCGTTCCGACTCCGCCCCGGAGGAGCCCACTTCGGCCGCCGTCGGGGTCTCGGTGTTCGGAGCCGCCTCCCCCACCGCCACGACGGACTCCCCCGCCCCGCCCCGCTCCGCCTCTGCCCCCGCGACCCCGGAGCCGCCCCCCGAAGCCGGCGGGGGCGACCCGAGGGAGCCGCAGGTCGCAGCGGGGGAACTCGCCGCCGAAGAGGCCGCAGCCGCTCGAGAGGCCGCAACCCGAGAAGCCGCGGCACGGCTCGACGGGGGCGGTCGGGAGGTGGGCGCTGCGGCCGAAGCCGCCGCGACGTCCCCGACCGACGCCCCGGCGCCGAACGTCGTCCGACACCGGGTCGGCGAAGGTGAGACGCTGTACCGGATCGTCCTCCGCGCCTACGGCAGTGCGCCCCAGGAGTTGATCGACCGCGTCGCGCGCGCCAACGGCCTCGACGATCCGTCCCGCATCGCCGTCGGCCAGGAGTTGATCCTGCCCTCCATCCCGGGCTGGCCGGCGCCGAAGCACCCCTGACCCTTCCGGTCACGCGCGGCGGCGGTCCTCCGCTGGAGGCTCGACGCGACAGGCCCCTCCCGCGCTCGCTCCGGCGGGGCGCCAGGAGCCGCCAGCGGCCTCGATTCGGGGTCGGAGCTGTAGCCACTGCCGCGAAGGGAGCACGACACGAGCGCGCCAGCGCCCGTCCTCGAGCCATGCCGATTCCTGGAGCCGGCCCGACCCCCGGAACTCGGCGGTGAGCCGGCCGGCGGCGGGAGGCACCTCGACCTCGACCTCGACCGACCACCGATCGAGTTGGGCTGCGACCCGGGCGTCGAGACCCTCGAGCCCCTCGCCGGAGACGACCGAGACGAGGAGCGCTTCGGGGTGCTCCTCCTCGAGCCGGGCGCGGGCCCCTGCGTCGAGGAGGTCGGTCTTGTTCAGGACCAACAACCGCGGCGTATCGGCGACGCCGATCTCGTCGAGTACGCGCTCGACCGCAGCCAGATGCGAATCCAGACACGGATCGTTGGCGTCGGCGACGTGGAGGAGCAGGTCTGCGTGCAACGTCTCCTCCAGGGTGGCGTGGAAGGAAGCGACCAGGTGGTGCGGCAGGTCGCGCACGAAGCCGACGGTGTCGGCGAGCAGGACGCCGCGCCCGTCGTGCAGGCGCCAGGTCCGCACCCGGGTGTCCAGGGTCGCGAACAGCATGTCGGCGACCAGGACGTCGGCGCCGGTCAGGCGGTTCATCAGCGAGGACTTGCCGGCGTTGGTGTAGCCGACCAACGACACCGTCTCGGGATGTTCGCGCGACTCGGCGAGTCGGGCGCGGCGCCGGTCGATGGCGGCCAGACGCTGTTTCAGGTCGGTGATCTTCCGTGCGATGAGACGGCGGTCGGTCTCGAGCTGCGTCTCGCCGGGCCCCCGTGTTCCGATGGCCCCCTCGGTCCGCTCGAGGTGCGTCCACATCCGTCGCAGCCGGGGCCGCAGGTACTCGAGCTGGGCGAGTTCGACCTGGAGTTTGGCCTGACGCGTCTGGGCCCGACTCGCGAAGACGTCGAGGATCAGCTCGGTGCGGTCCACCACACGGCGGTCGAGGGCCTTCTCGAGGTTGCGGGCCTGGCTCGGCGAGAGGTCGAAGTCGACGACGACCAGGGTCGCGTCGAGGCCCTGCGCCAGGGCGCGCAGCTCTTCGACCTTGCCCTTGCCGAAGGCGGTGCGCGGGTCGGGATGCGGCAGACGCTGGTGCAGCCCGCCCACCACCTCGGCGCCGGCGGCCTCGGCGAGGCCGGCGATCTCGGCCAACGGATCGGACTTGAGCGCCGGGTCGCTGTCGGGTAGGACCAGGGCCGCGACGACGGCGCGCTCGCGCGGCGGCTCGGTGGGACTCGGCCGCCCCTTCATCGGCGCTGGGCCCCGACGGCGACGGGAGCGTCGGCGGAGGTGACGGGCTCGGCGTCGAAGTCGATGCCGTCCTCGCCCGGCAGCACGCGGGTATGGGCCCGCCACGCCGGATCGGGCTCGGGGAAGTCGCGTCGGAAGTGGGCGCCGCGCGATTCGGTCCGGAACCAGGCCGAGCGGGCGAGGACCTGAGCCACCTGGACCATGTCGACGACTTCGACCCCCTCCGGGGTGAACGGGCCCAGCGAGGCGAGGTAGCCGGCCCAGGCGTCGAGCCGCTCGACGGCGTCGGCCAGCCCCTCGGCGTCGCGCTCGATACCGACCTGCCGCCACATCAGCGACTTCAGCGAATAGGTCATGTCGGCGAGCTCGAGTTCGGCGCCGTAGGGCGCATCGAGCCGACTGCCCAGGTCGGACGGCGGCAGGAAACGGCGAATGCGCGGACGCAGGGCATGGGCCGCGCGCCGTCCCACCGTACGGCCCTCGACCAGCCCCTCCAGCAACGAGTTGGAGCCCATGCGATTGGCGCCGTGGAAGCCGGTGGAGGCGCACTCGCCGACCGCCCACAGCCCGGGCAGTCGCGTCCGTCCGGCGGAGTCGGTGGCGACCCCGCCGACGAAGTAGTGGGCTGCGGGTCGCACCGGGATGGGTTGGGTCGCGAGGTCGATGCCGAAGGCGGCGCAGATCCGCGCCAGCTCGGGGAAGCGTCGTCCGGCGTCGGAGACCTCACGGAGGTCGAGCCAGACGTGGGTGGCGCCGGTCTCGACCATGCGACGGAAGATGGCGCGGCTGACCACGTCGCGGGGCGCGAGGTCGGCGTCGGGGTGGACCTCGGCCATGAACGCGGTTCCGCTGCGGTCGCGTAGGACGCCCCCTGCGCCCCGGGTGACCTCCGAGATCAGGAAGCGCGCCGCGCCGGCGAGGTAGAGGGTGGTCGGATGGAACTGGACGAACTCGAGGTCACGCAGCTCGGCGCCCGCGCGCAGGGCCAACGCCAGGCCATCGGCGGTCGCGGAGCGCGGGTTGGTGGTCTCGCGGAAGAGCTGACCGCCGCCGCCGGTGGCCAAGACCACGGCGCGGGCCTCGAAGACCACGGGTTCCCGGGGCGAGCCGGGCCCGGAACCGAGCAGGGCGAGGACCCCGGCCACTTCGCCCTCGGCGTCGCGCAGCAGCTCCACGGCGTGGGCGTGGGGGAAGAGGTCCACCTGCGGTCGGGAGCGGACCGCGGCCAGCAGGGTGCGCTGGAGCACGCGTCCGGTGGCGGTGCCCCCGGAATGGAGGATGCGGGCGATGCGGTGCCCGCCTTCCTTGCCGAGATCGAGCTGGCCCTCGGGGCCGCGGTCGAACTCCATCCCCAGCTCCATCAACCAGTGGATGGCGTCCGGTCCGCCATCGGTGACCCCGGAGACCCGCAGCGGATCGGAGAGGCCGTAGCCCAGACGCAGGGTGTCGGCGGCATGGAGGGACGGAGCGTCCTCGGGGCCGACCGCGGCCGCGATCCCGCCCTGTGCGCGGGCGGTGTTGGTGTCGTCGAGGGCCCCCTTGGAGAGGACCATGACGTGGGCGCCTTCCGCCGACGCCCCCAACGCGGCGGCCAGACCGGAGACGCCGGAACCGAGGACCAGGACCTCACAACGGTGGACCGGCAGCCGGCGAAGGGGCTGCCGCATGCGCGTGAGGGGCGAGACGGGCCGAGGGGCGTGGAGGCTCGTCATGGAGCTCCTGGATTCTAGGACGGCCGTGGAAAAACTGGAGGAAAAGGGAAACGTTCGGGTCTTGTTCGCCGATGGTAGGGTCAGGCATCCGTTCGCCCCATCCCTGGGGGCATCGGGGCCCCCTTCCCCTACCCGTCGTCCCCATCGAGCCATGAAACCCGACTCCACCGCGATCCGGCGCGGCGACTTGCAGGCTGCGCTGTTCACCACCCTGCTCCTGGTCGCCTGCATCCTGATCTGACCGCTCCGACCGTTCCCGTCCCTTCCCTCGCCACGCACCACGAGCCGCCTCCGACCGTGTCCTCGCCCCGCCCCTTGACCCGCAAGCAGCGCGAACTGCTCGTCGCCTTCCTGGAGTACCAGCGCGAGACCGGCCTGTCGCCGACCCTGCGTGAACTCGGGGAGCGCCTGGAGGTGACGCGGGTCACGGTCCACGGCCACGTCATGGCCCTGGTCCAGAAGGGCTACCTCGAGAACCGCGAGCCCGGCGCCTCGCGCGGGCTCGAGTTGACCGATGCCGCACACGCCGCGTTGGCCCCGACCCCGGTGGCCGGAGCGCTGCATGCTTCGGGGTTCCCCCAGTCGTGGCACCTCTCGCTGCCGCTCCTCGGCCGCATCGCCGCCGGAGCCGGCATCGAAGCGGTGGAGGACCGCGAGGAGATCCGACTCGCCGAGCTCCTCCACGTCCGCGAGGACACCTACCTGCTCGAGGTCCACGGCGACTCGATGATCGGCGAGCACATCCGCTCCGGAGACTACGTCGTGGTCGAGCGCAGCCGCCCGCCGCAACCCGGCGACCTCGTCGTCGCCATCCTCCCCGGCGAAGCGGCCACCCTGAAACGCTATCGCCCGCAACCGGACGGGACCACCGTCCTCGAGCCCGCCAACCCCGCCTACGAGCCCATCGTGACCCGCGAACTCGAGATCCGCGGCGTGGTCGCCGGGGTGCTGCGCCGCTACTGACCCCCTCCGACGGAAACTGGCCACGCAGAGTGGGCTCGTCCCCAACAGGGCGTGACCAGGGACGTGGAGGAGCGTCTTCCCCACTGACCAGTGACCTGGAAGGCCCTTCCGAGCCAGGATGGGCCTCTCGAAACGCGTCGCGCCGACCTGGGCGAGGCCGGAGGGCTCCCGCTGTGGAGGAGGCGCGTCGTCGTGAGGCGGTGCAGGAGCACGCTCCGACCCTGGAATCGCCCTGCCCACTCCACGGGGCCAGTTTCCGACCGGCGGCATGGCAGCGCCTCTGGCATGATGGAGCGGACGCGATGGTCCTCCGGCCTCTCTCGACCTTCGCCGCCGCCTGCGCGGCCACCTGGACGGCGTTCGTGCCGTGGGTCCAGGAGCCGGGCGTCCCGACGGACCCCGTTCCCCCCGACTTCGCCTCCGAGGTGGTGCCGGTCCTGGAGGAACACTGCTCGTTCTGCCACGAGGGGGACGAGGCCGAGGCCGGGGTGGACTTCTCGGTGTTCTTCACCGAGGCAGAGGCCCTGGCCCGTCCCGAGCTGTGGCGGCGCGTCGCCCTCCAGCTCCACGGAGACGCCATGCCGCCCCCCGAGGAGCGCGCACGCCATCCGGCCCCCAGCGCCGCTGACGCCGAGACCGTGGTCCGCTGGGTCCGGCTCGCCGTGGACCCGCGTACGTCCCGCCGTCCACCGCATCCCTGGGCTCCGGCCCTCCGTCGGCTCACCCGACTGCAGTACCGCAATGCCGTGCGCGACCTCTTCGGCGTCGAACTCCCGGCCGATCTCCTCCCCGAGGACGGGGTTGCGCTCGGCTTCGACACGGTGGGCGGCGCTTCCGGGCTCTCCGCGGGCGACCTCGAACGCCTGGAAGGAGCGGCGCGGTTCGTCGCACACGCGGCAGTGGCTCCGGCCGCGCCCCCGGAGCCCCCGGTCCGCGAGTTCTCCTTCCGCGATTTCGAGGGTGGCCACGTCGGCGCCGAGAGCCGCTCGCTGTGGACCCGGGGTGCGCTCCGCCTGCGGTTCGAGGTGCCCACCCGGTCGCGCTACGGAATCCGCGTCGTACTCTGGGGCGACCAGGCCGGGGCTGAACCGTGCTCGGTACGGTTGCTCTGGAACGAACGTGCCCTCGGGACCTGGGAGGTCCCGGAGACCCGCGCCGCCCCCCGGGTGTTGGAGTGCGAGGCGGAGCTCCCGGCAGGCCCCGGTTCGCTGTCGGTCGAGTTCCTGAACGACTTCTGGATTCCGCCCAGCGAAGACGGCCCAGGCCAGGACCGGAACCTCCACCTCGGCGGCGCCGCCATCACCGGACCGCTGACGCCGCGCCCGCCGACCGCCTTCCAACGCGAGCTCGCCGCCCGCTCGCAGGGCAGCGACGACCGTGAACGCGCCGTGGACGGACTCGTCGCCCTGGCCCACCGCGCCTGGCGAGGCCGCACCACCTCCCGGGACCGTGACCGGTTCGCCGACCTGGTGCGAGACGAGCCCGACTACGAGTCGGCGGTCCGGCTCGGCATCCGGGCGATCCTGCTCTCGCCCCGCTTCCTGTTCCTCCTCGAGCCGGAGGATGCCGCACCCGCCGACGCCGACGGCACCCGCGCCCTCACCGACCACGAGCTCGCCACGCGACTCGCCCTGTTCCTGTGGTCCTCGCTTCCCGATGCCGAGTTGCTGGGGCTCGCGGACGCGGGACGCCTGCGCGACCCCGACGTGCTCGCGGCCCAGGCCGACCGCATGATCCGCTCGCCCAGGATCCGGGGACTGGCCGAAGGGTTCGCGGCCCAGTGGCTGCAGCTGGGCCGGCTCGACCGCATCGACCCCGACCCGGAGTCGTTCCCGGAATGGAGCCCTGAATTGAAGGCCGCCATGCGCGAGGAATCGCTGCGACTGTTCCTCGCGGTACTGGAGGAAGACCGCGACCTCCGCGACCTGATCGCGGCCGACTTCACCTACGTGGACGCCCGGCTGGCCCGACACTACGGCCTGTCCACGCCCGAGGGTCCGGGCTTCCATCGGGTCTCCCTGGCGGACCGCCCGCGACGCGGCATCCTCGGCCAGGCCGCGATCCTGACCCTGACCAGCATGCCGACCCGGACCTCGCCGGTACGCCGCGGGGCCTGGATCCTCGACAACCTGCTCGGCGCCGACCTCCCCCCGCCGCCCGCCAACGTCGGCGCCCTGGACGGTGAAACCTCCGACAACCCGGCAGACCTGCGGGAGCGCCTTGCGCGCCATCGCCGAGACGCCCGTTGCTCCGTGTGCCACGACCGGATGGATCCGCTGGGGTTCGGACTCGAGTCGTACGACCCGCTCGGCCGCGAACGCAACGGGGTGGACGACGCCGGAGTCCTCCCCGACGGGCGGTCCTTCCGGGGACCGCTCGAACTCGTCTCGCTCCTCCGCGACGACCCGGCGTTTCCCCGGGCCCTGGCCGAGAAACTGCTGGTCCACGCGATCGGTCGAGGGCTGCGTCCCGGAGACGCGCGCGCAGTGGAAGAGATCCTCGCCGGGCTCGATCCCGAGCGCCCCACCCTGCGCGCCATGTGCATCGCGCTGGTCGGCCACCCCGTGTTCCGTCGTCGGGCAGTCGAGACCACACCATGAACCATCCCTCCCGGCATCGACCGACCCGTCGCTCCTTCCTGCGCGGAGCAGGCGTCGCCCTGGCGTTGCCCTGGTTCGCGTCGCTGACCGGTCCGCGACGCCGACCGGAGCCCCCGCCACCGCGACTGGTCTGGCTCTACGCACCGAACGGAGTCCACCCGGACAGCTGGTTCCCCGACCAGGGCGCCGCC
>JALUVI010000263.1 GCA_027020785.1 Planctomycetota bacterium | reverse complement strand
ACGCCGCCCTCGCGGTCGCCCTCGAGACCGAACAGCCGCCCGAGGCGGGTTTGGTCGCCGCCGAACCGACGCCCCCCGAGGCGTTGCGCGGGGTGCTCGACCGGCTCGCCGGGAACGGGTTCGACGCGGTGCTCGTCGGCGCCCTCGGCGACGCCCCGCAGGTCGCCGTCGTCGCCGACTTCCTCGCCGAGCGCCCCGAGACTGTCCCCGTCGTGCTCGACCCGGTGTTCCGCGCCACGCGCAGCGCGGCGGGCGCGCCCCCGCTCCTGACCGAGGCCGGGGTCTACTGCCTGCGCGACGCCCTGCTGCCGCTGGTGGACGTCGTCACCCCGAACCTCGAGGAATACGGCGACGGCGCCTTCTTCGCCGGCGTGCCCTGGGTCCTCCTGAAGGGGGGACACGCCGACGGCGACGAGGTGGTGGACCGCCTGCTCCACGATGGCGCGCCCGCCGCCGAGTTCCGCGCCCCGCGCCTCCCCGGCGCCACCGAGGTCCACGGCACCGGCTGCACCCTGGCCGCCGCCCTTGCCGCCCGCCTGGCCCATGGCGACCCCGTCCCGGCCGCCGCCGCTCGCGCCCACGCCTTCGTCCAGGCCCGCCTGCGCCGCGCCCGGTGATCCCCGAGAATAGGGTCGACCGAGGGGGCAACGGCAATTCCGGCGCATGAGTCTTCGGTTACGATCGAGCCATGAATGACGTTCGTTGGAGGGCGGGCTTGGTCGTCTTGGCGATCGCGCTCGCCCTGTCCCTCCTCTGGCGCTTCACCCCGGCGACCGGCGCCGGGAGTGACGGGTCCGAGGCCGAGCCGAGCCCGTCCGCGGCGGCGCCGGCCCCCGAGCCCGCCGAGGCGCCTTCCGAGCCGGCAAGGGAGGACGTGCCGCGCCTCGTCCTCCACGACCGGCTGACAGGCGAGCCCCTGGGAGCGCCGTGGCTCGACCTCGTCGGCTCGGGTGCTCGCATCGAACTCTCCGGCCCCGTGATCTCGGGTGAGTCCTGGCCGGAAGGGAACGGCTGGCGGCTCGACTATCCGGCCAACGTCCTCCCCGAAGCTCCTGTGGTCTCTCGGGCCTGGGCGGAGGTCCTCGAGGGTGCGTCACTCGACGACCAGGGTGAGCTCGTCGGCGCCGTCCCCTATGCCTCCCGGCTCGAAGGGGTCGTACTCGAGGAAGGCTCCGGAGCTCCGGTCGCCGAGGTCACCGTCCGCGCAGCGCTCGTCCAGCCGGAGCTCTGGCGGCAAGCCGCCGACTTCCCTGCGCGCAGCCCTCTCGTGTTCTATGCGGGGTACGGAGGGACCACCTACCGCATGGCCGCCTACGACTACCTGCGCGCCCTTCGCGTCCCACCGTCAGAGGGGATGACCCATGACGACCTCCTGCGCGTCATGGGAAGCGTGCTTTCCGGCCAATCCGACCAGCTTCCCGACGGCATGCGGGCCTGGCTGGAACGCGCCGACGAGCTCCTTCCCATCACCTGGGTCACGGCGACCACGAATGATCAGGGCCGTTTCTCTTTGACCCTGCCAGGGAGTGGGCACGTGGTGGTCCACCTCTGGGACGCGCCCCATGGAAGTCGTTGGCTGGAGGCCGACACCGCGCCCGGCGAAACGGTCCACCTGGAGCCGGTGCTGTCCAGGCGTCCGGTCGTCGAGGTCGTCGTCTACGACGAGGCAGGACTGCCCCTCGCCGGGCAGCAGGTCGGTATCGGAGCACTGCTCGACCCCGCTGACTTCGACTACACTGCCACGCTCGAGCGGGATTCCTTCGACGTATCCGCCGGGATAGGAGCGGAAGGCCGAACGCGTCGTGTGGTGTGGTTCTGGGGGGACACGGACGACCGGGGACGGTATCGCCGCGTCGTTCCAAGAGCTCTGGATTACGCGGCCACGGCCATCCGTGGCCCTCGATATGCCGATGCCTACGCTTCCCAGGCCTTGGGTGAGGGAGGGCCATGGCCGGAAACCGTTTCGTTGGTCCTCGATTTCTCGGACCAAAGCGAACGCCCGAAGTCCACCGCTGTCTTCTACGGTGAAGACGGCGAGGTCCTGGCAGGGGCCACAGTGAAGTTCACGGTGGCGAACGACATGCCCTGGGTTCGGCAGTGGCCCACCTGGGAGACCGACGAGCGGGGCGAGATCCGCCTCGCATGGTTCCGTCCGGGCGAATTCGTTGCCGCCAAGGTGACCGTTCCCGGGAAGGACGGAGAGGCGGACCAGGTCTTCTACGCCATGCCCCAGGTCTGGCGCAAGGACCTGAACACCTTCCATACCGAGCCCGCCTCCCGATGAGAGGGGCCAGGCCATCGGTCGGCCGCCTCGGACCCTTCCTCCTGGCTTGGTTCGTCGTCGCAGCACCGCCCCACGGGCTCTTCGTCGGGGCAGCCGGCGCCCCGGGCCCGCCAGGACGTCCCGGTCGAGGATGCTCGGAGGCGGGTTCCGACGGAGGGGCAGGCAGTCCGGGCCAGGACGTCGTCGTCCTCGCCGCCGACGGAGTCTGGTCGGTGGCGGTGGCCGGTGATGGCGGTGCGGGTGGCCGCGGTGGCGACGGGGCCGATGGTTGTGCGTCCGACCCTGCGCGTGGGCAAGAGCCCTCGCCCGAAGGCGGTGATGGCGGCGATGGCGGCCCTGGCGCCGCCGGCGGCCGAGCCTTTCTGCGGGTGGACGAAGGGCGCTTCCTCCTGGCCGGAGGCGATGGAGGAGCCGGGGGCTCCGGTGGGCGAGGGGGACAGGGCATCGCAGGGCGCGGAGCCCAGGGCGAACCCGTGTGGGCCTCCGGCGGAGCAGGAGGGGATGGCGCCGCCGGTGGCCGCGGTGGCGACGCCTTCGTCGTCGCCCCCGGCGGAGCATCGGGAGGGGTCGTGGTCGGCCTCGGGGGCGACGGTGGCGACGCGGGGCCTGGCGGGATGTCCAGGGGTCGCGCCGGTCGGGCAGGGCACGGAGGACGGGCAGGCCGCTTCTTTGCGCCCGTGCAGGAACGACCGCTCCTCGTTGTGGATTACGGCAGGAACGGGAGCGAGGGCTGGACCGCAGCGGAAGGGGCGAATGGGGTGACGCAGGCCCTACCGGGCGAGGATTCGGGAGAGGTCGCATGGGATGCGCGGTGGTGGGAGGACGCCCGCACGCGAACGGAGCCGGTTCGGCGGGGGTTGCGCGTCATCGTTCGCCCGCAGGCCGTCGGACGGGAGCGACCGAAGCCGGAGGAGCTCGACGTGAGGGCGTGGTTCCTTCCCGACGGTCAGGAGGTTCCTTTCGCCGGGGTCGAGGGGGCCACCGATCCGCGGTTGGACCTGCTCGTCCCTGCGGGCGGCCCGGCGCGCGAGGTCCTCGACCTCGAACAACGCTTCGCCGAGTGGCACCCCGTCCCGGACCGAGGGTGGTGGCAATGGAGCTGGACCGATCCGATCGTCCGCCAAAGGCGATTTCGCACCGAGACGAGCGCGAGACCGGCAACGCTGTTCCCGACACCATGGACCGCTCGACCGGACGTGGGAGGCACCCTCGTCTTCGACCTGCCCAGTCCGGGCAAGCTCTGGATTCGGGTCTGGCACCCTCGATTCGGGGTCGCCTGGACGGAGGCCGTCAGCCGAGAGCGATATGCCGGCGATGTCTCCATCCGTCTCGATCCACGCCCGACCCTTTCCGTCCTCGCCCTGGATGCGGCCGGCCGTCCGCTGGCGCACCACCCGGTGCGGGTGGCGGTGTGGCTGGACCCGGCGTCGTACGACTGGTGCGAGTTGGACCGCTCTCTGGGGTTCGCGCGGGTCGGGGTGGGTCCGGTGGGCGAGGTGAGCTCGGTGTTGTGGCGCGAGGTCGAGACCGACGTCGAGGGTCGGGCCCGGTTACGCGTCCCCCGCGGCCAAGGCTACGGCCTGCTGGTCGGCGACGCGGGCCGTTTCGTCTTCCGGACGGTCGCGGCGTCGGCGACCGAACCGCGGGACGTCGAGCTGACCGCCGACCTCTCGGTGGTCGCGGCGGCGCCGCCGGTGGAGCTTCGCTTCCACGACGCCGAGGGTGCGCCGCTGGCGGGTGCGGTGGTGCGTCTCGCGGTGGCGAACGACGCGCCGTGGGTGCGCCAGTTCCCGCCGCTGACGACGGACGATTCCGGTACGGTCCGGGTCGCCGGCTTCGCAGCGGGCGAGCGCCTGGCGGCAGTGGTCGAGCACCCGTCCCTGACGTGCCCGTTCACGAAGGCGCCGGGCGTGTCCTGGACCGAGACGGTGACATGGACCGGCGAGCCGCTCGACCTGCCCCTGCTCCGGCCCGAAGGCGATTCCTGAAGCGGCCGCGGTCCGTGCCGGGGCGGGGATGACCAATGCGCGGGCGAAGGCGAAGAGCGCGATGGCCGGGGCCCGGCGCATCGGTAGGGTGATGACCGACCCCGCCGCGCCGGGGCCCCGAAGCCCATGACCGCCGCCGTCCTCCTCCTCTGCTTCCTCGTCGCTTCTCCGGCGCCCCAGGACGACGTGCCCGCGGGGTGGCGGCTCCGCGCCGAAGGCACTGGGTTCGCCGATGCGTTCACGGCCTCCTGGGAAGGCCGCCCGCTGCTTCGGGCCGCCTTCCGCGACGCCGCGGGGCGCACCGTCCCGTTCCAGCTCGTCGCCGACGGCCCCGACCGCTGGCGCGTCCTGCTCCGCGCCGACGGCGCCGCACCGCGGACCGTCGCGCTCGTCGCGCAGGAAGGCCGGCTGTCCCTGGAACCCGTCGCCGGGCGGGGCCGCGGCCTGGTCTGGTCGGTGACCGTGCTCGACACCGACGGCGCGCGCACGGATGCCTGCGTCGCCGACGAAGGGAGCGGCGCAGGCCACCCGCTCCAACTCGTCGCGGCCCTTGACCTGCCGACCCGAGCCACCGGCGACGTGTACCTCCCCGAGGGCGACCTCCTCCTCCACGGCTCGGCTCCCCTCGCCGCCGCGTGGCCGCCGCGGTGGGACCTGCCGCTCGACGGCGCGGCCTGGGTCGCGGTCGAACCCGCCGCCCTCGCCCGCCGCAACGACACCCCGTGGCTCGCGCCGATGCCCGAGCGCTTCCCGCGCCCGCCGTCCGGCTGGTGCTCCTGGTACTACTTCTACCGCGACGTCACCCCTGAGGCCTTCCTCGCCAACGCGCGCTGGATGGCCGAGTACCTGCGCCCCTACGGCGCCACCGTGGTCCAGCTCGACGACGGCTGGCAGGGTGAGCAGGGGACCGACTACGGCGAGGTCCGCGACTGG
>JALUVI010000262.1 GCA_027020785.1 Planctomycetota bacterium | reverse complement strand
AACGGCGGGCTCCTGGTGGACGGCTGGAAGACGCACCTCGGGCCGGACCCGTGGCTCGACCGCTCCTCGACCACCCGCTCGCTCCAGGTCCAGCTGGACACCCAGGGCCGCGGCACCATCCACGTCCCCATCCCGCCCGACCCGAACCTGGTCGGCGCCACCGTCTACACCCGGGCCGTGGTGCTCGAGTCCGCCGCCCCGGACGCCGAGGTCTGGACCGTCTCCACCCCTGGCGTCACCGAACTGGTGCTCTGACCGTTCCGCCGGGCTCCGCTACGCCCCGGCGCTGACGGCGCCTCCGGTCAGCCCGCTGCCGCGGCGAGGGCGATGCGGCGGAGGGCGGCGGCGGCGAGGTCGGCTTCGTCGTCGGTGAGGCAGGCGGGGGGCAGGGCATAGAGGACGTTGCCGAGGGGGCGGAGCAGGACCTCGGGCTCGTCGCGGCACAGGGCGCGCAGGCGGTCGCCGGCGGCGGCGAGGTAGCCCACGTCGTCGCCGCCGAGTTCGACGGCGACGATGCCGCCCTTGCGGCGCACCTCGGCGACGCCCGGACGCCCGGCCAGGTCGGCGACGCCCTCGTGGATGCGGGCCCCGATGCGCGCCAGTCGGTCGGGCGTCGACTCGTCGACCACCGATTCGAGCGAAGCGACCGCGGCGGCGCAGGCGATGGGGTTGGCGGTGAAGGTGTGGCCGTGGAAGAAGGTGAGGGCGCGCTCGTCGCCTCGGAAGGCGTCGTACACCTCTTCGGTGGCGAGGGTCGCCGCGAGCGGCAGGACGCCGGTCAGTCCCTTGGCGACGCAGAGCAGGTCGGGAACGACCTCGGCCTGCGCGCATGCGAACACCGAGCCGGTGCGGCAGAAGGTCATCACCTCGTCGGCGACGAGCAGGACGCCGTGGCGGTCGCAGAGCCGCCGCGCCGTGCGCACGACCTCGGGATGGTGGAAGCGCATTCCCGCCGCGCCCTGGACCAGTGGTTCGAGGACCACCGCCGCGAGACGGCCGCCGTGCCGGGCGAACGCCGCTTCCAACGCCGCCGGGTCGGGTGGCACGCGGACCACCGGGAACAGCATCGGCTCCCAGTCGCGGAAGAACGGGTCGGGGTCGCCGGCGCTCATCGCGCCGAAGGTGTCGCCGTGGTAGCCGCCGGCGAGGGCGAGGACGCCGGTGCGCTCCTCGTGCCCGCGGCGGCGTTGGAAGCCCACGGCCATCTTCAGGGCGACCTCGACCGCGGTCGAGCCGTCGTCGGACCAGAAGACGCGGGACAGGTCGCGTCCGCCACGCGGCGCCAATGCCAGCAGCGCTTCGGCGGCGGCGACCGCGGGCTCGTGCGTGCAGCCGGCGAAGAGCACGTGGTCGAGTCGGGTCGCCTGTTCTCCGACCGCGCGCACCACCGGCGGGTGGGCGTGCCCGTGGAGCACGGCCCACCACGACGAGATCGCGTCCAGCCGTCGCGTGCCGTCGGCGAGCGTCAGCCATGCGCCGCGGGCGGCGACCACCGGCAGCGGACGCGGGTCGAGCGCGTGCTGGGTGTAGGGGTGCCACGACACGCGCGCATCGCGCGTGACCAGGTCGGGCGGGCCGGGGCGGGCTTCGTTCATCGGGGCGTGGGAGCGGACCTCCGCCCCGGTGGGGCTTCGGGAGAGGTCGGGGCGGCGTCGGGCAGGCCGGGCTCGGGAGCCGCCGTCTCCTCGGCGAGGACCGTTGCGAGCGGGTGTTCGTCGAGCCACGCCTCCAGCCGCGCCGCAGTAGCGCCGCCTTTCCACGACGGCACCGGCCACCAGCGCAGATCGGGGTGGATGCGGCGTAGGGTCGCCTCGTTCGCCGCGTGGCGCGGCCCGACCAGGAAGACGTCGGTCGCCGAGAGGCCGCGGGTGGTCAGGGCCTCGAGGGTCAGCAGGGTGTGGTTGAGGGTGCCGAGCCCGCTGCGGGCGACGACGACGACCCGGCCCCCGAGTGCGGCGAAGAGGTCGGCCTGTTCCTCGCCCGGGCCGAAGGGCACCCGCAGGCCGCCCGCGCCCTCGACGACGACGGTCCGCTCCGGCCAAGCGGCGAGCCGTTCCCGCACCCGCGCCGCGACCTCGCCGACCCGGACCACCACCCCGGCGTCGTCCGCCGCCTGGTCCACCGAGGCCGCGAGCGGGAGGGCGACGAGCGCGGGCGGGACCGCGTCGTCGTCGAGCCCGGCCAGCGCCCGCACGGTGGCGGCATCGTCGTCGTCCCCGGTCTGGACCGGCTTCAGGTAGGCGGGTGCGTGTCCGGCCCGGGCCAGGGCACGGAGGAGGAGCGCCGAGACGACGGTCTTGCCGACGCCGGTGTCGGTGCCGACGACCAGGACCGGCTCCGTGGCGGACTCCGGCCCGGCGGGCCGCGCGTCGGGTTCGGCCTCGGCTCTCGCCGGGGCGGGGGGGCGTGGAGCACCGAGCACACTCCTCGGGGCCGGTTCCCGGGAGGAGACGGCGGCCACCACCGCGTCGGCCAGCCCGTCCACCTCGGTCTCCGCGTGGTCGGCGTGGACCACGAGCCGGAGGCGGGCGGCGCCCTCGGGGACGGTCGGGGGACGCACGCCGCGGACGGCGTAGCCGGCGGCGCGGACGGCTTCGGCCACCTGCATGGCGCGGGCCGTGTCGCCGAGGACCACGGGCACGATGGGGGCCTCGCCACCGACCGTGAGGCCGCCCGCGCGCAGTTGCGCGCGCAGCCGCTCGGCCAGGGCGTGGGCCCGGGCCGCGCGTTCCGGCTCGGCGCGCACGATGCGGATCGCCGCGGCCAGCGCGGCGGCCACCGGGGGCGGCGGCGCGGTGGTGAACACGAAGGCGCGGCCGCGCTGCACCACCCAGTGGACGACCTCGCGCGGTCCGGCCACGAAGGCCCCGGCCACGCCGAGCGCCTTGCCGCCGGTGACGACCTGGGCGAGCAGCCGTTCGTGGTCGCGCACCTCCGGGGCGAGTTCGTAGAGCCCGGCGGCGTGGGCGCGGTCCACGACGAGCCAGGCGTCGCGCCGGGCGCAGAGCTCGCACAGCGCGGCGAGGTCGGCGCGGTCGCCGTCCATCGAGTACACCTCCTCGACCACGACGATGCGCCGCCGCGCCGCCTCGTGCTCGGCGAGGGCCGCGTCCAGCGCGTCGAGGTCGCGGTGGGGGACGACCACCCGCGCGGCCCGCGTCAGCCGCGCGCCGTCGACGATCGAGGCGTGGTTGAGTGCGTCCGAGAACAGGGCGTCCCCCTCGCCGAGCAGCGCGCAGAGGACGGCGAGGTTGGCCTGGTAGCCGCTCGGCAGCAGCAGCGCCGCTTCGGCGTCGAGCCACTCGGCGGCGACCCGCTCGGCCTCCTCGTGCGCCGGGGTCGCCCCGTCGAGCAGCCGCGCTGCGCCCGCGCCGACGCCGAACCGCCGCGCCGCCTCGGCCGCCGCCTCGGCCAGTCGTGGGTCCCGGCGCAGCCCGAGGTAGTCGTTGGAGGTGAAGTCCACCCCGGCGCCGCGCTCGAGCCGCCGCTCGAGCCCGGCCGCGCGCCAGGCCGCGAGCTCCTCGGCGAGGCCGGACGGGAGGGCGCGGCTCACACCTCGAGGACGTCGGCGGCCTCGGCCTCGCGGATCGGCTCGAGCCCGAGCCGCCGGAACAGCGCTGCGTCCGAGTCGCGTTCGCGGTTCGGCGTGGTCAGCAGCCGGTCGCCCAGGAAGATCGAGTTGGCGCCGGCGAGGAAGCACAGCGCCTGGGCCTCCTCCGACAGCGACTCGCGCCCGGCCGAGAGCCGCACCACGCTTCGGGGCATCAGGATGCGCGCGGTCGCCACGGTGCGGACCCAGGCGTCCCAGGGCAGCGGCGCGGCGTCGGCGAGCGGCGTGCCTGGAATCGGGACCAGCCCGTTGATGGGCACGCTCTCCGGCGGCGGGTCCTGCCGCGCCAACTCGTACAAGAGCCCGATGCGGTCGTCCTCGCTCTCGCCCATCCCGAGGATGCCGCCGCAGCACAGCTTCAGGCCGTGCGCGCGCGCCCGGGCCAGCGTCTCGAGCCGGTCGGCGTAGGTGCGGGTGGTGATGACCTTGCCGTAGTACTCGGGCGAGGTGTCGAGGTTGTGGTTGTAGTAGTCGAGGCCGGCCTCGGCCAGGGCCGCGGCCTGCTCTTCGGTCAGCATGCCGAGGGTGGCGCAGGCCTCGAGCCCGAGCGCCTTGACGCGCCGTACCATCTCGAGCACGGTCTCGAAGTCGCGCCCCTCACGCGGTCCGCGCCACGCCGCGCCCATGCAGAAGCGGTCGGCACCAGCGGCCTTGGCGCGCCGCGCCTCGGCTTCGACGGTGTCCGGGTCGAGCAGCGCCTCGCGTTCCAGCTCGGCGCCATGGTGCGCCGATTGCGCGCAGTACGCGCAGTCCTCCGGGCAGGCCCCGGTCTTGATGGAGAGCAGGGTCGAGCACTGCACCCGCCTCGGGTCGTGGTGCTCGCGATGCACCCGCGCCGCCTCGAACACCAGCTCGAGGAGCGGCCGCCGATACAGCTCGCCCACTTCTTCGCGACTCCGGGACCGACTCTCGCACGCCTCCATGGCCGTCATTCTAGGCCCCCCGGCCTCGGAGAGGCCGTATGGGGCGGTACGAGACCGGGCGTGCGGAGGCGCACGCCTCCGCGGCTCGGTCTTGCACGGGGGTCGGCCGCAGGCGCGCCCGGAGGACGCGCCGTTCGGGCGCCTCGGCGTGGTCGGCGGTTGGCATGCGGGTTGCCAGGAACCCGCAGCAGTAGGCCGCGCGCCAGCGACGGCCGTCCCCTTCGTTGCCCTGGAGACCATGGAACCAACTCCCACTTCCCAACTCCTTCCTTCTCGGCTCGGCTCTTCTCCTCGTCCTCGCCCTGACCGTGGCGGTCCCTGACATGGCGGCCCAGAGTCTCGGTTCGGTGGACGTCTACTGCCAGGCCACGAGGACGATCACCAACTACGGCATGGATGGGTCCCCGGACAAGGGCCAGTCCGGGTTCCAGGGCGGCATCGTGGGCGGCACCTACGACTTCTACCTCGGTCCGGCCCCCAACCACACCCAGCCCAAGCATTCCTTGCAACCGCTCCTCGTGGGCGAGGACGGCATCCGGGCCGACGGTCGCCTGCCGGATGGTCAAGGCGTGGCGGAGGCGTGCGGCTTCAGCAACAACGGGGCCTATGGCATCCGGGTCCGGCTGCGCGGCGGCTCGATCACCGGGACGGGATCGCGCGGCTTCGCCTCGATGCGTTTCGTGGACGACTACGTGTGGAACAACGCCCTGG
>JALUVI010000261.1 GCA_027020785.1 Planctomycetota bacterium | reverse complement strand
CCGTCGAAGTCCTGGGGCTTCCGCCGCGACTCTGGCGGGTCAGTATCGAGGTCCCGGACGGGAAGCTGGGGCTGGCGGACTGGGCCTCGAGCCGGACTTGGTGGGAGGAGGAGGTCCGACTCGAGCCTGGTGGAAAGGACTGGACGATTCGCATCCCGGGTCGGCGGGCGGCGCCCGTTCGCCTGCGGCTCCATCCCCCTCCAGGCATCGAAGCCCCGGCGGCGTTTCGCGCCGAGATCCGCATCTGCGGGCTCCCTGAGGGGGTGCCCCCCATCAACGACATCACCTTTCGCCGCAACGCCGAGGGATGGCTGGAGGCGGAACTCCCGGCAACCCAGGGGCGCGGCTTCCTGGTCCTGCGGGGCGATTGGCGGGACCGTCTGCGACGGCCAGGATGGAACTGGGTCGCCGGCGCTTCTCTGGACCACCCGATGATGGCGGAGCCCTTGGTGGAACTCCACGCTCTGGAAGGCGTTCCTGTCTGGATCCGTTTCGCTTCGGCGGCCTCGTCGGGGCCCGACGATCTTCCGTCGTGGTTCGGGGTGGACGTCGTCGGTTGGCCCATCCATCGCAGGGCTCACTTCGCTGCCTTTCGTCGCGAACCGGGTCGCTACCAACTGGGTGTCGTACCCCCGGGTGTGACCTTGCGGGAGAGGCTGTCGGGTCGGGAGTGGGTCGTGCCGCCTGAAGGAGGAACCTGGGAGCCGTGAGGCGAGCGGCGCTGACCCGGGGTCAGGCGCGCAGGGTGTAGGAGAACCCGAGGGCGGTGGCGCCCACCGCCGCTACCGCCGGGGCCAGGACGAAGAAGGCGCGTTGGCCGAGGCGGTGGGCCAACTCGGTGCAGGCGGCCAGCAGGGCGACGGCGGCGACTGCGGCCGCCAGGCCGAACACCCCATCGGAATCCGGGCTCGGTCGGAACCGGCCGGCGAGGAAGCCCAGCGGCGCCCCGGGAAAGAGCGATGGGAGGCGGACGTAGGTGCGGACGCAGTGGCCGCACTCGGGGAGCGGGCCGACCGCGAACGGGACCAGGGTGGGCAGGTAGAGGGCGGCGAGGGCCCAGGCCAGGGCGACGCGACCGCTCATCCCCTCGGTGAGCCGGGGGCGGGGCGGGGCGCGTAGGCGGCGAAGAGGCGGCCCCAGGGGTCGTCGCGCCACAGGCGCTCCATGCGGGGCCTGCCCTTGCGGCGCCACCACCATTCGTCGTGATAGACGTGGCTGCCGGCGACGAAGAGGCGGACCAGGGGGGTGCGGAAGAAGAGGTTCTGGATGCGGCGCAGCGGGCCGAACCAGAGCAGGTCGCCGACCCGGCTGGCGAGGTTGTCGCCGACCGAGAAGCCCCAGCCGAAGGGGACGTCGTCGCCGACCAGCTCGATGGCGGTTTCGTCCACCACGCCCAGTTCGCGCTCGGCGCACTCGCGCAGGTAGCCGATCTCCATCGGCTCGAAACCCATGAGGCGGGCCGCGGTGGCGTCCACCGCGACCGGGTCGGCGCCGGCGACGAAGAGGTCCTTGCGGACCGGTCGGCAGGTGCGCGGCCCGGGGCCGTTGCCGCACAGGGTGCCGTCGAGGACCGCGAACTGGCCGGCATGGAGCACCCGCTGCACCGCGACCAGGTCGGCGAGGACGCCGTGGATCCAGGTGTGGCAGTAGTGGCGTTTGGTCCCGAGCAGACCGCCGAACGCGTTCTTCACCGCGCCGGTGGTCGTGGTGTAGACGTGGGTCTTGACCGTGGGCAGGTGGACCACGGAACGCCCACGGAACAGGGTCGGGAAGCGCAGCCCTTCCGGATAGACGCGGTCGAGCCACGGGGTCGGCACGCCGGTCGACTCCCACGCCTCCCAGGACACGCTGGCCGGATCGTTGACGAAGTACTGCGGAACGGCGTAGGCGTCGTAGACCGGTTGCAGCTTCAGGTTGCGCAGCCCGACGACGGGGTCGGTGACCACGGTGTCGTTGTGGACCGCGACCATCGAGCGCCGACGATCGCGCAGCCAACGGACCACCCCCTCCAGCTGCCACGGCGTCGTGTTCGCCGAGAGGTAGGGGAGGTGCCAGGTGATGTTGTCCTTGAGGATCACCTCGGCGCCGGTCGGCAGCGCCGCCTCGGCCCCGGCCAGGTCCATGGCGCGGCCGACGTCCTCGAGGACGGTCTCGGGGCGGGTACGGACGAGGGCGACGCGGGCGCGGGACATGGGCGACGAGCCGCGATTCTAGGGGGGCCGTGCGCCGGGGCCCGTCCCCGTCGGACCCGTGATAGGATGGACGAGCCCCTGGATCCCCTCTCCTTGCCACCCCCAACCTCGATGAAGACCATGTCGTTCGTCCGTTGCTCGAGCATCCTCGGCTTCCTCTTGGCCGTTGCTCCCTTCGCCTTCGCCGCCCAGACCGAGCTCGTCGTCGGCATCGCCGGTGACGACTACGGCTACGACCAGGACGAGGGCGTCTACCTCGTCGACCCGGATCAAGGAACCTGGACCTATGCCGCCTACGTGGACCAGATCTGGGACGTCGCCGGGGACGCCCGCGGCAACCTCTGCCGAGCCTTCGATGGTCGTGGATACACCTACATCTCCAACGGTGGCTGGTCGTTCTCGCCCCAGTACGGCACCATCAATCTCGGGGATGGTCCGGATGGATACCTGTACTTCCGCGTCGGCTCCGAGATCCGTCGCGTTCGAGCCGGGGGCTACCTCGAACAAGTCCTGGGCACCGTCAGCGGACCGCAGCCGACCGACTTCGCGACCGGCCCGGACGGCACCCTCTATTGTCTCGCCGGCGGCGACCTGTATGCGCTCGACCCGGACACCCTCCAGATGACCTTGGTCGCCTCCTTGACCATCGGCCTCTACTCGCTCGGCATCTCGGACGATGGACGTTTCTGGGGGATACCCTTCTGGAGCTCCTCGCTCTACGAGATCGATCCGACGACCGGCCAGGTGACCTTCGTGATGTACCTGCCGCCCGCGCCGCAGATCTCCTTCCCGACCTATTCCCTCGGCTCCCAGCCCGGTCCGTTCACGCCGACCGACGTGCTCCAGCTCTCGGCTCCCGCGACCGCCCAGGTCGGGCAGGCGGTGACCTTCGACGTGTCGCAGGGGCTGCCGTACGCGGGCGTCCTGCTCTTCTCGTCCGGGAACGGGACCGGCTACGCCTACGCCGCCGGGGTCCAACCGCTCGGTCTGGCGCGCCCCATCACCGTGGTGGCGCATGGCGTCACCGACGCGTTCGGCAACCTCTCCATGGTGCGAGTCGTGCCGTCCTACGCCGCCGGCCGCAGTTTCTGGTTCGAGGCGGTGATGCTGCAGTCGCTGCCGAACTTCCCGCACTACTGGGATTCGAACACCGTCCAGGTGGACGTCCAGTAGGCCCTGCGGGCCGCGGCCGCGAGCCCCGGCGTCGCCGCGCCGCGGCCGTGGCCCGCGCGTCGCCTGGAGCGACGGTCCGCTTCAGCCGCCGTAGATGACGAAGCCGGCGACGGCCGCATACCCCAGGGCGGTCAGCGCCATGCCCGGGTCGCGGGTCGCGACCAGCTCGGGGCTCTCGCCCTCGTGGCGGTGGTACAGCAGCCACAGGTAACGGAGCATCCCGTAGGTCACGAAGGGCAGGGTGAAGATCATGCCCGGCGCGCCGGCGCGCGAGGCCTGGGCTGCGGCGCGCCCGGCGGCGCCCAGCGCCAGGACGTCCGCCGGCAACAGGGTGTAGAGCGCGTAGGTGGCGAGGGTGGTCGCCGCCATCACGCCGATCATCATGTCGGTGGCGGGACCGGCGTAGTCGCGCAGGATGGGGCGCTGGGCGAGGTCGCCGCCCTTCTCGGTCACGGCGAAGACCTCGGCGCGACGTTTGCAAAGGGCGAGGAACAGCGCCACCTCGACCGTGACCGCGACCAGCCAGGGCGACAACCAGGCGTCGATGGCCCAGACGCCGGCGAGCACGCGCAGGGTGAAGCCGGCGGCGATGGTGAAGACGTCGAGGAGGACGCGGTGCTTGAGCCAGACCCCGTAGGCGACCTGGAGCAGCAGGTAGGAGACGACGGCGAAGAGGGCGTCGCCGAGGCGGGCGCTCACGGCCAGCGCGGTCGCGGCGAGGACGGCGGCGGCGCCGAGTGCGGTCGGCACCGCCACCGCGCCGCTGGCGACGGGGCGGTGGCGCTTGGTGGGGTGCAGCCGGTCGCGCTCGCGGTCGAGCACGTCGTTGACCAGGTAGACCGCGGACGAGGCGGCGCAGAACGCGGCGAAGGCGGCGAGGGCGCGCAGCACGTCGCTCGGGTCGAGGGCGTGGCCGCTGAAGGCGAGGCCCGCGAACACCAGGACGTTCTTGAGCCACTGGCGCGGACGGAGGGACTTCAGGAGGGGCGGCATCACGGACGGCCCGGTGGGGGCGGGGCGAGCGGGCGCCAGGCGCGGACCGCACAGCGCCAGCGTTCCCCGGCGGTCAGGGTAGGGGCGCGGCGCAGCGGGTCGTAGTCCGGGTCGCGGAAGCGGCCGAGGAGCAGGCGGGCGCGCAGGGCGGCGGCGCGGAGCCCGCGGCGCAATCGGGCGCCGACCTGGTCGCAGACCGGCAGGCCCGAGGCGATCAGATGCTCGACGGCGTCGCACTCACGGTCGAGCAGACGGCGCACCGCCGGCGTCGGCACCATCCGCAGCAGTTCCTCGCGCGAGACTCCGGCCGCTTCCAGGTCGGCGGCGGGCAAGGGCACGCGACCGCGGGCCAGCGCCGGGCCGAGGCCGACCAGGATGCGGGTCAGGACCAGGCCGCAACCGAGGTCCTCGGCGGCGGGCAGGGCGTCGGGGCGCTGCGCCAGCGACAGGGTGAGGCGGGCCATCACCCGCACCCGCGGCCGCAGCCAGCCGAGGAGCTCCTCGCGGGTCGCGGGCTCGGTCGGCGGCGGGTCGGGGAACAGCTCGAGGAGGCGGCGCAGGTCGGCGTGGCGCAACTCTCCCGCCGCCGCCGACTCCCAGGCGACGAGGAGGAGGGGGCCGTCGGGTCGTCCGCGCAGCATGCCCTCCCAGGAGGCCTGGAACACCTCCGACCGCCGCCGCGCCGGCCCGAGCGCGACCGCCAGCAACGGGTCGAGCGCCCGCAACAGCCCCCGCGGCATGAGCACGGGCCCGGGGTAGAGGTCGCCGGCGAAGCGGCGGGCCTCGCGGGTGGCGAAGCGGCGGGAGTGGCCGAAGTCCAAGGCCCCCAGGATGCCGGAGGGCCCGAGATGGGGCAACTCCCGTCGGTGCCCACTGCCTGCCTTGCCAGCCTCTGCGAGCCTGCGCAGGTAGGCTTGGGGAGTTCCATGGTTGACGGCTGTGTGGGGGGGGGTAGGTTCGCTGCCATGAGAT
>JALUVI010000260.1 GCA_027020785.1 Planctomycetota bacterium | reverse complement strand
CGGCGTCCTGTCCGGCGGCGAAGCGCGGCGGGTGGCGCTGTGCAAGACCCTGATCCAGGCGCCCGACATCCTGCTGCTGGACGAACCCACCAACCACCTGGATGCGATGGCGGTGGAATGGTTGGAACACCACCTCGCCGAGTACCAGGGCCTGGTCATCGTCATCACCCACGACCGCTACTTCCTGGACCACGTCGTGGATTGGATGCTCGAGGTCGAGCGCGGGGTCGCCACCCCCTATCAGGGGAACTACTCGACCTACCTCGAGACCAAGGAAAAGGAGTTGGAGCAGTCGGAACGCCAGAGCGCCAAACGGCGCAAGCGCCTCCAGCGTGAACTGGAGTGGGTGCGGCAGAACCCCAAGGCGCGGGGCAAGAAGAACAAGGCGCGCCTCAACCGATACGAGCAGCTGCTCGCCGAACAGGACCAGCTCAAGCCGGAGACCATCGACCTGGTGATCCCGCCGGGCCCGCGCCTCGGCAACAAGGTGCTCGAGGTGGACCACGTCCACAAGGCCTACGGCGAGAACGTCCTGATCGAGGACCTCTCCTTCGAGCTGCCGCCGGCGGCCATCGTCGGGGTGATCGGCCCGAACGGTGCCGGCAAGACCACCCTGATGCGGATGATCGCGGGTCAGGAGGAACCCGATTCCGGACGGGTCGAGCTGGGACCGACCGTGGAGGTCTGCTACGTGGACCAGCGGCGTCTCGACCTGGACGACCAGAAGTCGGTCTACGAAGAGATCACCGACGGGCTGGAATGGCTGCCCTTCGGCACCGGCGAGATCCAGGCCCGCGCCTACGTCAGCCGCTTCGCCTTCAAGGGCGCCGACCAGGAGAAGAAGGTCGGCCAGCTCTCGGGCGGCCAACGCAACCGGGTCCTGCTCGCCAAGATGCTGCGGGTCGGCGGCAACCTCATCCTGCTGGACGAGCCGACCAACGACCTCGACCTGCCGACGACGCGGGTCCTGGAGGAGGCCATCGAGCACTACCCGGGCTGCATGTTCGTGGTCAGCCACGACCGCTACTTCCTGGACCGCATCGCGACCCACATCCTCGCCTTCGAGGGCGACGGTCGGGTCGAGTTCTTCCACGGCAACTACTCGGAGTACGCCGAGTGGCTGGCGGAGCGCCGCGAGGCCGAGGGCCTGGGGCCCGAGTCGCGAGCCGGCCGCTACCGCAAGATCACGCTGTGACCCGGTCCGGACGGTCGCCGGTCAGCGGTAGACCGGTGGCTCGAACGGCGGCAGGTCCCGCTGGAAGTCGGGGATGCGCCAGCGCGTGTGGAGGGCCCGCCGCCACGGCAGGAGCTGGACGATGCGCGGTCCGTCCGGAGTGTTGCGCCGCCACACCACGGTGGACAGGCGCAGGGTGTTGGTGACCGGCTCCTCGTAGTAACGGGTCGGCTGCCAGTCCGGGTCGCGCATGACGCGGACGTAGAGCTCGACCCGGAACACGTCGGACTTCACGCCGAGGAGCCCGGTGAACTCCTGCTCCACGTCGGGCGGGAGCTGCCCCTCCTCGAACCCCGGCACCTTGCGCAGGTCCTCCAGACTGCGGAACACCTGCTTCGGGTCGTCACGGTCCTCGCCGAACAGCGCCTCCTGGAGGACCAGGTCGTCGTAGTCCCGCTCCTCTCCCCGCTGCCGCTCGACCTCGTCCTCGTCCACCTCGTTGCGCCATCGCAGGATGGCGGTGGTCAGTCGCCGCGGCAGCCGGTGCTCGGGCATCAGGCCCTCCACCACCGCCCGAGGCGCGGTGTTGAGGTTGATGGCGGCCCCGATGGGCGGATCACCCTCGAGGACGCCCCGCATGCCGCCCTCACCGCGGTGCTCGCCCTCGGCGACGGCCCCGTCCATGCCCCCGCCGAGGCCGTCGGCGCCGCCCGCCGCGGCCCCGGCGGCGTCGTCCGGACCGCCGGGGCCGCCCGCCCCCTCGGCGCCCGCCCCGCCGCCCGCTCCGGGGTCGGCCCCGCCCACGGGAGCGCCGCCCGGCCCCTGCAGGTCGCCGCCGCTGGGCGGGTCGAAGGCCGGCGAGGTATGGACCGTGAACACCGTCTCCAGGCCGGGCGCGATGCGGTCACCGCGCACCTGGTCGTAGAACAGGTTCTCGTCCACGTGCTCGAGCAGCAGGAGTTCCTCCAGGACCCGAGGGAGGGCGAAGACCTCGGTGGTCCGGGCGACCTCGGCGCCGGCCGTCTCGGCCTCCTCCCGAGCCTTGGTGAGGCTGTGGCGCGGCGCCACCGGAAGCTCCTCGCCGCGGTAGTCGGGCTCCAACCAGCGCTGGATGTCCTCGGCCACCGCCCGCGCCTCGGTCTCGGAGAGGTCGTCGTCGAAGTCCTCGCGCAGCGCGTCCAGGATGCGGACGACGCGCTCGAAGTGGGCCTCGCGCCGCTCCGGGTCGGGGTCGGCCAGCAGCAGGAGCGAGTACTTGGAGTTCTCGTCCTGGACGAAGGTCGTGATCTCGAGGTCGCCCATGACGATGCGCATCGGCTTGGCCCAGGCGTCCTCGAAGGAGTCGAAGTCGGCCGCCTCCTCCCCTTCGCCCCCGGCCCCTTCGCCGGACGCCTCGCCTCCCCCGCCGCCGACGTCGCCGGCGAGGGCCCCCGCCGCCTCGGCGGCCCCGCCGAAACCGCCGGCGCCGAGCGCGGCGCCGAAGGGACTGGCGCCCTCGCCGCCCATGGCGTCGTCCTTCAGCAGGGTGAAGACCTCGTCGGCGGCCGACCGCGCCGCCAGTTCCATCCGCACCCGGTCGGCGCGGTTGCGCATGGAGCCGTGGACCACCGACGAGCCGAGCGCGAGCTGGGTGGACAGGGCGATGGCCACGAACAGGATGGCCAGGGTCAGCATCAGGACCACCCCCGACTCGCGGGAGCCTGCTCGACCGGGCTGCGTCGTCCTCATCGTCCGCCTCCTTGGGACGCCTGGCGGGCCCCGCGCCTTCCTCCTACTCGAAGGGCGAGAACACGTCGCCGATCGGGTCGATCGTGGGCACCGGCTTCACCACCGGAGTGATCACGAAGTAGATGTCGGCGCCGATGTCCTGCTCGCTCTTGTTGCTGAACAGCCAACCGAGGAGCGGCAGGTCGCCGAGGAGCGGCACCTTGGATTCGGAGATCCGCGATTCCTCCACCCGCAGGCCGCCGATGACCACCTTCTGGCCGCTGCGCACGAAGACGTCGGTGGTGGCGCTGCGCTTGGTGGTGGAGGGCACGCTGATGGGGTTGCCCACCCCGTCGGTGCCGACGACGAACTCGCGTCCCAGGCGGCTGACCTCGGCCTGGATGACCAGGTGCACGGTGTCGGCGCCGATCAGGAAGGGCACCACGTTCAGGGTGACCCCGATGTCGTTGTACTGGATGTTGAAGGTCGTGGTCCCCGAGAAGGTGACCGAGTTCGGGTTCAGGAAGGGGATCCTCTCGGTGGACGAGAGGATGGCCGGGATGCCGTTTCGAGTCACGACCCGCGGCTGCGAGATGATGTCCACCACCCCGTTCTGCTGCAGGAACTGCAGGTAGGCGTTGAGCTCGAAGTCGCTGTCCACGAAGCCGACCTTGAACACCCCGCCGAGCCCCGGGCCGGCCCCCGACTGCGGGACGTTCTGGACGAAGTTGGGGTTGCCCGCCGAGGGGAACTGGCCGCCCAGGCTCTTCAGGAACACGTTCGGGCTGCCCTGCTGGAGGATGGGCTTGCCGTCGGCCTGGACCACGCCGCGCTCGAAGAGGTCGTTGTTGGTGACCTCGAAGACCGCGGCCTGGATCTCGATCTGGGGCGAGGCGTTGTACCAGACGTCGAGCGCCTCCAGGACGTCCTCGATCTGATCGTCGCTGCCCCGGACCAGGAGGAGGTCCTCGACCTGGTCCATCGCCCCCGGGTTGACCTTGGCGGTGTTGCCCGGGTGCAGGGCGCTCAAGAAGGCCATGCCCCCGCCGGCGACCAGCTCGACGCTGGAGACGTCCCCCCCGACCACCGGCGGCGGCGGGGCCGGCTGCCCCTCGGCCGGGGGCTTCGGCTGCAGCTGCTCGGGGGTCCGCAGGTGCGGCACCAGGCGCTGCAGGTGCTGCACCGCCTGGGGCCCCTGCCCCTTCGGAATGGTCAGGATGGCGGTGTAGGTGCCGTCCTCGTGGGCGAGGAAGCGGATCAGCTGGTAGCGCTCCGGCAGCGTCAGCGGCGGCAGGTCCGCGGGCGCCGTCTCATCGGCCTCGCCGCCCGCGTCAGCAGCGGCCGTGGTCTCGGCGGCCGGTTCGTCCTCCCAGACCAGCGAGCACCCCCACGCCAGCGACGCGAGGAGCGCCGCAGCGAACGGAGCGGCGGGACGGAGGGACGACGGAGCGGCCATGGGCCGCGCCGACTATAGCGCGGCGATCAGAGCGGCCGTGACGTCCTGCACCGGGCCGTAGCCGCGGATGCCCCCCTGCTCGACGATCAGGACGAGCCCCCGCTCGGCGGCGACGGTGCGCAGCACCCGCTTGTAGTCGCGGGTCGCCTCGCGCATCAGCTTCTCCCAGCGCGCGGAGCCCTCGCGGATCCCTTCCTTCTTGATCGTCTTGTAGGCAGGGATCGCCTCGTAGACCTCGCGCGAGCGCACGGTGCCGACCGGCTTCTCGTCCTTCGGGTCGAACTTGGCCGGGTCGCCCCACCGGACCTTGTCCCGGTCGAGCTGGACGTCCTCGCCGACGGAGGTCGCGGCGAAGGCAACGACGGGACCGGCGGCGACCGAGGCATGGTCGCCCCAGACCCCGGAGAGAGGGGCGGTCGCGAGCGCGACGCCCAGGACCGGCGTGATGAGGAGCAAGAGGCGTGCCATGAGGGTGCGGGCGAGGGGTGCGGGGATCCTCCCGTCCCCCTACATTATGGAACAACGGCGAAATCGTTCCAGGATTTACCGATTTCTTCCGAAAAAAACCGGACCGGTGAACGGGTCTGGGGCGCGGAGCCGCCTCCGCGCCCCAGATGTTGGGGGTCGCCCGACGACCGCGGCCGCCGGGCCCCGGGCGCTAGGAGCGGGAGCCGGCGCGCTCGCGCCCGCGGCCGCCCCGGCCCCGGTCGCCGCGGCCCCGGTCGCCGCCCCGGCCCCGGCCGCCGCTCGGCCGCCTGGCGCTCTCGATGGCCGCGGGCAGCTCCTCGTCCGACAGCTCGGCCAGCCGCCGGCTGACCCGGATCTTGCCGGAGCGCGGGTCCACCTCGACCACGACCACGTCCATCTCGTCGCCTTCCTGGCACACGTCGGCGACCTCGTCCACCCGATCCGAGGACAGCTCGGAGATGTGGCACATCCCCTCCTGGCCCCCGCCGAGGTCCACGAAGCAGCCGAAGTCCTTGACCGAGACCACGGTGCCGCGGATGCGCTCGCCGGGCTCGAT
>JALUVI010000259.1 GCA_027020785.1 Planctomycetota bacterium | reverse complement strand
GAGGTGGTGCTCCAACCATTCCACCGCCATCGCATCCAGGTGGTTGGTGGGTTCGTCCAGCAGCAGGATGTCGGGCGCCTGGATCAGGGTCTTGCACAGCGCCACCCGCCGCGCTTCGCCGCCGGACAGGACGCCGCACTTGCGGTCCATCGGCGGCAGCTCCAGCGCCTCGGCGGCGACCTCGAGGTGCTTCTCGACGTTCCACATGTCGTGGGCGTCGATCTCGGACTGGAGACGGTCCAGCTCTTCGGCCAGCTTCTCCAGCTCTTCGCCCTCGGTCTCGCCCATCAGACCGCAGACCTCGGAGTAGCGGTCGGTGATGGCGCGCACGTGCGCCACCGCCTCCTCCAGCACGTCGCGCACCGTGGCCTCGGGGTCGAGCTGCGGCTCCTGCGGTACGTAGCCGAGACTGCGCCCCGGATGCTGGATGCGGGTGCCCTCGAACTCCCGGTCCTCACCGGCGAGGATGCGCAGCAGCGTGGACTTGCCGGCGCCGTTCGGGCCGATGACGCCGATCTTGGCTCCGGCGAAGAACGCCAGGGTCACGTCCTTCAGCACCGGGACGCGGTCGTAGGACTTGGCGACGCCGATCAGCTGCAGCGCGTATTCGTTGGGGTTCTCGGCCATGGCGGAAGCGGGATTCTACCTCTTCTCCTGGGGCGGCCGTCGTCCTTCTCAAGACTCGGGCGTCGGCGCCGCCGGTCGGGCGATCCTGCCGCCATGCGCACGGTCCACCTCCTGCCGCCTCCTCGCCCTCGCGGGGTGCTCCGCCCCGGGGGGCGGAGCGGAATGGCGCGCCGACGCCACCGGCGTCCGCGAGCCGCTCGCCGTCTGGGAATGGACCACCGGAGCCGACGGCCGCGAGGTCGTCCGCCTGGTGGAGCCCCGGCACGGTTCGTCCTCGACCTTCAACCTCGCGTGGAATCCGCACGCCGACTTCCGTGACGGCGTCCTCGAGGTCTCGCTGCGCGCCGACGCCGGCGTGGTGGACCAGGGCGGCGGTCTGATCTGGCGGGCCCAGGGCCCCGACGACGACGACGTCGCCCGGGCCAACCCCCTCGAGGACGACCTCCGCCTCGACACCGTCGTGGACGGTCGTCGGCGCCAGCTCGCGAGCGCCGACCTGCCCCTGGAGGAAGGAGTGTGGTACCGCCTGCGCATCGAGCACGTCGGCGACCACGTCCGGGTCGGGTTGGACGGTCGGACCTGGCTGGACGTCCACGACGACACCTTCCTCGATGCCGCCACCAGCTTCGCCGACCTCGTGGTGGAGCGGCGCTGACCACGCCGCGCCTAGACCTCCATCGCCTCGTCGCGACGGCGTCGGATCTCCTCCGCCGGGACCACCGGGGCGTCGGGGTCGGCGGCGCCGGGGCAGAAGGCGACCACCTCGCGCTCCCAGGTGGCGCGGTCGGAGAGCAGCTCGGGCCAGAACGGCCACGTCCGGCACTGGACCGGCTTGACCTCGTGGACCGAGCAGAGACCGGCCCCGTCGAGGAAGGGGCAGCGGCCGTCGCGGAAGCGCAGGACGCGGTGACCGCGCTCGTCGCGGACGGTATACCGGTCCAGGAAGGCCCGCGGCGCGAGGCCGAGGTGCGCCGCCAGGGCCCTCCGCTCCGCCGCCGAGACGTAGACCCAGGCGTAGTCGCCGTGGGTGCGGCAGCAGCGCCCCGAGCGCCGGCAGCGGAAGCGCAGACCGTCCGACCACCACTCTCCCATGTCCGCAGCGTATCCTGTTCCCGAGGATGACGGAGCCCCTGGACCTGATCGTCGAGCGTGACGGCGCCGAGCAGCGCGTCCGCCTCGGCGACGGGGTGGTCGAGATCGGACGCGGCATCGACTGCGACCTGCGCCTGGACGACCCGCTGGTGTCGCGCCATCACTGCCGCCTGGAGCGTCTCGGCGAGGAGTGGTTCGTCGTGGACCTCGGCTCGGCCAACGGCACCTGGCTGGAGGGGACGCGGGTGGACCGGAGTCCCTTTCCACCGGGGGCGACGCTGCAGATCGGCGCCACCGTGGTCCGCCGCCCCGAGGGCGAGGACCGCATCCCGGCGCTGGAACACACCCGCGCCGCCGAGGCCTCGCCCGAACAGCAGGCGCTGGACCTCCTGCTCGCGGTCGGCCGCAGCCTGGAGCACGAGGACCGCAGCGAGCGCATGGCGGCCCTGCTGGTGGACGCCGCGGTCACCCTGACCCGCGCCGAGCGCGGGTTCGTGGTCCTGTTCCGCGGCGACGAGATCGAGTACGCGTTGGGGCGCAACTTCGCCCGCGAGACCGTCCCGGCGCCGGCCAGCAAGCTGTCGCGCACCCTGCTGCAGCGCGCCCTGTCGTCCCCCGGCCCGCTGGTCCTCGAGGACGCGCTCACCGACGGCGAGTTCGCCGGCGTCCAGAGCATCGGCGACCTCGGCCTGCGCAGCCTGGTCGCGGTGCCCCTGCGTCACGGCGGCGAGGTCCTCGGCGTCCTCGTCGCCGACCACCGCCTCGCGCCCGGCGCCTTCGGCGCCCGTGAGCGAGCCCTGCTCGAGGGCCTGGCCGGCCTGGGCGCCAGCCACCTCGGCCGCGTCGCCGGGCGCGAGGCGTTGCGGCGTCTCGCCCGGCGCGTGCGGCGCCTGGAGCGCGAACTCGGCAAACGGGTCCGCGGGACCGCCCCCGAGCCCGGCGGCGCCGCCTCCGGCGCGCTCGGCCTGCTCGGGGTCTCGCCGGCGATGCAACGCCTGTTCGAGCAGGTCGAGGGCGTGCTCCACACCGAGGCGCCGGTCCTGGTCCGGGGCGAGAGCGGCACCGGCAAGGAGCTCGTGGCCCGCGCGCTCCACTTCCACGGGCCGCGCGCCACCGGTCCCTTCGTGGTCGAGAACTGCGGGGCCCTGCCCGACACCTTGCTCGAGAGCGAGCTCTTCGGCCACGTACGCGGCGCCTTCACCGGCGCCACCCGCGACCGCCAGGGGCGTTTCGAGGAGGCCGACGGCGGCACCCTGTTCCTCGACGAGGTCTCGGAGATGTCCGAGGCGATGCAGGCGCGGCTGCTGCGCGTGCTGCAGGAGGGCGAGATCCGCCGCGTCGGCTCCAACGAGGTGCGCAAGGTGGACGTCCGGGTCGTCGCCGCCACCAACGTGGACCTGCGGGAACGGGTCGCCGCCGGGCGCTTCCGCGAAGACCTCTTCTACCGCTTGCGCGTGGTCGAACTGGTGCTGCCGCCGTTGCGCGAGCGCGAAGGCGACGTCGCGCTCCTGGCGCGTCACTTCCTCGAGGAGGCGGCCGCCGCCGAGGGCCGGGCGCTGCGCGAGCTGACGCCGGAGGCGCTGGCGGTGCTCGAGGCCGCGCCGTGGCCGGGCAACGTGCGCCAGCTGCGCAACGAGATGCGGCGGCTGGTCCTGCTCGGCGAGGGGCCCGTCACCGCCGCCGAGTTGAGCGCCGACGTCACCGGCGGCGAGGCCCCGCCCGCGGGCGCCGAGGCCGTCATCGGCGACCCCCGGCTGCCGCTGCCGGAGCGCGTCGCCGCGCTGGAGCGCGCCGCCATCGAGGACGCGCTGCGCCGCGCGCCCGGCAACCGCACCCAGGCGGCGCGGTTGCTCGGCATCACCCGGTTCGCCCTGCAGCGCAAGATCGAGAAGTACGGGATCGGCGGCGACCCGGCGTCGCCGGACGCCGCCGACGATTCATGAGCGACCCCGGCGACCCGGCGCAGGCGGGGCTGGAGCTGCCCCGCGGCCTGCGCCACGTCCGCAAGCTCGGTGCTTCGCCGACCAGCACCGTGTACCTGGTCGAGGACGGCGAGGGACGTCGCTATGCGCTCAAGGTGTTGCGGGCCAGCGTGGCGCGCCATCCCAAGCTGCGCGAGCGCTGGGCGCGCGAAGCGCGGCTCCTCGGCGAGATCGAGCACGCCAGCCTGGTGCGGGCCTTCGGTCAGTGCGAGGTGGGCGGTCGCCCCGCGCTCCTGCTCGAGTACGTCCCGGGGCCGACCCTGCGCGCCGCGCTGGAGTCGGGCCCGCTGCCCTGGGAGCAGGCGGCGCGCTACGGCATGCAGCTCGCGCGCGCCTTGGCTCGGTTGCACCGCCACGGCGCCGTCCACCGTGACGTCAAACCGCACAACGTGCTCCTCCATCCCGAGCGCGGCGCGGTGCTCGCCGACCTCGGCCTGGTCCGACTCGAGGAGGACCCGGCGTTGACGCGGCACGGCGCCGCGCTCGGGACGCCGGCCTACATGAGCCCGGAACAGGCGCGCGACCCGAGCGGGGTGGACGAGCAGGCCGACGTCTACAGTCTGGGCGCCACGCTCCACCACGCCTTGAGCGGAGCGCCGCCGTTCCTCGGCCGCGGCGTCGGCGAGGTGCTGCACCGCGTCCTCCACGAGGAGCCCGAGCCGTTGCCCGCGACGGTGCCCGAGGGCCTGCGCCGGGTGGTCGCCACGGCGATGGCGAAGGACCCCGACCGGCGCTATCCGGGGCCGGCCGAGCTCGGCCGCGACCTCGGGCGCGTGCTCCTGGGACGGCGCCCGAAGCTGGCCACCCGCGCTGGACGGCGGCGGCGGCGCCGGGTGGCGGCGGCGGTCGTCGCGGTCCTGCTGACGGCCACGCTGGTCCCGTTCCTCCTGCCCCGCTGGAGCGCCGGCGGCGCCGGCGGCGGCGACGCCGGGGAAGGAGGCGTCGCGGTCGGCCCCGAGTCCGCCGGCGCCGCACCCACGGCCTCGAGGGACGGCGCGCCGGGGCCGCCGCCGCCCCCGCAGGGGCCGACCGACTGGCTGGCGCCGCACGTCCACGCCTTCGACCGCGCCCTCGCCGAAGGCCGCTTCCTCGATGCCCGGGCGCGGCTGGAAGCGACGGCGCGCCTCGGCGTCCCCGACACCCTCGACCGCGAGGCGGCGTCGGCGGCGCGCGCGTCCTGGCTGGAGGCCGCCGCCGCGGCCCTGGCCGCGGCCGCCGAGCGCGAAGCGGCCCGGGCCCAGGAGTTGCTCGAGCAGGCCGTCGCCGACGCCGAGGACGACGTCCTCGCCGGTCGCTTCGACGGCGAGGCCTGGAGTCAGGGCGTTCGCGAGTCGTGGCGGCGCGCCGGCCTGCGGGTGGACGCGTTCCCGCTCGGCCCGGGCGGCGCCGACCCGGCGGGCCGGTTGCGGGTGGCCCGGGTGGCGCTCGAGAACCGCACCGCCGCCGCCCGCCGCCGTCTGGCCCTGGCCGCCGTGCCCCCGGCCGCGGCGCGCAGCGAGGCCCTGCTCGCCGCCGGCGACTTCGACGCGGCGGTGCGGGTGTGGGACGGGCTCGAGCGCTCCGTCTTCGACGACTCGCCCGACGCCCGGGTCGGACGCGAGCGGGCCGTCGTCCTGGCGGCGCTGGCGCACGACCTCGCGGCGCGGCTCGAGACCGAACTCGGCCGCACCCTCTCCGTCGAACTCGCCGGCGGCACGCCGGTC
>JALUVI010000258.1 GCA_027020785.1 Planctomycetota bacterium | reverse complement strand
CTCCGCCCCCCCCCCGAAGCACACCCTGGGTGTCCAGGTTCCGTCAGGAGCGCCCGAGCGCCGCCTGGAAGCGGTGCTCCGCCGCCCCGGTGTCCAGTGCGTCCAGCGCTTCGGCCAGCGCCTCGGCCAGGGTGGCGACCTCGCGCGCCAACGACAGGATGCAGGCGGCGCCGAGGGCGGCGACCAAGGCCTCGGCGGCGGGGCGACCGAGGAAGGCGCGCCGCGTGGCGTTCAAGGCGGCCCGCGCCGGCTCGGCGCCCTCGGCGAGCGCCGGCTCCTCCTGGGGGCCGAGGCCGAGGTCCTCGGGGCGGATGCGGAGCGGGCCGCTGTGGCCGTCCGCCAGCCACAAACCGCGCGTGGTCCGCGACAGCGCGGGGTCCAGGGAACCCTCGACCCCCTGGAGGATGAGGCCGCGCGGGTGGCCGAGGCGTTGCAGCGCATCGCCCGCCCGCCCCAGGACCGGGCCGTGCATCGCCGCGACCATCACCGGGCAACCCTCGGGCAGCAGCAGCTTGGCGACGACGTCGGGGAGGAGCCGCAGGCCGAGGTCTTCCTCGATCTCCTGCAGGGGATGCCAACCCGGATCGGCCTCGGAAGGGCACCAGACCGCGAAGCCGTCCGCTCGCAGGGCGGCCGCGACCGCCTCCGGGGCCGCCCGGAGCCCGCCACCGGCCTCGACCCAGACGTCGCCGAGGGTGGTCCCGCCCCCGGCCGTCCCGGGCGGAGCCAGGACGAGCACCGGAACGCCGCAGGCCGAGGCCGCAGCCGCAGCGGCGAGCCCGAGCGGCGGAGAGCGCCGTTTGCCGCGTCGGCTGGTGGAGAGCACCACGGTCCCCGGCGGGAGTTCGGGGAAGCGGATGCGCGACCGGGCGGCGCGGGCGCAGCCGGAGAGTTCCTCGGGAGTCGGCCCCTTGGCTCGGAGCGCGAGCAGGAAGGCGGTGGCGCGGACCAGCGAGACCTCGCCGGAGAGCAACCGCCCGAAGGCCCACTCGGCCTCCTCCTCCTCGAGGTGATGGGGCCCCCGCCCGGTCAACGCACCGCCCACCCGGTCGAGCAGGTCGCGGAAGCGGTCACCCATCGGGACGTCAGCGGCTCCGCTCCTCCCGAAGTCGATCCAGCACCTTGGCGACGTGCCCGCGCACCCGCACGTTGTCCCACAGCGCGGCGATGCGCCCCGCCGGGTCGAGCAGGAAGGTGGAGCGGACCAGTCCCAGGTAGGTGCGGCCGTAGTTGCGCTTCTCGCGCCACACCCCGTAGCGGGCGGCGACCCGGGCGTCGCGGTCGGCGAGCAGGGGCATGCCCAGCCCCTCGCGCTCGCGGAACTCCGCCAGCTTCTCGACCGGGTCGGGGCTCAACCCGAAGAGCACAGCGCCCTCCTCCTCGAACTCGGGACGCAGCGCCTCGAAGTCGCGAGCCTCCGAGGTGCACCCCGGCGTCATCGCCTTCGGGTAGAAGAACAGGACGACCCACCGCCCCTTCCACTCCGTGAGCCGCACGCGTCCACCGCGATCGTCCTTGAGCGTGAATGCCGGCGCGCGCCGGCCGACTTCCAGCAACGGGTTGGCCATGGGGAGGGGGCGCCGCGGCGGGGGGCGACCGCGGGGCCCCGATTATGCCGCAGTCTCCGCCCACGACCAGGGCCGAACCTTCAGGAACCGGAACCGGCGGTCCGTTCGGCCTCTGCGCCGTGCTCGGCCTCGTCGTCGGCCTCACCATCGGCCCCGCCCGCGGCCCCTTCCCCGGGGCCCGACTCGTCCTCGGTGGAGACGGCCGCCTCGTCTCCGTCACCGGAGAGCGCTTCCTCGAGAGCCTGCAAGGCTTCCTCCGGAGCGATCTCGGGGCGCGGGCGCACGTGGGCGAAGTAGGGCCGCTCCTGCTTGTCGTACACCACGCGGCCGTTGACGACGGTCCACTGCACGAAGGTGCGGTAGTGGAACAGGTCGCCGTCGCAGATCACCAGGTCCGCATCCTTGCCCGGCTCGATGGACCCGAGTCGGTGGTCCACCCCCAGGACCTTGGCGGCGTCGAGGGTGATGGCCTCGAGGGCCGCCTCCTGGGGCAGGCCGCCGCGGATCGCGAAGTCGGCCTCGATCGGCAGGGTCATCAGGTCGCGCCCCATGATGCCCATCGTGGAGACCGACGCCTGGGCCGGGACGATGGCGAACTCGACTCCGTGCTCCCACAGGATGCGGGCGTTCTCGATGCTCCAGCCGCTCGGCCGGTTCAGGTCCGGGTCGGCCCAGCGCTTGTCGCGGGCGTGGATGACCATCCGCACGCCGGCGCGCCCGAGTCGCCCGGCCACGATCCAGGCCTCGCGGCCGCCGTACACCACCGACTTCATCGGATACTCCTCGAGGAACTCGCAGATCGCGATCAGGTCCTTGAGGTCGTTGGCGTTGAAGCGCGCGGTCTTCTCGCCGCGCAGTAGCGCCAAGGCGTCCTCGTCCACGCCCTCGGGCTCGGGCGCCTCGCCGACGTCCTCGCCGAGGTCCTTGCGCAGCTGCCAATCGGAGAGCTCGCGCAGGAAGTCGCGGGCCTTGCCGAAGCGTTCGCGCGCCGAACGCCGCCCCCCCGGGCTGGTCGGCGACACGTTCAGGGTCACGAACGGGTTCACCCGCACCGCGTAGCCATCGAGACTACCGCGGGTCAGCTTCACGACCATGCCGGAGCCGAACACCGTGGTCAGGCCGCCGGTCAGCGCGAGGTCCACCTGCAACGAGAAGGGGTCGAAGGAGTCCACCGCGTCGCGACCGCGGCCCCGGACGAAGCCGCGCGAATCGGCGGCGACCAGTCCGGGATAGACCTGCATCCCGTCCACCCGCAGCACCCGCGCGCCCTCGGGGATGCGGACGTCGCGGCCGACCGCGAAGATGCGACCGTCGCGACACAGCACGGTGCCGTCGGGGATCACCCCGCGGGTCACGGTGTGGACGTCGCCGCCGACGACCGCCAACCAGGGGCTCTCCTCGGCGGACTCCGCAGCCTCTTCGACGGGCGCCTCGGCCGCTTCCTCGGCAGCTGGCGCGGCTTCCTCGGCCTCCTCGCCGGCCGGCGGTTCCTGGACGGGAAGCGACGCCGGGACGGGTCCGGCGAACAGGACGAAGGTCAGGAGCAGGGGGTTCATCGCAGGGTCTCCGAGGCCTCGGCTGCAGCGCGGTCGTAGACGACCTCGCCGGAATGGACGACGAACCGGGCCCGCGCCAGCGGGTCCAGCGGGTCGCCTTCCCAGATGGTGAAGGTGGCCGGGCCGCCGACCGCCAGCGGCGCGACCAGTTCCTCCTGCCCGAGGGAGGCGGCGGGCTCGACGGTGACGGCGCGGAGCGCGACCTCGGGGTCCAACCCCTCGGCGACGACCTCGGCCACCGCCATCCGCCAGTCGCGCACACCGCGCAGGTCGAGGGAGGGCGGCGACAGGACCAGGCGCTCGACGCCGGCCGCAGCCAGCTCGGCGGGCAGGTTCACCCGGATCCTGGTGTAGGGCAGGAACGAGATCCGCGCGGGCACGTCCACCCGAACGGCCGCGGCAGCCAGGTCGTCCACGACCTCGACCAGGTTGGTGCCGAGGGGGTGGCGCAGCACCAACTCGTAGGGCAGGGCGCGCTCTCCGAGGACGTCGCGCCAATGGAGCCAGTCGGCGGCAGACCCGATCTGGACCCGGGCGACCCGCTCCTGGCGCAGCCACTCGACCACGGCGCGCAGCGAGGGCGCGATCTCCGGGGGCTCGAACTCCTCCGGCGGCGCCTCCTCCTCGGCCGCACCGTCGCCGTCCCCCCCGGCGGCGGCCCCGCCGGAGCCCTGCTCGCCGCCCTGGCCTCCGTCGCCCTCCTTGCCGGAGCCCTGCTCGGCCTCCTTGGCCTTCTGCTTCTCCTCCCACTCGCGGCGCGCCTTCTCCCATTCCTTGCGCGCCTTCTCCTCCTTCTCGATGGCCTTCTCGCCCTGCTCGAGGGCCTGGCGCACCAGCTTGACGGCCGCCGCGTTGGTGGTGACCGTGACCACCAGGTGGAGGTCGGCGACCAGCGGTTCGGGACGACGACGCTGCTCGGGGTCCACCAGCAGGACCGAGGTCCGCCCGGGCAGCCCCGAGCCGGGCGGGTCCACGCCGACGACGAGGATGCCCTCCTCCAGGAGCGTTTCGGCCCAGTCCTCGCCCAGCCAGACCGAGTCCGCCGCCACGTACTGGCTGTGGTTGCCCCGCCCGCGACGGTCGGAGACCAGGAAGTCGGCGTGCGGCAGCACCAGGGGCGGGGTCGCGACCATGTCCCGGCCGCGGAGGTCGTGGACCCGAGCCCCGGCCGGCACCACCACGGCCTGCCCCATGCGCTCGATGACGCCGTCGCGGACCAGGATGGTGACGTCTTCCAGGGTCTCGCCGTCCAGGGTGCGGACCTCGTCGAGGCGCCAGGCCTCGGCGCGCCCGCGCGGCGGAGCCTCTTCTTGCTGGGGGAACGCCGCCGGCGACCACGCCGGCAGGCTCACGAGGAGGGAGAGCAGGATCATGTCAGTAGCGCTGTCCGTCGCGCACGTCGTAGACGGTCTCGCCCTCGATCCAGACCAGCAGGACCGGGGTGCGCGGGTCGAGGGGAGGGCCGGCCTTGACCACGACGTCGGCGTCGAAGCCGGGGCGCAGCCGGCCGATGCGGTCCCCCATCCCGATCTGGTCGGCGGGGTCGCAGTTGATGGATTCGAGCGCCTCCCAGGGGTCGGCGCCGAGCCGCTCGGCGAGAGCGGCCTGCAGGAAGAACTCCTCCTGGGGGACCACCGGCGCATCGGTCTGCACCGAGACGTTGGTGACGCCGCGTTCCAGGTAAGCGGGAACGATGCCCACGAAGCGCGCCATCTGGTTGAAGGAGAAGTCGTAGTTCCGCGGCCCGAGGTTGACCGCGACGTCGCCGAGGTCGGCCATCGCTTCGGCGGCGCGGTAGCCGTTGAAGGTGCCGTGGCTGACGATGGTCGGCACCCCGGCCTCGACCTGGAACATCCGCACCGTCCCGAAGCTGTCGCGGGCGCCGGCGGTATGGACCAGGAACGGGTGGTGCTCCTCGTAGATGCCGATGAGGTGTTCGACGTCGGGGTGCGGGCCGGGCTCGTCGCGCGCCTCCCGGGCGCGGTCCAACCACCACCGCAGCATGTACCACATCCCCATGCGGGTGGCGCCGAGGTCGCCCTGGCGGCGTTCCGGGTTGTAGCCCTGCGCGACCTTGACCGAGCCGGGGAACCGCAGGACCGCCTCGTCCACCACGATGGTGTCCTCGAGACGGACCAGGGTACCCGCACCCGAGATGTTGGTGCCCGAGCCGGGAATGGCGTTGACCGTGGTCACCCCGGCGGCGACACCGTCACGGTAGAGGTCGTTCCCCGGCACGATGGTGTCGAGCGTGCGCAACTCGGGGTTGTCCGGGTTGACCATGTCGTTGATGTCGCCCCAACCGCCGGTCTGGGTGTGCGAGTGGAGGTCCACCCCACCGGGAAAGGCGTAGGCGTCGGGATAGGAGAACTCCTCCCAACCCTCGGGGGCCTCGATCTCGTCCTGCCGCCCTACCGCCACGATGCGCCCGTCGCGGACCAGGATGCGGGCGTTGCGCACCACCCGCCGCTGGTCCATCGTCAGCGCCACGCCGACGTCGAGCACCCGCCCCGGCGCGGCGTCGCCGGTCTGGAGCAGGACGAGGAAGAGGGAGCAGAGCATGGTCGTCGGTTCAGAAGCGGCGGCCGTCCTCCACGGCGTCGTAGACCTTCTCGCCGCGGACCCAGGTCGCGACGACGAAGGAACGCGGGTCCACCGGGTCTCCGCTCCAGGCCACGAAGTCGGCGTCCAGGCCGGGGACGAGGCGACCGGCGACGTCTTCGATGAGCAGCGCCTTGGAGGCGTTGGCGGTCATGCCGCGGAGCGCGTCCTCGGAATCACCGGCCCCGAGCCGCACCCCCATCGCCGCCTGCAACGGCAACTCCTCCTGGGGCACCACGGGCGCATCGGTGTTGTAGCCGAGCACGATGCCGTCCTCGGCGAACCACCCGGCGGCGCATCCCACGATGCGCGAGGTCGAGCGGTCGAACCAGAACTGGCGCGGCCCGTTCATCACCGGCACGCCGAGCGCGGCCGCGAGGGGGGCGGTCTTGTAGCCGTCGAAGGTGCCGTGGTCCACGAAGCTCGACAGCCCGAGCTCCTGGACCTGCATCACCAGGGTCTCGAGCACGACCTGGTAGATCTGGGTGTGCACGCTGACCGGAACCGTGTCGTCCTCGAGACCGACGAAGTTGGCCCACTTCGGATCCCACTCGGCCCTCCCCTCACGGTAGGCCTCGGCCCAGGCCAGCCCCTTCTCCAGGGTGTCGCGGGTGTTCCAGTTCATCAAGGCGCGCCCGACGAACCACGAGTAGCGCTCGGGGTTGCCGGACTGCGCCACCTTCAGCGAGCCGGGCGACCGCACGATCATCTCCTCCTGGGTGTCGCCGGCGGTCTTGACCAGGGTGCCGAAGCCGCTCAAGTTCGTCCCCGAGCCGGGGATCAACAGCGCGGTGGTGACCCCGCCGGCGACGGCGTCCTTCAAGTACTCGTTGCCCGGCTCGACGATGGCTTCGGTCTCGAGTTCTGGGTTGGTCAGGAACACCATGTCGTTGAGGTCGCGCAACGACCCCGCGACGTGGCAGTGCGGCTCGATCAGCCCCGGCACCAGCCATGCGTCGCCGAGGTCCACCACGGGAACCTCGGGGTCGAGCTCGGCCTCGGCGGCGCGTCCCACCCAGGCGATGCTGCCGTCGGCGGCGACCAGCAGCAGGCCCTGGTCGATCATGCCGGCTTCGTCGGCGGTATAGACCTTGGCGGCGCGGTAGGCGACGGGCCCGTCGGCCTCCTGGGCGGAGACCGGGGCGACCGCAGCGAGGGCGGTGATCAGGAAGGCGAAGGGGATGCGCGACACGACGGGTCAGGGTTCGGTGGGCACGGGGCGCCCGTTGACGAAGACGCGGAGGACCTCGGTCCCCAGCACGAAGGGCGGGCCGTCGAGGACCACGACGTCGGCGTCGCGACCCGGCCGGAGACGCCCGATGCGGTCACCCACGCCGAGCAGGTCGGCGGCGCCCGCGGTCACCGCCCGCAACGCCTCCTCGGGGCCGACCCCGACCCGCGCCAGGGAAGCCAGGGCGTCGGGCAGGCTGGCCGAGCCGCGCGCGGCGTCGCTGCCGAAGGCCACCGGCATCCCGGCGGCGAGGAGCTCGGCCGCGGGACTGCGCTCGAGCAGTCCGACGCGGACCCGCCAGGGCTGGAGCACCACGGCGCCGCGGGCGCCGGCGAGCGCGGACGGCTCGATGCCGCTGTCGCCGCCCCACGCGCGCGGCGCGAAGAGGAAGGGGATCTCGGCCGCGGTGAGGAGCTCGCGGGCGACCTCGGCCTCGTCGGCGCGGGCGACGCGGACCACCGCGACGGCGCGCCCCTCGAGCAGGTCGCGCCAGCCCTCGAGGCGCCAGTCCACGTTCGGCGGCGGCGGGCCCTCGTCCTTCTCGACGCGCTTGCGCTTCGGCGCCGCGCCGGCCTCCTCCACCTCGATGCGGGTCATGGTGAAGTCCACCGAACCGATGCCCTCGAGCTCGATGGAGACGTCCATGGAATCCGGCGCCGTGACCACGCCCTCCAGCACCGCGACCCCGACCTCGGTCGGCAGCTCGAAGTGGATGGTCTTGGACTTCGGGTCCCAGGTTCCGTCCAGCTCCAGGGTCTCCCCCGAAGGGTCGTCCGGCGACGAGAAGATGCCGGTGAGGCTGGTCCCCTCGTGGTGCAGCCGCAGCAGCACCGCCACCGGCTCGGGGAGGAACTCGGACTCGATGGTCCCCTCCCAGAGCCCGTTGATCGGGTCCACCGGCTTGGCCTCCTCCTCCTGCGGGGCGGCGGCCTCCTCTTCGGCGCCCTCCTCTTCCGCAGGCTCTTCGGCGCTCTCCGGCACCGATCCCTGGGCCAGCCGAAGGCGCAGCGCACGCTCGCGCTCGGCCCGTTTCGCGGCCTGCTCCTCGGCCTGCCGGGCCTCCCACTCGGCGCGCTTCTTGCGCCACTCCTCCCACTTCTGCTCGTACTTCCGCGCCTTCTCGAGCTGCTTCTCGAGCGCCTCGCGCAGACCGGCGTGGTCGTTGGTCACGAGGTCCACGAAGACCACGGAACGCTCGGGCAGCGCGGCGTCGTCGGCGCCGACGGCGGCGGTCTTCAGGAAGGCGGCGCGGGACCCGCCGAGCGACCAACGGCCCGGTGCGGCGACGATGGTCGTGACCCCGGCGCGGGCCAGGGGCAGCCACGACCGCGACGTCAGCGAACCGGCGGCGAAGCGGGCGAGGTCGGCCCGGGGGTCCGACACGCCGCCCACCGCGAAGGTGGAGCGGGCGTCCACGAAGCCGGGAGCGAGGTGCGCTTCGGGGCCGGCGTCGAAGACCCGGGTACCGGGAGGGGCGGCGAGGTGCCGGCCCACCTCCACGATGCGCCCGCCGCGCATCAGGACCTCGACCCCGCCGGTCAGCGGCGGTCCATCGCCCGGCCACAGGGTGCCGGCCCGGACCAGCACCGCCTCGGCGAGGTCCCGCGCCGGGTCGTCGGGGTCCAGGGCCATGGTGAGGAGGTCGGTGTCCCAGACCCGCTCGCCTTCGACGAAGACCTGGAGGACGTGGGCCGCCGGACTGCCGGGGTCGTCCGAGAGGACGACGAAGTCGGCGTCGCGTCCGGGCAGCAGCGCGCCGACGCGGTCGTCCACCCCGAGGAAGGCGGCCGGCGCCCGCGTGATCGCGGCGGTGGCCATCTCGGGGGCGAGTCCGCGTCTCACCGCGACGCCGACCGCCTCGAGCAACCAGGTCCACGACCCCCCGTCCGGCCGAACGGCGATGGGCCCCGTGGCGCCTTCGAGGTAGGGATGGCGCACCTGCTCGCGGGCGGCGAAGGCGTCGCTCGGCGAGGCGGGCACCGGCACCGCCAGCACCACGCCGAGCGGCGGCGGGGCGTCCGTGGCGGGAGCGAAGTCGGACTCGGTGCGGTCGAGCCCGTCCACGAACCACTTCAGGCCGAACTCGGCGGCGAGCGCGGCGGCGGCGGCGTACTCCTCCTCGTCACGGGCCACGAAACGCACCGGACCGCCGGCGCCGAGCCACTCGGCGAGACCGACCACGTTCGGGTCGGCCGCGTCGAGGCCGCGGTCGCGCGCTTCGGTGAGCGCCTCGCGCAGCGCCAGGACGGCGCCGGCCAGGGTGTTCGGCGGCTGCACCTCGGCCGGCAGGATGGGGTTCTCGCTGGTCGGCGGGATCGGCGGCCGGAAGTAGTCCGGCGGATGCAGCGCGGCCGAGGTCAGGTCCACCCGCAGGTCGGCCTCTTCCTTCAGGACCCGCCGTCCGCCGGCCACCTTGACCACGGCGCCGCGCCCCCCCACCAGGCGGCCGCGGGCCGGCGACAGGTACACGGTGGTGATGCCGTGCGCCAGCACCTCGTTGGGGTCGGCGAACGGGTCCCAGTCGTCGAAGGCGCGCCGCAGCGCGCCGATGGAGCGATCGCCGCGGCCGACGACACCGGTCAGGGTCGAGTCCACGGCGACGAAACCCGGCGCGAGGACGCTCTCTCCGAGTTCGACCACCGGCATCAAGGGCGGCAGTTCGTCGCGCCGGACGACGTCCACCACCTTGCCGTCCTCGACGATCAGGCACGCGTCCTCCACCACCATGCCGTCGCCGGTGTGGATGCGCGCCGCGTGGTAGGCGACGACCTCGGGTCGGGGGTCGCCCTCGGCGACCCCGCCGTGGCCCACGGCCGCGGCGGCGCCCGCGACGCCGAGCGACAGCGCGAGCCCGACCAGGAACGGCGTCAGGCTGCCGGAGCGAGGGGGAGCGGGCGCCATCAGTTGCGGCGACCCTCCAGGAGCCGCTGCAGGCGTTCGTCGGTGTTGCGATCGTAGACCTTCTCGCCCTGCACCCAGACCTCCAGCACGTGGCTCACCGGGTCGAGCGGCTCGGCGTCGAGCAGGACGAAGGTGCCGTCGGCGCCCTCGGCGAAGCTCGCGAGGCGGTCCTCCAACCCCCACATCGCCGCCGGCACGGTGGTCACGGCGGCCAGGGCGACCGGCGCGGGCACGCCCTCGCGGATCGCCAGCGCCGCCTGGTAGGCGAGCCGGTCCGGGCCGAGGCGACTGCGGTCGGGGGTCAACGCAAAGGTGACGCCGGCCTCGTGGAACGCCTTCGGCGCGAAGGTCCGCACCTCTTCACGGGTGACCGGGTCGCGGACCACGTGCCACGGGTCACCGAGCAGGACCACCGGGCGCCCCATCTCGGCGAGCTGGTCGGCGGCCTCGTGGGCCGCGCTCGTCACCACGAAGGTGCTGTTGCCGAGCAGGCCGCGGTCCTCCAGCCAACGGCGGGCGTGGACCAGGTCGGTGGCCTGCGGCGCCCACACCCAGAGCCGCTCGTCGCCGTTCAGGATCCGGACCAGCCCGCGCTGGGTGTCGTCCAGGTCGTCCTCGGTGATGAGCTCCTTGCCCGGGAAGTCGTCGCCGAAGCGGACGAAGCCCCCCGGCGCCCGATCCTCGTCGGGCTCCTCGCCGCGATCGGCGCGGGTCTCGGACTCGTGCAACAACCTGGCCCCGATCTCCTTCAGGTCGCGCGCCAGCTCGAGTTCGGCCTCGCGGAGCTCCGCCAGCTGCGCGCTGCGGCTCCAGCCGCGCTTGGGCCCGATCGCGATCTTGACGCCCACATCGGCCTCGAGCGTCATGTCCTCGACCGTCATGCCGTGCGGCGCGACCACGCGGCCGCGGCCGCCGATCACGGTGTCGTTGCCGGGCACCACGGCCATCGCCACCGTGCCCCGGCGCAGCGAGTCCTCGAAGAAGAAGCTCACCGGGTCGATGGAGTCCTTGACGTCCAGGAACGGCGCGATCGGCACGTTCTCGTTCGGCCGGTCCATGCCGTTCGAGGTGTGGGCCTCGTAGAACCCGGTCCACAACACGGCGTCGGGGTGCTCGTGCAACACCACGTCGAAGGGGACCTCGACGTCGGCCGCCGGCCCGAAGGCGGCGACGCGCCCGTCGCGGACGACCAGGGTCGCGTCCTGGACCACGCTGCCGTCGGGCAGGAAGGCCTTGCCGACGCGCACGGCGATGGAGCCCTGCTGCGCCGGAACGGCGGCGGTCAGGGCGAGGGAGCAGAGCAGGAGGGAGAGGGGACGCATGGTTCAGTCCTGGGAGCGGCGGTCGAGGACGACCCGCCCGTCCACGACGACGAGCAGGGGTCGGGAGGCGGGGTCCAGCGGGTCGCCGGACCAGAGCACGAGGTCGGCGTCGTAGCCGGGGGCGAGCAGCCCGACCCGGTCGCCGACGCCGAGCAGTTCGGCCGCGTCGTGGGTCACCATCGGAACGGCGCGCTCGAGCGGCAGCCCCCAGCGCACGGCGGTGCGGGCCTGGGCCATCAGCCCGGCCTCGGTGTCGGCGGCCCCGTAACCCTCGCCCGCGGCCAGGAAGACGGGAACGCCGTGCGCAGCGAGCAGCCCGGGCGAGGCCGGAGTGGAGCGCTCCGCCTCGCGGACGCGGCCGGCGGCGAAACCGCTGGCGAACCCGTAGCGGGGCAGGGTGGCGAGCAGCACGTCGGCGAGGAACGCGGGCGGGTCGTGCAGGGTGCCCGAGAGGTCGCCGACCTCGGCGTGGGCCAGGTAGGGGTCGTGGACCTCCTGGTCCTCGCAGCAGATCTCGGGCGGGTCGAGCGCCTCGGCCATGGCCTCGCGCCGCGGGCCGGTGGCGAGGACCCGGGCCCGAGCGTCGGCCAACGGGCCGCAGACCACGGCCACCCCGTCGGTCTCGGCGAGCAGCTCGGGGACCAGGTAGGACTCGGCGGCCTCCTCGATCACCAGCCGCGGCCACCCGAACTCGTCCTTGAGCCGCAACGCGGTCTGGACGTCGTGGGCGCGGCGCGCCAGGAAGCGGACCGGGACCCGGCCCTCCAACGCGGCGACCAGGACTTCCAGCTCGGGGTCCTCGGCGACCTCGGGATCGGCGGCGCGCGCCTCTCGGTAGGCCTGCGCGGCGTAGAAGGCCTCGCGGACCAACCACACCGAGCCCATCCGCGTGTTGGGACGACGCGCGTGGTACGAGTTGGTGAAGCGCCCGCTCGGCGTGAAGTTGTCGAAGAAACTGTCCACCGAGATGGCGACGCGCAGCCCCGCCTCCGGCTCCAGCACCCGCATCGCCGCACCGTCGGCCGCGAACAGGTCGGCGGGTTCGCCGCCCGCAGTCTTGACGACGGCGCCGAGGCCGCCGATCACGGAGAGGCTGTCGGGCGACAGGTAGGCGGTGGTGACCCCCCACTCCCAGGCGTTGGCCAGGGCGGGGTCGTCGAGACGGGCGCCGTCCACGACGCGCGCGGCGGGCGTGACCTCGCGCGACTCCTCGACCGTGGCGGCGCCGACGCCGAGGAAGCAGTACGGGTCCACCAGTCCGGGGGTGAGCACGGCGCCGGGCACGGTGGCCGCGGCGTCGGGGGCCGGGGTGACGGCGACCACCTTGCCGCCCTCCAGCGTGACGGTGGCGCCCTCCAGGACCCGACCGTCGCCGAGGTGGACCCGCTCGGCGGTCAGGGTCAGCGGCTCCTGCGCCGGGGCGACCGGCGGAGCCGGCAGAGCCGGGGACGACAGGATGGAGAGGAGTGCGGAGAGGATCATCGGGTGCGGACGGGGACGGGTTCGTGGAGACGGCTCCAGGCCGGCTCGCCGCCGACGGTCACGGCGAGCACGCGCGAGGCGGCGTCGAGCGGATGCCCGCTCCACAGCACGAGGTCGGCGCGGGCGCCGGGGGTCAGGCTGCCGACCTCGCCCTCGAGCCCGAGCACCGCAGCCGCGCGCGAGGTGACGGCGGCCCAGGCCGAAGCCGGGTCGCGGGTGGCCCGGGCCCAGAGCTGGGCGGCGCGGCGCAGGGCGCCGGGGTCGCCGGCCCCGTCGAGGGTGCCGAAGACGGGCTGGAACCCGGCGTCGTGGAGCCGCCGCCAGGTCTCGGCGCGGCGGGCGAGGTCGGAGCCGCCGCGCGGCGCCGGCAGGCACACGGCACTGCCCCGCGCGGCACCGAGGTAGGAGCCGGCGTCGCCGTGGGCGACGAAGACGAGGCGCTCGGCCAGTCCGGCCTCCGCCGCCAGCTCGCGCGCCGCCCGGACCTCGTCGGCGGCGGCGACCACGACGAAGAGCGGATGGCCCGCCAGAGCGGAGGCCATGCCGGGCAGGCGGTCGGCGAGCAGCTCGCGGGCACCGGCGGACGAGGACGGCCCGCGGCGCGCGTCGGCGACCCAGGAGGCCGCGAGCGAAGCGACGAAGCCGAGCTCCGCGTCGGCGACGCGGGCGGGATCGCCGGGCACGACGCGCGCGCCCCAACCCGAGAGCACGTTGCTCGGCTCGGGCGCGCGGTGCACCGTGGTGACCCCCTGCGCCAGGAGGTCGGTCCAGCGCTCGGCGTCCAGGTCGAGACCGTCGGCGGCGCGCAGGTCGGGGCTGGTCCGCCACGCGTCGTCGGTGACGCGGCGCGAGCCGACCCCGAAGGCGTCCACCATGCCGGCGGAGAGCACGCCGCGCAGCCGCACCACGCGAGCGCCCTGGGGCGCCTCGCCGACGGCGACGATGCGGTCGCCGCGGACGACCACGTGGACGCCCTCTTCGAGCGCGCCGTCGGCGCCGACCACCGCGTCGGGGAGGAGGGCGACGGTCGCGGGCCGACCGTCTTCCTGGGCCCCCAGCCCCGAAGCGGCGAAGAGCGACAGGAGGGAGAGGGCGAGGGGGCGGAGGATTCGCATCAGCGCGGCTTGTGGCTGCGGAACGGGGCCGAGAGGTCGAAGGGGCTCGAACCCTCGAAGAGGAGGAGGCTCGCGGAGGCACCTGGGGCGATGCGTCCATGACGCTCGCCGAGTCCGAGGATGCGCGCCGGCACCACGGTGAGGGCGGCCCAGACCTCGTCGGGGTCGGCGCCGTCGGCGACCAGGCTTCCCGCCCGCAACAGGGCCGCGGCCTGGTCGGCCTGACCGCCGCCGGAGGCCAGGGCGACCTCGACCCCGGCCGCGCGGAGCCGCCGGAAGCGGGCCGCCAGGCTGCGCTCGGGGAAGTCGTCGCCCTCGGCGTCCCGCAGCGACAGGACCACGGGGATCTCGGCCGCGGCCAGTTCGTCGGCGACCTCGTCGGCCCAGCGCCCTCCCAGGACCACCAGGTCGAGCCCGTACTCCTCTCGGAGGGCGATCACGGCGCGCAGGTCGGCGACGTCGTCGGCGCGCACCCGGACCAGGTGCTCGCCCCGCAGCGCGGCCAGGAGCTGGTCCCGGGCCAGCTCGCGCTTCGGAGGCAGCGGCCGCTGCGGCCGCTTCGGCGGCTCGGGCGCGCCCTCCTCCTTGGCCTTCCCCTTCCCCTGGCCGTCGCCGTCGCCGGCGTCACCGGCCGCAGCGGCCTCCTCGTGCTTCGCCTTCTCCTCCTTCCACTTGGCCAGCTTCTCGCGGTACTTCTCGAGATCCTTCTCGTACTTCTCGAGCTTCTCCTGGTAGTCGTCCCACTCGTCGAGCCAGCCCTCGGCCTCGTCGAAGGCGTCGGCCAGGTCCTCGACCGCGTACGACCCGGAGGCGCCGAGCACGGAGACGCCGACGACGAAGTCGAGCCCGGTGCTCCCCGCCGCGGCGGGCAGGTCGTGGGCGCCGAAGGTGCAGGCCACGCCGACCCCGGTGCGCAGGGCGCGCCCGCCCGGCGACACCCACATCGCGCCGAAACCGGCCTCGCGGGCGGCGGCGACGGCGGCGGCGAGGGCCGGGTCCTCGAACGGACGCTGGGCCGGCAGCGAGTCCGCGACCTCACGCACCGGGGTCGCCCGCCGGTCGCCCTGGAGGTCGCTCGGCCGGACCTCGCACCAGGCGTCCACCATGGAAGGCGCCAGCGTGCCGTGGACCCGGATCACCCGGGGCGGCTTGCCGCCGAGGCCCAACGGCCCGGCGGGACGGTTCGCCGCGAGGTTCTCGGGCGCGACCCAACGGATGCGGCCGCGGTCCACCCCGACGAAGGCCGGCGAGAGGACCCGCCCCGGCGCGATCCAGGCGGCGTCGGCCTGGATGACGTACTCGCGGCGGTAGCCGAGGTCGTCCTCCTGGGCGGCGGCCGCAGCGGGTAGGACGAACAGGAGGGCGGCGGCCGCGAGGGCCCCGCGGAGGGGTGGGGAGGAGCGCGGGAACAAGGTGGCGAGGGGGTTCCGGAGCGACCGGGCCTCCACCCTACGCAGGGCCCGGTCCGGCGTTGTCCCATTCTGCCCTAGAATCCGGCCGATGCAATCCCGCCCCCGCGAGACCGCGCCGCCGGTCGTCCATCCGACCGCCGTCGTCCTCCCCGGCGCCGAACTCGGTCCCGGGGTCGAGGTCGGCCCCTACGCCGTGATCGAACCCGGGGTGGAGCTCGGCGCCGACTGCGTGGTCGGACCGCACGCCCACCTGCTCGGCCGACTGACGGTCGGACCGCGCACCCACGTCGGCACCGGTTCGGTGCTCGGCGGGCCGCCGCAGGACGACGCCTGGGACGGCGGCCGCGGACTGGTGCGCATCGGCGCCGACGTCCGGATCCACGAGCACGTCACCGTGCACCGCCCGAGCGATTCCGGAGCGGACCACGTCACCGAGGTCGGCGACGGTGCGCGGCTGATGGCCGGCAGCCACGTCGGCCACCAGGCCCGTCTCGGCGCCGGGGCGGTGCTGGTCAACGGCGCCTGCCTGGCCGGACACTCCGAGCTCGGGCCGAGCGCCATCCTGTCGGGCAACGCCGCGGTCCACCAACACGGACGCGTCGGGCGCCTGTGCATGGTCGGCGGCGGGGCCATGGTGACGCTCGACGCCCCGCCGTTCGCCATCGTCACCGGCGGCCACCCACCGACCTTCCACGGCGTCAACGTGGTCGGGCTGCGGCGCGCCGGAGTGTCCGACGAGGCGCGCCGCGCCCTGCGCCGGGCCTTCCGCGACCTCTATGCGAACGGCGTCGCCGACCGCGCCGTCGCCGAGCGGCTCGCCGCGGACGAGGTCGCCGAGGTCGCCGAGGTCGGGCGCTTCGTCCTCGCCAGCCGACGCGGGGTCTGCCCACGGGCCGGGCGGCCGCGCTGAAGCGGCGGCGCGCGGTCGGGGCGGCGGTATCTTCGGGCATCGGCCCCGTCGCCCCCCGGGGCCCGCGACGCCATGACCGACCGCCCCACCATCGAGACCCTGCTCCGCGAAGGACGCACCTTCCCTCCGCCCGCGGAGTTCGCCGCCCGCGCCAACGTCTCCGACCCCGCCGTCCACGAGCGCGCCGAAGCCGACTGGCAGGGCTGGTGGGCGTCCTGGGCCGAACGCCTCGACTGGGACCGGAAGTGGGACACCGTACTCGAGTGGGACGCCCCGTGGGCGCGCTGGTTCGTCGGCGGCCGCTTGAACGCCTCGGTCCAGTGCCTGGACCGCCACGTCGCCGCCGGGCACGGTGAGCGCGTCGCGTTCCAATGGGAGGGCGAGCCCGGCGACGAGCTCACCTTGACCTACGCCGACGTCCTCGCCGGCACCTGCCGCATCGCCAACGGGCTGAAGTCGCTCGGCGTCGGCCGCGGCGACCGGGTCACCCTCTACATGCCGATGGTGCCGGAGCTCGCGATGACGGTGCTCGCCTGCGCCCGCATCGGCGCCGTGTTCTCGGTGGTGTTCGCCGGTTTCAGCGCGCCGTCGTTGCGCGACCGCATCCACGACCTGGAAGCCAAGGTGGTGGTGTGCGCCGACGCCTGCTGGCGGCGGGGCCAGGTGCTCGACCTCAAGGCGGTGGTGGACGAGGCGGTGGCGGATTGCCCGAGCGTGGAGCACGTCCTGGTGTGGAACCGCGGCGAGGGCGCGGCGTCGGCCAGTCCGGGGACCGAGCGCGACCGCTCCTGGCGCGAGGTCGTCGCCGGGCAGTCCACCGAGTGCGCGCCGGAGTCCATGGACAGCGAGGACCCGTTGTTCGTGCTCTACACCAGCGGCACCACCGGCAAGCCGAAGGGCATCCTGCACACGACGGGCGGTTACCTGACGCACGTGTTGGCGACCAGCAACCTGGTGTTCGACCTCAAGGCGGAAGAGGACGTCTTCTGGTGCACTGCGGACATCGGCTGGATCACCGGCCACTCCTACGTGGTGTTCGGACCGATGGCCAACGGCGTCACCCAGCTGATGTACGAGGGCGCGCCGAACCATCCGCGCCCGGACCGCTTCTGGGAACTGGTCGAGAAGTACGGCGTGACCATCCTCTACACCGCGCCGACCGCCATCCGCGCCTTCATGAAGTGGGGCGACGAGTGGCCGAACCTCCACGACCTGTCCACCCTGCGGTTGCTCGGCACCGTCGGAGAGCCCATCAACCCCGAGGCGTGGACGTGGTACCACCAGGTCGTCGGCGGCGGGCGCTGCCCCATCGTGGACACCTGGTGGCAGACCGAGACCGGCGGCATCATGATCACGCCGCTGCCCGGCATCACCGAGCTGGTGCCCGGCTCGGCGACCCGGCCGTTCCCCGGGGTGAAGGCCGGGCTGGTGGACGAGAGCGGCGCCCCCATCGAGGGGCCGGGCGCGGGCTACCTGGTGGTCGAGCGCCCGTGGCCGGGCATGCTCCGCGGCATCTGGGGCGACCCCGAACGCTACGTCGAGACCTACTGGTCGCGCTTCCCCGGGCGCTACTTCCCGGGCGACGGGGCGCGGCGCGACGAGCGCGGCTACTACTGGGTGTTGGGGCGGGTGGACGACGTGATGAACGTCAGCGGCCACCGCTTGAGCACGATGGAGATCGAGTCGGCCCTGGTCTCGCATCCGGCGGTGGCCGAGGCCGCGGTCATCGGCGTGCCCCACGAGCTCAAGGGGCAGGCCCCCGTCGCCTTCGTCCTGCTGCGCCAGGGCCACGAGTCGTCGGACGCGCTCGCGGCCGAGTTGCGCGAACACGTCGCCGCCGAGATCGGCAAGCTGGCCCGCCCCGAGGCGGTCCACTTCGCCCCCGAGCTGCCGAAGACGCGGTCGGGCAAGATCATGCGCCGCTTGCTCCGCGACCTCGCCGCCGGCAAGGCCGTCGGCGACGTGACCACGCTCGCCGACCCGAGCGTCCTGCAGCAGCTCAAGACCGAATACGAGGGACGGGAATGAACCGGGCGTGATGCCTGGAGCACAGACCGGCGGCGCTGGGGCGTGCTAGGATGACGGAGCGCCCCGAGGGCGCGCTCCTTCCAACCCTTCCCTGCCCCGCGCACCCACGGAAGGGGGTGAGAGTCCCCCACGGGTCCGCCACCGTGTTCGTCCGCCGCCCAGCGCGGCGCGGCGTCAGTCGGGTCTGTGCGTGCGTCGGGCCGAACCCCGTGTTCCGGACGAGACTCCGGAGGAGGTTTCCCTTGACCTTCGTTCCCGCTCTCGGCCGCCGCCTCCTCGGCGCGCTGGCCGTCCTCTCGCTCCTCGCCGCCCCCACCGCGGCCCAGACCCTGACCGCCGAGATCCCGATGAGCGGACTCGGCACCGGCTTCGGCGGGACCTTCGGCATCGCCTACGAGCCGAACACCGACCGCGTCTACGTCGCCGTCTCCGGCAGCTTCGGCGCGCCGAACTCGGTAGTGGCCGTCGTGGACGCGACCACCAAGACGGTGCTCCACACCATTCCGGTCGGCGGGTTCCCCGAGGACGTCGCCTTCGCCTACGACGCCAACGGCAACCTGCTCTACGGCGCGGTCACGAACAGCAACGACGGCACCGTGACCGTGTGGGACGACCAGGACCAGGTCGTGGCCACGGTCGCCCTGCCCGACCCCCTGGGCTTCGGGACCTGCTACCCGTTCGGCATCGTCGCCGACGACACCTACTTCTGGGTGACGACGGTGGACGGCTCGGGGATGGTGTACGCCGTCTCGATCGCGACCCTGGCCCACGACCCGGCCGCCGACCTCGCCCTCGGCTCCGGGCGGACGCTGGCGCGGCCCGCCCTGGTCGGCAACGAGATCTGGGTTCCCTACGCCGAGAACCTGCCCGGCTTCGCCGGCTCCGAGGGCGGACTGGCCCGCGCCGACCGCACGAGCGGCGTCCTGCTGGACTCCTGGATGTTCCGCAGACGGGACGACTTCACGGCTTGGCCAAGCGGCCAGGACGTCGCCGTCCTGCCCGACGGGCGCGGCGTCCTCGCCGGTCTCGACTTCGGTGGTCGTCTCGCGACCACCGATGCCGGCGGCGTGCTGGACCGCTTCGTCCACCTCGGGCTGGCCGACGGCTATGGACTCGGGCTCCACGACACGGGCGACTGGCTCGCGGTCGCCACGTTCAATCACGAGAAGGTCCTGCTCGTGGACCTCGTGGCCGAAGAGGTCGCGACCGAGCTGATCGTCGCCGGACTTGGAGTGGGCAACCACCAGCTCCCGAACGACGCCACCTTCGTCGGCGACGAGTTCTGGGTGACCTGCCAGGGCAGCGAGTACGTCCTCGTCTTCTCCGGCCTGCCGATGCCCGGCCCGGCGCCGGCGTGGCAGGGCACGCTCACGGTGTCGGACCCGACGCCCGCCCCTGGCTCCGCGCTGACCCTGACCGTGACCGGTTCACCCGGTGAGACCTGTGCGCTGCTCTACTCGGACGGAACGACGCCGACCCTCTACCGGGGCCAGGAGTTCGCCATCGGCCCCAACCCCGTGGTCCTGGCGGTCGGCACCGGACAAGTGCAGCGCACCCTCACCGTGCCCGCCGCCACCGGACGCCAGGTGTTCCTCCAGGGCTACGCCCGCATCGGCGGAGTGGACGGGCTGACCGCACCGAAGGCGGTGGTCGTCCAGTGACGGACACGACGGGCGGGGCCTGCTAACCTGCCGCCATGCGCGTCCCGCCCGTGCTCGCCCTCGCCCTGCTCGCCCTGGCCCCGGCCTGCGGCGTCATCCCGCCCTATTCCTCGGTTCGCCAGCAGGACGTACATGGCCTGCACGCGGTCAAGGTGCGTGCCGCCTTCTGGGACAACTTCCGGGGGAGCACCGAAGACACCACCTTCCCCTTCGACCCGGACGAGAGTTTCGTCCTCGACCGTTTCTCGTCCTATGGTCTCGAACTCGAGCGCCACATCCCGGGCTCCAAGTTCACCGTGACCATCAGCGTGGACGGCCGCCGCTACCACGTCGAGGACGCCGACGGCGTGATCAAGGGCAATCAGGTCCACCTCGGAGTGCGACGCTACTTCGGGGACCGTGCCCTGACCGGCTTCCTGCTCGCACAGCTCATCTACAACACCAGCCTCGAGTTCCCCGGCAGTTTCGACATGCGTGAATCCGACGACTTCCTGGGCTGGGCCGCGGGCGGCGGCGCCAACCTGGCGCTGACCGAGTTCCTCTCGTTCGAGGTCGTCCTCGCCTACGAGGGCATGCCCGACACCGACACCTACAAGCGCCTCGTGGACGGCCCCGACGCTCCGGCGGACCTGAAGTTCAGTCTGTCGGGGCCGGTCGCCTACGCAGCGCTGGGGCTCCACTTCTAGCCAATTCGTCACCGCGGCACCAGCTCTGCGGACTAGTCCACCTGGCACGCGTTCGGGGCGCGTCGGTACGGGTACGTGCATGCTCCCGGAGGACAGGGACACCTCGGATACACTATCCGCATGTGGACTTCTCTTGGATTGCTCGCCCTCGCCGTGGCTCCGGCGCAGGAGCTGATCGAGTTCACGGCCGCCGACAGCTATCTTGGGTCGATGGACCCCAAGACCGGCGCCTGGGTCGCCATCGGCGACACCGGCATCGGCTCCTATTGGTGGACCGGCATGGCGAAGGACGACCAGGGAACGCTGTATGCCGTGCACGGGGACCTGGACCATCCCTTCGTCGTCTACGAGATCGATCCCGCCACCGCGCAGGCCACCTTCGTCGTGCAGACCGACCTCGTCGGCATCCAGGGCGTCTCCTTCGGGCCCGGCGGGCTCTTCTACGCCGTCGCAGAGTCCTCCTACGCCGGCCCCGACTCCCTCTACACCATCGACCTCCAAACCGGAGTCTCCACCCTGGTCGGGCCGACCGGAGCGCAGGGGATCGAGTCCCTCGCCTTCGACGGCGCAGACCTCTATGCGTGGGACCACGACAATCCTCTCGGCGGCGGCCCCGGCCTCGTGCGCATCGATGCCGTCACCGGAATCGCACACGACGTCTCGCCCCGCATCGGCCAGGGGCACGTGTACACCCATCCTGGAATCGGCACCCTCGCCTTCTCCGACGACGGCGCCCTCTACGGCGCAGGCGACGCCCTCTACCTCGTCGACCTCGAGAGCGGGCAGCTCACCTTCGTCACCGCCTACGTGCCCAGTCCGAATGCGATGGAGTTCGCTCCCGGCGAGCCCGAGCCCTTCTCGCTGACCGCCCAGGGGCGCACCGGCGGACGGATGCGGCTCTCCGCCCGCGGCGCCACCCCCGGCGGTGACGTCGCCTTCTTCTACGCCCTCGACCGCGACGGCTCCGCAGTGGTCCCGCCGCTCCGCCCCTGCGCCGGCGCCCTCCTCGACCTGCGGCCGCGCGTCTTCCTCGTCGACCTGAAGACCGCCGACGCCACCGGCCGCGCCGTCACCCACGCCGGATGGGTCCCCGACGTCGAGGACGGATGCATCCGCATCCAGGCCCTCGACCTCGCCACCTGCACGACCACCAATCGCGGGCGGCCGGTGTTCTGACGGCCGAAGGGTCAGCGAACGGTCAGGCGGATGCCTTCCTCCCCGCTTCGTGCCGGGTCCGTCTCCTCCCAGGTCACGGCCACCAGGTGCGGGTCGCCGAGTCCCGGGTCGTGGAAGTAGGACGCCGCAGGTCGGGCCAGGTTCTGACCGGTGGGCGCCGCATACCAGAGGACCTGGCTGCCCGAGTTGGGATCGAACTCGTAGAGGTGGCAGGCATCCGAGTTCCCGGAGGGCGTGCGGTCGAGGTACGTCCGCCGAAAGGGAAGCCCCGTCGTCCCCACCATCTCGCCCTGGACCACCACCGGCCGGTCGTCCGCGTCCACCGGAGTGTTCGGCCACAGCTGGAGCGGAAGGGCGTGGCTGCCTCCGTTGCCGTCGTCCAACACCCAGGACGCCACCGTGCTGTCACGGTCGTACGTCGTGTGGTCCAGGATGCCCCAGCACAGTGACACGACTTCTTGACCGGGGAAGGCGGAGGGCCGACTCGAGACCATCGGGCGACGCAGGCCCTCCTCGGCCTGCGGGTCCTGGAAGTTGATGCGGGAGAGGACGTCGAAGCCGGCGGAGGTCAGCTCGACCAGCTCCAACCGGATCCGGCCGTGCCGGATCGAGGTCTGTGGATCCACCCACTGCTCTTCGAAGGTCAGGACGAATCGCCCGCTCCCGGGCGCGCTCGGCGCCAGGTCCGGAAGGATCAGGCCGGCGGCGCCAACTCCCGTACCATCCCCGATCTGGCCGTCGAAACGGACGTTGGGATGGATGGTGTCCACCGCGCCGGCGGTGAGGGCGCCGCTCGTGTCCATCGTGCAGGTCACCCCGCGGAGGTCGAAGCGACGCGGGGCGTTGGCGCCC
>JALUVI010000257.1 GCA_027020785.1 Planctomycetota bacterium | reverse complement strand
GGTCGGCTCCGGCATCCCGCCGACCTACGTCCCGGCGCGCAACCTCCTGTTCCTGTCGCTCGCCGCCGGCCTCGCCGAAGCCCGCGACGCCGCGGCGGTGGCCATCGGGGTCAACGCGGTGGACTACAGCGGCTACCCCGACTGCCGTCCCGAGTTCCTCGACGCCTTCGAACGGGTGTTGCGCGTCGGCACCCGAGCCGGCGTGGAGGGGCGGCCGCTGCGGGTGCTCGCGCCGCTCCTGCATCGCAGCAAGGCCGAGATCCTGGCGTTGGCCGGCGCACTCGGCGTCCCGGTGGAGCGGACCGTCTCCTGCTACGATCCCACTCCCGAGGGCGCGCCCTGCGGCGGTTGCGAGGCCTGCCGACTGCGGGCCCGGGCCGCGGCCGAGCTCGCCGCCCGACCCTCCGACTCGGCCGACTCCGCCGGCCGTACCGCCCCGGGAGCCGAGGACCCCGCGCCATGACCGCCTCCGAGCCGCCGCCCTCCGACCGCACCGAGCCGCCGGCGTCGCCGCCGGAACGCCCGGTCCCGCCCGAGTGGACCGCTGCGATCGAGCGGCTGATGCAAGTGCTCGACACGCTTCGCGGCCCCGGCGGCTGCCCCTGGGACGCCAAACAGACCGTGGCGAGCCTGGTCCCGCACCTGGTCGAGGAGTCGCACGAACTCGCCGACGCGGCGGCCCGCGGTGACCGCGCCGGGCTGCGCGAGGAGCTCGGCGATCTGTTGATGGGCGTCCTGATGACGGCGCGGGTCGCCGCCGAGGACGACGACGGGGTGGACCCGGGAACGGTGGCGCGCGCCGTCACCGCGAAGCTGATCCGGCGCCATCCCCACGTCTACGGCGAGGTCCGCGTGTCCGACAGCGGCGAGGTGCTGCGCAACTGGGAGGACATCAAGCGCGAGGAGCGCCGCGAGGAGGGCAAGGAGGACTCGGTGCTCGGGGGCGTGCCGGCCTCGCTGCCGGCGTTGACCCTGGCCCGGCGGGTCGGCGACAAGGCCGCCGCCGCCGGTTTCGACTGGCCCGACCTGTCGGGGCCGGTCCACAAGGTGGAAGAGGAACTGGGCGAGCTCGCCGCGGCCGCCGAGAGCGGTGATCGCACGGCGGTGGAGGACGAGCTCGGCGACCTCCTGTTCGCCGTCGTCAACGTGGCCCGCAAGCTCGGGGTGGACCCCGAGACGGCGCTGCGGCGCACGGTCGCCCGCTTCCGCGAGCGCTTCGGCTACGTCGAGCGGCGGCTCGGCGAGCGTCTCCGCGGCGCCTCCCTGGAGGAGCTGGAGGCGCTGTGGCAGGAGGCCAAACGCACCGCGGCCGCCGCCGAGCCCACCGGGGCCGAGGGGCGAGCCTCCGATGGGGGCGCGTCCCAGGGTTGACGCTCGGCGTCGGCCGCTGCTATCCTCTCCGCCCCAAGTGCGGGGGTGTGGCGCAATTGGTTAGCGTACCAGACTGTCGATCTGGTGGTTGCGGGTTCGAGTCCCGTCACCCTCGCCATCCGAACAAAGGACGAGGCGCCCCGCGGGGCGCCTCGTCTTCCTTTCGGCTCGCGGCCCCGCCGCCGCCGGGGCCTACCAGGGCTTCTGCATGGACTGCTCCGGCAGGGTGACCTCGTAGGGCTTCTCCTGCTGGCCGTTCCAGTCGATGAGCTCGTAGTAGCGGTGGCGGCCCTGTCGGTCCGAGCACTCCAGGCGGTACTTGCCGGGGCGCCGGTTGAAGGTCGCCACGCCGAGGTCGTCGGCGCGTTCGGTCCAGCCGTAGTTGGCCTTCTGGCCGGGACGGTTGGCCAGCTTGCCCTCGGCCTCGTAGGCCTCCAGGTCGGCCGGCTTCATGGTGCAGAGGGCCTGGTCGGCGCGGTCCCCGTTGGGGGAGCGCACCACGAGCTCGAAGGTCGGCACGATCTCGACCGGGATCTCCATCTCGTAGGTCTGCCCGCCGGCGGAGGCCGGGGCCTCCCGGACGAACGGCATGAAGCCCCGGCCGTGGACCAGCACGTACTTGGGCTTGCCGTCGGCCTGGACCATGAACACGGCGCGTCCGTGGATGCGGGTCTTGCTGTCCTGGATGACGATGCGCCGCGGCGGGACCCGCATGTAGAGCGGTTCGGGGACCTCCTTCAGGAGGCTCACCGAGGCGTTGGCGACCGGCTTGCCCGTCTTCGAGTCCTGGAGCCAGACGACGTACAGGGTCTGGTCGGCCGTGGGCGGTTCGACTTCGGGCGGCGGCGGCAGTTCGGTCGCGTCCACGACCGAGGGCCCGGCGCCGGCCACGGTGCCGGTCTGGACGTCGGTGGTCCGCGTGGGCTCGCGCCCGCAGCCGAAGGCGGCGAGCGGGACCGTCGTCAGGAGGAGGAACAGGGAACGGAGACTCGGATTCATGGGGTGATCTTCTCTCGGGTGGCGCGCTTCACCGCCCGGTACTCCAGGTCGGCCAGCTCGGGCAGGGCGGCCTCCACCGCCTCGACCTCGTCGCGGCGGGCGTGGAGCACCGGCGAACGCGGCAGCCACACGGTACAACAGTCCGGGGCCGGCAGGATGGAGACCTCGTAGGTGCCGATGGCGCGGGCGCGCTCGATGATCTCCTCCTTGTCCAGCGCCTCCAGCGGCCGCAGGACCAGCAGGTCGCTGGCGTCGTCGGTCACGGTCATGTTCTCGAGGGTCTGGCTCGCCACCTGGCCGAGGTTGTCGCCGGTGACCAGCGCCCGCAGCTTCTTGCGTCGCGCCAGGTGGGTGGCGATGCGCATCATGGAGCGGCGGTCGAGCAGGGTGTGGAACGGCTCGGGGGCTTCGCGCCGCAGGTACTCCTGGACCTCGGTCAGCGGCGCCAGGTGCAGCCAGGTCACCGGCTGCCACGCCGCCAGCACCCGGGCCAGTCGTTCGACCTTGGCGATGGTCTGGGCGCCGGTGTGGGGAGGCGACACGAAGCTGACGAGTTCGGTGCGGAGGCCGCGCCGCATCGCCATCCAGGCCGCCACCGGCGAGTCGATGCCGCCGGACAACAGGCACAGGGCGCGCCCCAGGGTGCCGACCGGCAGGCCGCCGGGGCCGGGGATGCGCTCGCAGAACAGGTAGGCGCCGGAATCGCGGACGTCCACCTCCAGGGTGAGCTCGGGGTCGTCCAGGTCCACCGTCAGCCGCGGGTGGTCGCGGAGCGCGTCGGCGCCGAGGCGCGCGGCCAGCTCGTCGCTGCGCATCGGGAAGCGGCGGTCGCTGCGGTTGGCGCGGACGGCGAAGCGGACCGGTCCCGCGCCGGGGTGGCGCCGCGCCAGCGCTTCGCCGACCAGCGCCGAGCCGAGGCCGCGGATGGCCTCTTCCGTAGCGGCGACGCGATGGACCGGCGACAGGCTCTTGACGCCGAAGACACGGGCCGCGGCGGTCAGGGCTTCCTCGAGACGGCCTTCGGTCCGGACCAGGAGGCGTCCCCGCATCCGCTCCACCCGGGCCCCGGGCACGGCGGCCAGTGCGCTGCGCAGGTTCTCGGCGAGCCGGCGCTCGAAGTGGCCGCGCTGGCCTCCCTTGAGGGCGAGTTCGCCGTAGCGGACGAGGATGGCGTCGGGACCGGGCATGGGGGGGCGTGGGGGGGCGCCGACGGCGGCGGGCCGGGGATTCTAGGTAGAATCTCGGACCACGGGCGTTTGGCTCAGCTGGCTAGAGCGCCTCCCTTACAAGGAGGAAGTCGGGGGTTCGAGTCCCTCAACGCCCATTCCGAGCCTCCTCCGCCCCCCGCCTGGACGATTCCCTCACGCCGGAGGGGCTCGTCCGAAGACTCCACGATGTCCCTCGCCTTCCTCCTCCTCTCGGCCCTCGCTGCGCCCCAGTCCGACGTCCACGCTCGGGTGGAGGCCCGGGTCGAGCCCGCGTCGGTGGCCCCCGACGGCGTCGCCACCGTGGTGGCGACCTTCGAGATCGATCCGGGCTGGCACGTCTACGCCCCCGACCAGGACCCCGAGTGGGGGACGCCGACCACCATCGAGCTCGTCGGCGAGGGGGTCGAGGCGGCCGGTCCGACCACGGTCTCGGTCGAGCCCAAGGTCCACGTCGAGGAGTTGGGGAACTTCTCGATCACCACCCTCTGGGTCGAGGGGCGGCCCGAGTTCCGTTTGCCGGTGCGGGTCACCGGCGGGCCGGGCGAGCGCTCCTTCACCGCGCGGGTGACCTGGATGGAGTGCGACCCGTCGTTGTGCCTGCCGGTGCGGACCCAGGACTTCCCGCTCACCGTCCGGGTCGCCGCCGACGGTGCGGCCGAGGCGGGCGGGGCCGCCGCCGATGCCGAGGGCGCCGCGGCGTCGGCCCCCGCCGCGCAGGAGCCGACCTGGCGCGAGGAGCTGGCCGAGGACTTCGAGGTCGGGCCCGACGAGAAGGTTGCGATCGAAGTCGCCTTCCCCTCGCGTCTGGAGCGCGGCGAGACCTACGACCTCGTCGTCGAGATGGAGGTGGCCGACGGCTGGCACGTCTACCACCCGGACCAGGACCCCGAGCTCGGCGAGCCCGTGTCGGTCGAGCTCCACGGCGAGGGCCTCGAGCTGGTCGGACCGATGACCACCGAAGCCAAGCCCAAGCGGAAGCGCGAGAGCTGGGGTGACGTCTACCTCTGGCTCTCGGGCGACCTCGAGTTCCGAGCACCGGTGAAGGTCGTCGGCGACCCGGCCACGGCGCGGGCCGAGGTGGTCGTGAAGTACCAGGTCTGCAACGACCAGTTCTGCCTCGCCCGGCATGCCCAGGTCTTCTCGATCGGCGCCGGCAGCGACGCCGGGGCCGACGCCGCGGCCCTGCTCGGGTTGGACCTCGGCGGCGGGCTGTGGAGCTTCCTCCTCGCGGCCATGCTCGCCGGCTTCCTGACCCTGCTGACGCCGTGCGTGTTCCCGATGATCCCGGTGACCATCAGCTACTTCACCAAGCGCGCCGAGACCGGGAAGGGGACGCCGCTGAAGAACGCCCTGGCCTACGCCGGCGGCATCGTCTTCACCTTCGCCGGCATCGGGGTCGGCGCCGCCCTGCTCCTCGGGCCGACCGGCGCCAACGCCATCGGCTCCAACCCCTGGGTCAACTTCGCCATCGGCGTCCTCTTCGTCGTCATGGCGGCGTCGTTGCTCGGCTTCTACGAGATCCAGCCGCCGCGCTTCCTCCAGGCCTTCGCCTCCAAGGCGCAGGCGGAGGGGGTGGCCAAGGGCGGCTACCTGCCGGTGGTGCTGATGGCGATCGCCTTCTCCATCACCGCCTTCACCTGCACCGTCGCCTTCGTCGGCCTGGTGTTCGCGCTCGGCCTCAAGCTCGGCATCGCCTACCTGGTGCTGGGGATGTTCGTCTACGGGCTGGTGTTCGCGCTGCCCTTCTTCTTCCTGGCGCTGTTCCCGAACTACCTGCAGACGTTGCCGCAGGCCGGCACCTGGATGAACACCTTCAAGGCCTCGGCCGGTTTCGTCGAGCTGATCGCGGCGATCAAGTTCTTCAGCAACACCGACTTGAGCCATCGCTGGGGCATCCTGACCTGGCCGGTGGTGATCGGCCTCACCGTGCTGTTGCTCCTGCTCTGGGCGCTGTACCTGTTCGGGGTCTATCGCTTGCCGCACGACCACGAACGTGTCCGCCCCGGCAAGCGTCGGGTCGCGGTCGGCGTCTTCGTGCTCCTGCTGGCGGTCTACATGGCGCCCGGAGTGTGGAAGCGGCCCTACGGGGCCTATCCCGGATTGCTGCTGGCCTACCTGCCGCCGGCCGACTACGGCTTCGAGGAGGTCGCCGAGGACGGTGGGTTGATCAAGGCGGGCGGCATGAGCTTCTTCGAGGACTACGGGCAGGCCTACGCTCAGGCCCTCGCCGAGGACAAGCCGTTGTTCGTGGACTTCACCGGCGTCACCTGCGTCAACTGTCGGCGCATGGAGTACGAGATCTTCCCCCACGAAGAGGTGTTGCCGTTGCTGCAGCGCTTCGTGCGGGCCGAGCTGTGGGTGGACGGCAAGGACTATCCGCACACGGGTTGGAACGCCGACTACGAGGTCGAGCGCTTCGGCTTCGCGGCGCAGCCCTTCTACGTGCTGCTGGATCCGCGCGACGATGCGGTCCTGGCCCGTTTCCCGGGCTACGACCCCGACCCCTCCGCTTTCGCCGCCTTCCTGCAGGAAGGGCTCGATGCCTATGCCGAGCGCACGCCCGGGCCGATGCCCGAGGGCGGTCCCTGGCACCTGCGCATGCCGCCGGCCGAGGGCTGGGGCGAGTGGGCCACCCTGCCCGAGCCGGGCTCCGGTGGCGGGTACGTCGAGACCTCCTCGGGCGACGGCGCCGCCGGCGAGTGAGGCGACCGGGATGGAGCTGCCCTTCCGTCACGGCGACGGTTGCGGCAACCGCTTCGTCGTCGCCCTCCGCAGCGAGTGGGAGGCGGCGGGGTTCGCCTGGACCGTGGAGACCTGCTCGGCGGCCGCCGGTTCCCTCTGCCGGGTCCCGCCGCCGTCCGACGGCCTCCTCCTCGTGGACGACGGCGATCGGTCGAACCCGAGCGTCCGCATCGTCAATCGGGACGGTTCCGACGGCGGCGCCTGCCTGAACGGCTTGCGCGTGGTCGCCCTGGCCCTGGGCGGCGACCACGGCGTCCTGCGCATGGCCGGTCACGAAGTGGCGTGGCGACGTTCGGGAGAGGAGGTCGAGCTCTCCCTCGGCGACCTCGACGGGGTGCCGGTCGAGCCGCTGGGCTGCCACGGCTTCCGCGGCTTCGCGGTCGGGTTCTGGAATCCGCACGCCGTGTTCTTCCTTCACGAGGAGGATGGCGACCGACTCGACGGCTTCCGGCTCGCCGACTTCGCCGGCGCGGTACGCCGCTCGCGACGTTTTCCGGACGGCGTCAACGTGACCGTCGCCCATCGTTCCGCGCCCGGCGTCGTGCGCATGCGGGTGGACGAACGGGGGGTCGGAGAGACCGCCGCGTGCGGTTCGGCCGCCGTCGCCGCCGCCCTGGCGCGGTGGTGCGAAGGGGCGCCGGAACGGCTCCGGATGGACCTGCGCGGCGGCGTCCTCACGCTCTCCCGAGACCCGCGTGGAGGGGTTCGGCTGCGGGCCGCGGCACACTTGGATCGGACGCCGCAAGTCTGGATGCAGGAGTGACTTACGGCTTCGCGTGGCGGCCTTTTCCACTGGCGGAGAGGGCCCCGCGACGGTGAAATGGAGGGGGCCGCGAACGCGGTCCCCCCTCCATGGCCGACTCCGACCAGAACCCCACCGAGACCCCCGAGCCGGCGCGCGTCGTCGACCTGTTGATCGAGCGCGAGATGCGTCAGTCGTACCTGACGTACGCGCTCTCGGTGATCCACGACCGCGCGCTCCCCGACGTCCGCGACGGTCTGAAGCCGTCGCAGCGGCGCATCCTGGTGGCGATGAACGACCTCGGTCTTCGCCCCAACGGGAAGTACCGCAAGTGTGCGAAGATCGCGGGCGACACTTCGGGCAACTACCACCCGCACGGCGAGTCGGTGATCTACCCGACCCTGGTGCGGATGGCGCAGCCGTTCCGTCTGCGCCACCCCCTGGTGGACGGGCAGGGCAACTTCGGCAGCATCGACGGCGATCCTCCGGCGGCGATGCGTTACACCGAGGCGCGGATGGCCGGGCCGGCCGAGGAGATGCTGGCCGACCTCGACAAGGACACGGTCGACCTCAAGTCCAACTACGACGAGACGCGGATGGAGCCGACGGTGTTGCCGTCGCGCTTCCCGAACCTGCTGGTCAACGGCTCCGAGGGAATCGCGGTCGGCATGAGCACCGCGCTGCCGCCGCACAACCTGAACGAGGTCGTGGACGGGCTGCTCCTCCTGCTCGAGAAGCCGGACTGCAGCATCGCCGAGCTCGTCGAGAAGATTCCCGGTCCCGACTTCCCGACCGGCGGCATCATCTGCGGGCGCGGCGGCATCGCGGCCGCCTACACCACCGGCCGCGGCCGCATCACCCTGCGGGCCAAGGTCCACCTGGAGGAAGCCGAGGGCCGCGGGCGCGACCGCCTGGTGGTCACCGAGATCCCGTACGAGCGAGAGAAGTCCGCCATCATCGAGAAGATCGCGGACGAGGTGAAGAGCGGGCGCATCGAGGGCATCCACGACATCCGCGACGAGTCGGATCGCAGCGGGATGCGGGTGGTGATCGAGCTCAAGAACGCCGCCGACCCGGTGGTGGTCGAGAACCTGCTCTACAAGCACACCCCTCTGCAGACCACCTACGCCATCCGCAACACGGCGCTGGTGGACGGCCAGCCGCGGACGCTGGACCTGAAGGAGCTCCTGGTCGCCTATCGCGACCATCGCTTCGACGTCATCCGGCGTCGCACCCGCTTCCTGCTGCGCAAGGCCGAGGCGCGGCTGCACGTGTTGCAGGGGTTGATGATCGCCATCCAGGCCATCGACGAGGTGGTCGAGATCATCAAGACCAGCCCCGACACGCCGGCCGCCAAGGCGCGGCTCGAGGAGCGCTTCGGCTTGAGCCAGATCCAGTCCCAGGCCATCGTGGACATGCGACTGGGGCGGTTGACCGGGCTCGAGGTCCACAAGCTCGAGGAGGAGATCGCGCAGCTCGAGAAGGACATCGCCTGGTATCGCCGCATCCTCGCCGAGGACGACCTGGTGGTGCAGTTGATCCGCGAGGACCTCATCGAGATCCGCGACAAGTACGGCGAGCCGCGTCGCACCGAGATCGGCGGCGACGTCGAGGAGATCCTGACCGAGGACCTCATCCCCGAGGCCACCATGGTGGTGACGCTGACCCGCGACGGCTACGTCAAGCGGACTCCGATCGACGCCTATCGGGCCCAGGGGCGTGGCGGGCGCGGCGTGAAGGGGGGCAAGGCCAAGGAGGGTGACGTGTTGAGCCACCTGTTCGTGTGCTCCACCCACGACTACCTGCTCGTCGTCACCGACCGCGGGCGGCTGCACTGGCTCAAGGTGTGGCGGCTCCCCGAGGTGGACCGCACCGCCAAGGGGCGTTCCATCCGCAACCTGATCGAGGGCATCGCGCCCGACGAGAAGGTGCAGTCGGTCCTCGCCACCCGCGACTTCACCGAAGCCGACTTCCTGCTGTTCGCGACCGCCGAGGGCCGGGTCAAGAAGACCCCGCTCCAGGCCTATGCGCGGCCGCGCTCCTCCGGAATCATCGCCACCCGGCTCACCGAAGGCGACCGACTCATCGGCACGGTGTTCGTGTCGGAGGGCGACGAGGTCCTCCTGGCCACCGCCCACGGCAAGGTCGTGCGTTTCGCCGAGGGCGACGTGCGCCCGATGGGGCGGACCGCGGCCGGGGTCAAGGGGGCGACGCTGAAGGACGGTGACCGCGTGGTGGATGCCGTGACCGGCACCGAGGACGAGTTGCTGCTGCTCGCCTGCGAGCGGGGCTACGGCAAGCGGACCCGCATCGGCGAGTTCCGGCTGACCCGGCGGGGTTCGCAGGGGGTGCTCGGCATCCGCACCCAGCCCCGCAACGGCGACGTCGTCAACGCGCTCAACGCGAGTCGCTGCGACGAAGTGCTGTTGTCCACCGTGAAGGGGATGATGGTCCGGCTCCGGGTCGACGACATCTCCATCCAGGGACGGGCCTCCCAGGGGGTCCGTCTGGTCAAACTGGCGGCGGACGACCGGCTCGCCGGTGTCGCCGCCATCCCGCGCGAGGACGAGGCCGAGGCGGTGACCGCGGCCGCAGCCGACGAGGAATGCCGACCGTGACCACCATCGAACGCATCCAGGAAGGGATCAAGGCCGCGATGAAGGCCGGCGACAAGGCGCGGCTCACCGTGCTGCGCTCCCTGCTGAACGATCTCGAGAACGCCGGCATCGAGAAGAAGGGCGAGGGGGCCGCAAGTGCGGCCGGCCCGCTCGAGCTCCTGTCCGAGGAGGACGTGCTCCGCGTCCTCCAGGCCGCCGCCAAGCGTCGGCGCGAGTCCATCGAACAGTACGGCGCCGGGGGCCGGGCCGACCTCGTCGCCCAGGAGGAGGCCGAGCTCGCCGTCGTCCAGGAGTTCCTGCCCCAACCGCTGACCGACGAAGAGGTCGAGTCCCTGGTCCGCGAGGTCGTGGCCGAGCTCGGTGCGAGCGGCATGCAGGACATGGGACGGGTGATGAAGGAGGCGACGGTCCGCGCCGCGGGGCGAGCCGACGGCAAGCGGCTCTCCGGCGTGGTGCGGCGGCTCCTCGCCGAGGCCGGGAGTTAGCCCATGGTCGGAGCTCCGAACGCGGCCGAACGCTCCGACGCCCGCGGTTGGCGGCGTTGGCGGTGGTGGCTGCTCGGCGCCGCCTACGTGGTCGCCGTCGTCGTCATGGCGTTGCGCTCGATGCCCAATGCGCTGCAGCGCTCGCAGGACCTGGAGGCCTACCAGGAGGACCTCACCGCGGACATGCTTCGGGTCAAGAGCGGTTGGGAGGGGCCCCTGCCCCTTGCGGTGGCGGGGCTGGCCTGGCGGCGCGACCCGGATGCCGTCCGGACCGAGGCCGGGAGCAGTGGCCGGCCCTGGGCCTTGTTGGTCGTCGCGGAACGCAACCAGGCGCGCTGGCTCGGCGGCGAGCTCGGCTCCCGCCCCGAGGCCGTCGCGGTGTTGCGCCCCTTGGTGCGCGCGGTCGTCCTCCTCGACGAGGACGAAGCGGTGGGGGCAGGGGAGGGCCCGACGCCCCGCCTCGAGTTGCACGCCCCCGACGGACGCGTCGCTGCGGTCTGGACTCCGGACGACGGTTTCGAGCGGCTGACCGAACCTCCGTGGACCACGGCGGCCGACGCGGGCCCGTGACCGAGGTCGCGCTCGACCTCCGGGTGCGAGGCGGCAAACCGTCCTCCTTCGTGCGGACCAGCCTGGCGCACGAGGCCGCGCTGGAGGCGGCCGGGGTGCCCTGGATCGGTTGGGATGGTGGGCCGGTCCCGGCCCCGGTGTTGTGGCATCCGGTGGCCGAACTCGACCGCGCGGCGTCGGGCGTGGCGCGCGTGCCGACCCTGCACGACGTCAGCCCGCTCCTGCCCGACCCGCGCCCGGCTCCCGTCCGCTGGCGGCGGGCGCGCCGTTTCCGCCGTCGCCTGGCCCGGCTGGCCCGCGACGGGGCGGCCTTCGCCGCGGTCAGCGAGGACGTCCGGCGCAGGGTCCTCGAGCTCCACCCCGAGCTCGACGGCCGCATCGTCGTCGTCCCACACCACCCGGCGCCGGCCATGCGCCCCCTCACGGCCCCGGAGCGCGCCTCCGCCCTCGAGCCCCTCGGACTCGAGGAGGGTTTCGTCCTCTTCGTCTCGGCCCTGCGGCGGCACAAGAACTGGGAGGGCGCATTGGCGGCTTTCGCCGCCCTGCCGGAACCCCTCCGGCGGCGCCATCCCTTGGTGCTGGTCGGCGATCGCCGGCGCGCGGGGCGGCGTCCCGAGCGTCTCGCGGTCCGGCTCGGTCTCGATCCTGGGCAGGTGCGTCTCCTCGGCGCGGTCGGGGACGACCTCCTGCCCGCGCTCTACGGCGCGGCGGCGGTCCTGATCCATCCCTCCTTCGGCGAGGGCTTCGGGCTGCCGGTGCTCGAGGCGATGGCCTGCGGCGCCCCGGTGGTCGTCTCGGCCAACACTGCGCTGCCGGAGGTGGCCGGCGGGGCCGGGAGCTACGGCGACCCCTGGGCGCCGAGGAGTTTCACTCCTGCCCTACGTCGCCACCTGGAGGACGAAGGGTTTCGCGCCGAGCGCGCGGCGGCGGCGCTGCGGCGCGCCGCCGCGTTCACGCCGGAGCGCAGCGGCCATGCAGCGCGCGAACTGCTGGCGGTCGCTCGGGCCGCCGCGGAGCGCACCATGTGAGCCGACGGCAGGCGTCGCAGCGTCCCGCCGTCAGCCCAGGTAGCGCAGCCAGAGGTATGCGTGGGCGATGACGATCGAGAGGATCATCATCGGGAACGCGTGCTTCAGGAAGGTCAGGAACTTGATGCGGTGTCCGGCCCGTTCGGCGTAGCCGGCCACGATCAGGTTGGCGCTGGCGCCGATGAGCGAGCCGTTGCCGCCGAGGCAGGCGCCGAGGGCGAGCGCCCACCACATCCCGAGGGCGTCTCCTTGGGAGAGGCCCAGGTCCTCGACCACCTTGTGCAGGACGGGAATCATGGTGGCCACGAAGGGGATGTTGTCCACGATGGCCGAGGCGACGGAGCTCACCCACAGCACTGCGGTCGCGATGGTCGTGACGTCGCCGCCCGAGAAGTGGAGGACCTTCTCGGCGATGAGATCGAGCAGGCCGGCCTGCTCCACGCCGGCGACCACGACGAAGAGTCCGACGAAGAAGAAGATGGTGGTCCACTCGACGTGCCCGTAGAAATGGTGGACCGCATCGTTCTTCTTCTCCAAGTCCTTGCCGAGGTTGTTCAGGACGAGCAGCAGCGCCGCGCCGGTCATCGCCACGGTGGCCGGCTCGAGTCCCAGCGGATGGCCGAACAGGAAACCGACCAGGACCAAGGCGAGCACGAACAGCGACTTCTTGAGGAGCGTGACGTCGCGGATCGCCTCCTTCTCGTCGAAGGCCATGACCCGTTCCATGGCCTCGGGGGTGGCCGACATCTTGCGGCCCCACAGCAACCAGATCGGAAGCAGGGTCGCGGCGAGGATCACCGGAACGATGGGGGCGAGGTGGAGGATGAAGTCGGCGAAGTGGATGTACTCGACCTGCGAGCCGATGAGGATGTTGGGCGGGTCGCCGATCAGGGTGGCGGTGCCGCCGATGTTGGAGAAGAGGATCTCGGCGAACAGGAAAGGATAGGGGGGGACCTCGAGCTCGTCCGTGATGACCAGCGTGACCGGCACGATCAGCAGCACGGTGGTCACGTTGTCGAGCATGGCCGAGAGTACGGCGGTGACCATGCCGAGCAGGACGAGGATGCCCCATGGCTTTGCTCTGGCCCGTTTGGCCGACCAGATGGCCAGGTATTGGAAGACTCCGCTCTCGCGGGTCACCGAGACGATGAGCATCATCCCGATGAGCAGGCCCAGGGTGTTGAAGTCGATGCCGGCGATGGCCTGGTGCTGGTTCAGGACGCCCGTGAGGATCATCAGACCGCCGGCGATGAGGGCGACGTTGGCGCGGTTGAACCACTCGCCGATGATCATCAGGTAGCAGGCGGCGAACAGGACGCCGGCGACGAGCATGGCGTCCAGGCCGAACATCACCTGGGACGGGGCGTCGGCGACGCCCGCCGGGACGCCGTGTTGGAGGAGGAACGAGATCACCGCAGGATCCTCGGAACCACGTCCCAGTAACTGATGATGCCGACGATACGGCCGCCGTCGGCCTGGACCACCGGCAGGTTGTAGTGCGTGTGGTAGAGCGCGATGACGGCGCGGACCAGCGGCGTATCCGGCTCCACGGTGACTACGTCGGTCTCCATGACCTCGGAGACCGGGCGGTTCCAGTGGCGGTGCAGCTTGGCGCGCAGGTCCTCCAGGTCGTCGCTCAACCAGCGCAGGCGGTCCACGCTCTCGGGGTCCTCCGAGGCCAGCATGGGCAACGACAAGGCGAGGAGCCGGTGGATGGAGAACACCCCGATCAGGCGACGGTCGGAGTCGGCGACGGGGATGCTGCGGTAGCGGCGCTCGAGGAGCAGCTCGACGGTCCGCTCCACGGTCCAGTCGGGGGCCGCGACCTCGGGGTCGGGGGTCATCACGGAAGCGCAGGTCATGGTCTCGTCCTCGGGGGCGCACAGCCTAGCAGGCCCGCGTCGCTCCGCATCGTGCTCACAGCAGGTATCGCAGCCAGAGATAGACGTTGGCCAGCGCGATGGAGAGCAGCATCATGGGGAAGGCGTGGCGCAGGAAGGTCAGGAAGCGGATGGGGTGACCGCTGCGCTCGGCCTGGCCGGCGACGATGAGGTTGGCGCTGGCGCCGATGAGTGAGCCGTTGCCGCCGAGGCAGGCCCCGAGGGAGAGCGACCACCACAACGGCATCGCGTCGGCGGGGGAGAGGCCCAGACCGTCCACCACCTCATGGAGGATGGGGATCATCGTCGCCACGAACGGGATGTTGTCCACGACCGCGGAGGCCAGGGCGCTGGTCCACAGCACGGCCACCGAGATGGCGTGGAAGTCGCCCCCGGAGACGTCCAGGATCCAGTGGGCGAAGAGCTCGAGCATGCCGGTGTGCTCCACGCCGGCCACGACGACGAACAGCCCGACGAAGAAGAAGATGGTGGTCCACTCGACGTGCCCGTAGTGCTCGTGGACGACGTCGTTCTTCTCTTCGAGGCTCTTGCCGAGGTTGTTCAGGACCAGCAGCAGGGCGGCTCCGGACAGCGCCACCGTGGCCGGCTCCAGGCCCATGGGATGCCCGAAGAGGAAGCCGGCCAGGACCAGCGCCAGGACGAAGCAGGACTTCTTCAGCAGGCGGACGTCCCGGATGGCCTCCTTCTCGTCGAAGGCCATCACCCGGGCGCGGGCTTCCGGGCTGGCCGTCATCCGTCGGCCCCAGAGCAGCCAGATCGGGAGCATGGTGAGGCCGAGGACCACGGCGGCGATGGGGGCCAGGTGGACCAGGAAGTCCGAGAAGTGGACGTAGTCCACCTGCGAACCGATGAGGATGTTCGGAGGGTCGCCGATGAGGGTGGCGGTGCCGCCGATGTTGGAGGCGAGGATCTCCCCGAACAGGAAGGGATAGGGCTCGACGTGGAGCTCGTCGGTGACGACCAGGGTGACCGGTACGATCAGGAGCACCGTGGTCACGTTGTCGAGGAAGGCCGACAACACCGCCGTCACCAGCATCAGGAGGGCGAGGATGCCCCAGGGCCTGGCCTTGGCTCGTTTCGCCGCCCAGACCGCGAGGAACTGGAAGACGCCGCTCTCGCGCGTCACCGAGACGATGAGCATCATCCCGATGAGCAGGCCCAGGGTGTTGAAGTCGATGCCGGCGACCGCCTCCTCCTGGGTCAGGATGCCGGTGAGCACCATCAGCCCCCCAGCGAGCAGGGCGACGTTGGCGCGGTTGAACCATTCGCCGATGATCAGTGCGTAGCAGGCGGCGAAGACGACGCCGGCGAGCAGCATCGGTTGGATGCCGAACGGGGCGCCGGGATCCGCGGGCGCGTGCTGAGCGGCGAGGAGGAGGAGGGAGGTCACGGCGGAGGCGGCAAGGCTAGCAGCGTTGCGTTCGGCGTTGCAGTCGGTCGGCGGCCGGGGGACGATGGCCGGCATGGCTCGGCGAGACGGACCGGACGAGGGCGGGCGCGATGCCCTGCGCGGCGCCGCCGTGACCTCGGCGTGGACGCTCGGCTCGCGCTTGCTCGGTTACCTGCGCGACGCACTGATGGCTGCGGCCTTCGGCGTGACCCCGGTGTTCGGCGCCCTGGCCTTGGCCTGGGTGGTCCCGAACCTGTTCCGCCGCCTGTTCGGCGAGGGAGCGGTGGGCGCCGCGGTCCAACCGGCGCTGGCCCGCGCCGAGAGCGAGGGCGGCCCCGCCGCCGCCCACGCCCTGTTCGCCCGTTTCCACGGCTTCCTGCTGATCGTGTTGTTCGCCCTCGTCGCGGTCGGCGAACTCCTGCTCGGCGCCTGGCGCGAGGTCCTCGGCGGCGACGCCGCCCACGTCGAGACCCGCCGCACCCTCCTCTACTCGATGGTGCTCCTGCCCTACGTGGTGCCCATCTGCCTGACCGCGCTGCTGGCCGCCCCCCAGAACCTGCGGGGAGGGTTCTGGCGCCCTGCGCTCGGTCCCGTCCTCCTCAACCTCTGTTGGATCGCCGCGCTCCTGTGGCCGCTCCCTCCAGGCGCGGGCGACGAGACCCTGGCGTTCCGCATCATGGCCGCCATCCTCGTCGGTGGGGTGTTGCAGTGGGCGGTGCAGTTGCCCGGGGTGCGCGGTTCGGGATGGCCGCTGCGCCCCGTCTTCGGCGCTCCCGACCCGCGGCTCCGCGCCGCGCTCGCCACCTTCCTCCCGGCCCTGCTCGGTCTCGCCGCGGCGCAGCTCGCCGCGGTGGTGGACCAGGTCATGGTGCGCTGGTTGGTGGACCCTTCGGCCAACGCCTACACCTACCTGGCGAACCGTCTGCTCCACCTGCCGCTCGCCCTCATCGGCGTGGCCGCGGTGACCGGGGCGATGCCGTGGCTGGCGCGGCTCGCGGCCGCCGGCGATCGCGCCGGCCTGGCGCGTGCGGTGCGCCGCAACGCCGAACCCCTCCTCCTGTTGACGGTCGCCGCCGCCGCCGGGTTGTGGGCCGTCGCCGATCCCGCCGTCCGTGTCTTGTTCGAACGCCGCCGCTTCACCCCCGACGACACCGCGGTGCTGGTCGGCACCCTGCGCGCCTACCTGTTCGGCCTGCCCGCCGCGGCACTGGCCGGTCTCCTGGTCCGCGCCCATCAAGCGAGCGGACACTACGCCACCCCGGCCCGGATCGCCGGCGCCATGCTGCCGCTGGACGTCGTCGCCAACCTCCTCCTGATCCCCTGGCTCGGCGTCGCCGGCGCCGGCTGGGCCACCAGCCTGGTGCTCACCGTCCAGTGCCTCTGGCTCCTGCGCCGCTTGCGCACCGAGGACCTCCTCCCCGAGCCGGTCCTCCGCGTCCGCGACCTGCCGACCCTGCTCCTGCCCGGCTTCCTGGCCGGTGGGGCGGCCGCCCTGGCCCTCCACCTCCTGGGCGACGCCGCCCCGACCCTCGGGCTGGTCGTCGCCATCCCCGTCGGCCTCCTCGCCTTCGCCGGCGCCGCCTGGCGGCTCCGCGGCGAGGACTGGTCGTCGCTCCTCGCCGCACTGCGCCGGCGTGGATGACGGAAACTGGCCCTCCAGAGTGGGTCGTTCCCACCAGGGTGTGACCCCGGCCCTCCTGGCGCGTCTCCTTGGGTGTCGCGGGGCCGAGGCAGGCCCCTTGGGCGCCGGGTGGGGGGGGCAGAGGGGCCCCGGCCGCGCCGCGTGAGGCCGGGAGGATCCGGTTGCGGGAGAGTCGTGTCTCCGTGTGCGTGAGGCGGAAAGCGAACGCTCCGGGGACCTCCCCGACCCACCCGAAAGGGCCAGTTTCCGGACGAGGCCGGATGGGCGCTGCCCCCGGTCCGGTCAGGACACCGGATGTGCGCCGATGGGCGCGAAGTACTCCTGCAGGCTGCGCACCGTGCCGCGGCCGCTGCGTTGGGCGCGGATGCCCTGGACCGCGGCGACGGCGGCCGAGAGGGTGGTGATGCAGGGGATGCCGGCCTGGTAGGCCTCGGTGCGGATCATGCCGTCGTCGTGGCGGGTGACCTTGCCGAGCGGGGTGTTGACGATGAGGTCGATGGCGCGGTCCTTGATCAGGTCGGTCACGTGCGGACGTCCCTCGTGCACCTTGTTGACGCGTTCGCAGGGCACGTCGGCCTCACGGAGGGCGCGCCAGGTGCCGTCGGTCGCGACCAGCGAGAACCCCATGTCCACCAGGTCGCGGCACACCGGAACGATGCCCTTCTTGTCGGCGTCCTTGACCGAGACGAAGACTCGGCCCTCGGTGGGCAGGCGCCGATAGGCGGCCTCGCTGGCCTTGGCGAAGGCCATGCCGAACTCGACGTCCACGCCCATGACCTCGCCGGTCGAGCGCATCTCCGGGCCGAGGTCGGCGCGGGCCCCGGCGAAGCGCGAGAACGGGAAGGCCGGCGCCTTGACGGCGTAGCGGCCGACCAGCTTCGGCTCCTCGGCGCCGAGCGCCGAGAGCGGCGCCCCGGCCATGATCCGGGTGGCCAGCGAGGCCAGCGGTACTCCGGTGGCCTTGGCCACGTAGGGCACGGTCCGCGACGCCCGCGGGTTGACCTCGAGCACGTAGAGCCGGTCGCCCTGCACCGCGTACTGCACGTTCATCAGGCCGACCACGCCGAGCTCGAGGGCCAGCGCCCGCGTCGCCGCCGCGATCTCGTCCTGCAGCGCCTCCGACAGCGTGATGGGGGGGATGACGCAGGTGCTGTCGCCGGAATGGATGCCGGCCTCCTCGACGTGCTCCATGACGGCGCCGAGCAGGACCTCGCTCCCGTCGGCGATGCAGTCCACGTCCACCTCGATGGCGGTCTCGAGGAAGCGGTCCACCAGCACCGGATGGTCGGGCGAGGCGGTGACCGCCTCCTCCAGGTAGCGAGCCAGGTCGCGCTCGTCGTAGACGATCTGCATGGCGCGGCCGCCGAGGACGTAGGACGGGCGCACCAGCACCGGGTAGCCGATGCGATCGGCGATGGCCAGCGCCTCGTCGGCGCTGCGCGCCAGGCCGTTCTCGGGCTGCTGCAGGCCCAGCTTCGTCAGCAGCTCGGTGAAGCGGCTGCGGTCCTCGGCCCGGTCGATGGCGTCCACGCTGGTGCCCAGGATGGGTACTCCGGCGTCGCGCAACCCGGCGGCGAGGTTGAGGGGCGTCTGGCCGCCGAACTGGACGATCACCCCATCCGGGCGCTCCCGCTCACAGATGGCGAGTACGTCCTCGAGCGTCAGCGGCTCGAAGTAGAGCCGGTCCGAGATGTCGAAGTCGGTGGACACCGTCTCCGGGTTCGAGTTGACCATGATGGCCTCGATGCCCATCTTGCGCAGGGCCATGGCGGCGTGGACACAGCAGTAGTCGAACTCGATGCCCTGGCCGATGCGGTTCGGCCCGCCGCCGAGGATGACCACCTTCTTGCGCCGGGTCGGCGGCGCCTCGTCCTCGATGGCGTCGTAGGTCGAGTAGAGGTAGGGAGTGTGCGCTTCGAACTCTCCGGCGCAGGTGTCCACCCGGCGGTAGCCCGGCCGCACGCCCAGCTCCAGCCGCCGCCGCCGGGCCTCGGTCTCGGTCGCGCCGCAGGCGCGCGCGACCTGCGCGTCGGAGAAACCGCGCCGTTTGAGCTCGAGCACCTCCTCGGCGGTGAGCGACTCGAGCGTCCTCCCCTCCAGGGCGCGTCCGGTCTCGACCAGCCCCTTCAGGAACTCGAGGAACCACGGATCGATGCCCGACAGCTTGGCCACCTCCTCGACGCTCATGCCCTCGCGGAACGCGTCGTGCACCGCGAAGATGCGTCCCGGCGCAGGCCGGGCCACCAGTTCCATCAGCTCGTCCCGCGAACGCGGCGTGGTCTTGCCCTCGAACCCGGTGCGGCCGACCTCGAGCCCGCGCAGCGCCTTCTGGAAGGCCTCGTCGAAGGTGCGCCCGATGGCCATCGTCTCGCCGACCGACTTCATCTGCGTGCCCAGCGTGTCGCTCGCGTTCGGGAACTTCTCGAACGCGAAGCGGGGCATCTTGACGACCACGTAGTCGAGCGCGGGCTCGAAGCAGGCCGGCGTCTCGCGGGTGATGTCGTTCCGGATCTCGTCGAGGGTGTAGCCGACGGCCAGCTTGGCCGCGAACTTGGCGATGGGAAAGCCGGTGGCCTTCGAGGCCAGCGCCGAACTCCGCGACACCCGCGGGTTCATCTCGATGACCACCAGTTCGCCGTCCTCGGGGTTCACCGCGAACTGCACGTTGGAGCCGCCGGTCTCGACCCCGATCTCGCGCATGATGGCGAACGACGCATCCCGCATCCGCTGGTACTCGCGGTCGGTCAGCGTCTGTGCCGGCGCCACCGTGATGGAGTCGCCGGTGTGGACCCCCATCGGGTCGAGGTTCTCGATGGAGCAGACGATGACGCAGTTGTCCTTGCGGTCGCGCATCACCTCCATCTCGTACTCCTTCCAGCCGAGCAACGACTTCTCGATCAGGATCTCGCTGATGGGCGAAGAGCGCAGTCCGCGCTGCGCCGTCTCCTCGAACTCCTCGCGGTTGAAGACCACGCCGCCGCCGGTCCCGCCCAGGGTGAACGCCGGTCGCACGACGCAGGGCAGGCCGATGGCTTCGAGCGCCGCCCGCGCCTGCTCCATGTCGTGGGCGATCTCGGACGACGCGTTCTTCAACCCGATGCGCTCCATCGCCTGGCGGAACTCGTCGCGGTCCTCGGCCTTGCGGATGACCTCGTAGCGGGCGCCGATCATCTCGACCCCGAACTCTTCGAGCACCCCGTTCTCGTACAGGGCCATGGCGGTGTTGAGGCCGGTCTGGCCGCCGAGCGTGGGCAGCAGTGCGTCGGGCCGCTCCTTCTCGATGATGCGGGCCACGAACTCGGGGGTCACCGGCTCGACGTAGGTCGCGTCCGCCAGCCCCGGGTCGGTCATGATGGTCGCCGGGTTGCTGTTGACCAGGACGATCCGGAAGCCCTCTTCGCGCAGCGCCTTGACCGCCTGGGTGCCCGAGTAGTCGAACTCGCAGGCCTGGCCAATGACGATGGGCCCCGATCCGATGACCAGGATGCTCTGGATGTCGCTGCGACGGGGCATGGGGCGCGGAGGATTGTACCCGCCGCCCCGCTCCCTCACCCGGTGGCCGGCAGGAATTCGCGGATCGCCCGGGCCGCCTCCACCGGTGCGGCCCCGGTGGCCAGCACCACCCGTCCCGGTCCCAGCGGCAGGACCAGCGTCAGGCCGCCGCCGCGCGCCTTCTTGTCGCGGGCGAGCAGCCGTGTCAGGACCCGGGTGTGGGGCAGTTCGCCGGGGTAGGCCGTCGGCAGTCCGGCGTGCTCCAGGGCGGCTTCCAGGCGGCGCACGAAGGCCTCGCTGCCGCCCGCAGTGGCGGCGACGCGGGCCGCGACCAGCATCCCGAGGCCGACCGCCTCGCCGTGGGTCAGCCGCTTCGGTCCGGCGGCCCGCTCCAGGGCGTGGCCGAAGGTGTGGCCCAGGTTCAAGAGCGCCCGTCGCCCGCCTTCCTCGGGGTCGTCGCGGACGATGCGCACCTTGAGCCGCGCCGCGCCGCGCACCAGTTCCTCCAGCGCCTCCGACGGCCGTAGCAGCTCGTGGCGGCTCGTCCTCTCGAAGCGACCCAGCATCCGCGGCCCGGCCAGCACTGCCGACTTCAGCACCTCGCCGAGCCCGCTGCGCCATTCTCGCGCCGGCAGCGACTTCAGCAGGGCCAGGTCCGAGATCACGAACTCGGGGAAGTGGAAGGCGCCGACCAGGTTCTTGCCCTCGGGCAGGTTGACCCCGGTCTTGCCGCCGATGGAGGCGTCGGCCATCGCCAGCAGGGTGGTCGGGACCACCCCCCAGCGCACGCCGCGCATCAGGGTCGCCGCGGCGAAGCCGACCACGTCGCTGGTCGCGCCGCCGCCCACTGCGATCATCAGCGAACGCCGGTCGGCGCCGGCTCGAATCGCCCTTCGGGCCAGGCCCTCGACCGACTCCAGGGTCTTGGCTCGCTCGCCGAAGGCCCGCGGCCGCAGGAACACGTGGGGGAGGCCGGAGGCGGCCATGGCCTTGCGCAGCCCCGGCAGCGCCAGCTTCGCGGCGCGTGGGTCCACCGCCACGATCACCGAGGTCGGCCGCGGCCGCAGGCTGCGCAGCCGGCGGGTGAGACGTTCGGCCAGGAAGCGGTGGCCGAAGGCCGGTGCGACCACGGGGTGGGGGAGGGGCCGACTCATGTCCGGTTCGCCGCGGCGAGCGCTGCCGCGCTCAGTCCTCGGTCCGCTCCCGGGTGGGAGCCTGACGCTGACGGCGGCGCTCGGAGAGCCGCGCCGCCACCGCAGCGGCCTCGCGGCGGTCGCGCCGCACCTGGAAGAACAGGAATCCGGCCAGCAGGACGACCATGACGACCAGGGCCCAGACCATCTGCTGGACGAAGGGTTGCGGCGGCGCCTCGATGGGGGTGGCGCCGGTGACGACGAACACCGGCGCCGCGCGCATGTTGCCCTCGCGGTCCTCGTAGCCGTGCAGCTGCAGGAACCAGCCGTCGAAGCGATGCGGGCCGCGCACCCGGGTGAAGTCGAACCGGCCCGGCGTCAGCACCTGGATGCGCATGTCGCCGAGGAAGTTGTTCTTGAGCCAGGCCTCGGACCACCAGTGCTCGCGCAGGGGGTTCTCGTCGGCCTTCACGGTGTAGGCCTGACTGACCATGCCGCCGATCTTGAACGCCTGGCCGCGGAAGGCGGCGGGGCTCTCGACCAGACGGTCGAGCAGCGGGCCGTCGAGCCAGGGGGCCTCCTCGAACTGTGGGTTCCACTCCTCGGGGTGGGTCTGGGCGTAGCGGGCGACCCCGAACAGGTGCCACATGGCGTCCTCGTCCACGTCGTTGACCTCGCCGGCCTTGGCGTCCGAAACCGAGGTCAGCCGCGCCAGGTCGGGGCGCGGGGCCGGTTCCTCGGGCGGCACCGAGGGGCGCAGCTGGCGTCCGACGAACAGCGGTGCGTCGGCGCGTCCGACCTCCGGGGCCGGCCGCGAGTGCCGTTTCAGGTAGTAGCCGTCGGCGACCACCCAGTCGCCGGGTTCGAAGAGCCGCTCCGGTGGCAGCAGGGTCACGTACCACGCGCGGTGGCCGTCCTCGGTCTCGATCAGCGCCCAGAACTCGGGGGACTGCCCTTCGACCCGGACCAGTTCGTCGAAGCTCGTCAGGCGGCCGCGGAAGCGGAACGGCTCGCCGCGCCGGGCGCTCCACCCGGCGGGGGCCTCGTCGAAGGGGAAGCGCGGCTCGCCGAGCGCATCCAGGTGCGAGGGCAGCAGCGACAGGGCGAGCCTGGAGAGGTGGGCGAACGGCTCGGGCTCGAGTTCGAGCCGTTCCTCGGGCGTCGCGTCGCGCACCCGAGCGAGCAGGTCGTGGTCCACCTCCGGCAACGCCACCGGGGGTTCGGTCTGACCGACCGTCTCCTGGACAGGCGCCTCGTCGGCCCCTTCCTTGCGGAACAGGTCGAGCTGGAAGAGCAGTGCCAGCGCGAACGCGCCGAGGACGACGATGGTGACGAGACGGCGCTTCTCACGGCGCGCCATCTCGGCCTGGAGCTGCTGGAGTCGTTCGCTGGGCATGTTCGTGGGCCGTGGGAGCGGGTCGGTCAAGAGGGTTCGCCCCGCGCGGCGGCGACCAGGGCGGAGAACAGGCGTCGCGATGGGTCGCCGGGGGCGGTGCGTTCGGGGTGCCACTGTACCCCGAGCGCGAACGGATGGTCCGC
>JALUVI010000256.1 GCA_027020785.1 Planctomycetota bacterium | reverse complement strand
TGGTTCGAAGCGCATCGTGGCGGTCTCCTGGGTCTCGGTACCCAGGACGACGCACTCGGTGCGCGAAGGTCACAGCTCGGCTGTGGAAAATGGAACACTCTTCGTGGCCAGTTTCCGAAGCTTACTCGGGGCCGCTGGAGCGCCCCCGCCCCTCGCGCTTGGCGCGATAGAGGGCCTGGTCGGCTCGGGCGACGAGTTCCTGCCACGAACCGACCTCCTCGTCCGGATGGATGGCGAGGCCGACCGAGACGCCGGGGGGTGGGTCCATCGGGGGGAGGACTTCGCGGAGATGGCCCTCGGCTGCGTCGCGCAGGCGGCGGGTGAGGGTCAGGGCGCCGGCGCCTGGGGTGTGGCTCATCAAGACGGCGAACTCGTCGCCGCCGAGTCGGGCCACCAGGTCGGACTGGCGCACCGCCGATTGGAGGAACCCGGCGAAGACCTGGAGGAAGCGGTCGCCGGCGGGGTGGCCGTAGCGGTCGTTGACCTGCTTGAAGTGGTCGAGGTCGAAGAGGGCCAGCGCCAGGGGGAAGTCGTAGCGCTGGGCACGGGCGAACTCCTGCGAGGCGAAGCGCTCGAAGGCGCGACGGTTGAGGACGCCGGTCAGCGCGTCACGCAGTGCGAGCTCCTCGATGCGGCGCCAGACCTCGTCGGCGGCGCCGATGCGGCGGTTGCGCTCGACGACGTCGCGCAACTCCTGGGCCAGGGTGCGCAGCGAAACCCCCGCGCAGTCGAAGACCGGGACGCGCGGCGCGACCTCGGCGAGCACGGTGGCGTGGGCGCGCACCTCGCGGTCGGCGAGGTCGCCCTGGAGCAGCACCGCGTCCACCTCCGCATTGCGCACCGCGCGTAGGATCTCCTCACGGCCACGCGCCGGGCGGCACAGGGTGTGGAGGCCCTGCTCGCGCAGGCGCCCGAGGAGGCGCGACACCTCGTCGGGTCGGCCGCCGACGACCAGGAGACGGACCAGACGACGATCGCCGACCTCGAGGTCCTCCCCCGCGGGCGGCGCCAGGGTCACCCTCGAGAACAGGTCCGAGAAGTGACGCGCCGCCTTCTGCACCGAGCGGAACGGGCGCTGCAGGTCCTCGGGAAGGCGCAGGAACTGCTGCGGCGCGAGGTCCGCCAACCAGCGCAAAGCACCGAGGGGATATTCCAGGTCGGGCAACGATGTTCCAAGCAGGTCCAGCAACAGGTCGGCCGGGTCGGCGGCGGTGGCCGGCGACGACTCGGCCTCGCGGTCGAGCACGCCGACCAGGAGCGCCCCCGCCCCGTCGAGCTCTCGGCGTCGCAACCGCAGCCGCAGCGGCCCCTCCTCGTGGTCGAGTTCGGCCTGGAAGCGGCCGGTCGCAGCCAGGGCGGCACGACACCGCTCCTCGGGGAAACCGGGCCCCAGCCAACGCGCCAGTGCCCCGACGGCGTCGGCCGGGACCTCCCCACCGGCCTCGTCGTCCGTCACCACGTCGGGCGGATCGCCGAGCAGACGGGCCGCGGCCTCGTTGGCCTGCCAGCAGGGGTCGTCCTCCAAGGCATGGAGGACCGGATCGGGAAGCGCCTGCCCGAAGGCGGCGAAGGGAATCGAAAGGGCGCGTGAGCGCCGGGTACGGGTACTCATCCGGGAGCCGGGACGGAGGTGGAGCCGGTCGCGTACGTCAGAAGCGCAATCCCGCGACCAGCGGTTCGTAGGTCATGAAGTCCGAGTGGTGGACGATCCAAGCCTCCGGAGTCCGCTCGACGAGGTTCCCTTCCCCGGCATGGGTGGCCACGACGTGGCACACCGCATCGGGCAGGCCGCATTCCATGGCCAGCCCGACGCCCGTGAAGGGATGGCGCAGGTACTTCCCGCGTCGGGACTGCACCGTCTTCCCTTCCTCGTCCTTCTCGTATTCCAACATCTTGCCGACGTCGGCGAGGATGGCCCCGGCGATCAGGACGTCCTCGTCCACCTCCATCTCTGCGGACATGAACTCGCGGATCTTGAGGGCCGACTCGCGCGCGACGTGGACGACGAGGCGCTTGTGGGCGAGGAAACTGACCTTGCAGTCGGGCACGTGCAGCGTGAACGGAATCCGATCCAGGTCCTCGGGTTCCAACGGCGAGCGCTCGAAGGCGAGGACCCAGCAGTCGCGGGTGCGGCGCCGCAGCTCGGGGTCGCGAATCCACTGCAACTCGGGCCAGATCGCCTCGACCCGCGCCACGAGGTCGGTTCCTGGGGTGGGAGAATCGCTCATGGGCGGGGATGGTAACCTCGCCGCGCATGGCCACGCCGCCCCTCCGCTACCTCGCCGTCGCCCTGCTCGCGGCCGCCGGCTGCGTCGGCGCCCCCACCTCGCCTCCGAACCTGGCCGCGCTCGAGCATCGCGCGCTCGGCTTCGCCGACCCCTGGACCTACGACCTGGTCCTGTCGGGCGCCCCGGTGACCTGGAGCGACGGCGACCTCGACCCGGCCTTCACCCCGAGGATCGCCGCCGCCTTCGAGGAAGGCCGCGGCCCCGGCCACGCCATCCCCGGCCCGAGCCCCGCGACCTGGCAGCGCGAGCTCGTGGTCGTCCCCGGCCCCGGCGCCACCCTCGAGCTCGAGGCCAAGAGCCTGACCCCCTATCCGGCCCACCTCACCCTGTGGCGCGTGGACCGCTCGGGCGCCGCCCTCCTCGGCGGCGCCGACTCCGAGGCGTGGAAGGTGGGGACGCACTTCGCACGGGTGGCGACCCGCGCCGAGATGCCCTCCGGCGCCTGGCTGGTGCTGCGGATCGAGGGCAACGGACAGGCCGAGGAACGCGCCTTCCGCGTCCTCCGCGCCGCAGCCCCGGGACGCTGACCCCGTCCCGGCGCGTGCGTCGTCAGCGCACCCGCTCGAACAGGAGCTGGACGTCGGGGTCGAGCGTCAGCCGCGACCACCCCGGCGCCAGCGGCACCCGCAACGCGCGCCCGTCCATCCGAACCCGCTCGACACGACGGCGGCCGTCGGCGTCGGTCCAGGCCAGGGCCACCGGGATGCGGAAGGGCTCGCCGTCCTGGACCTGCTGTAGGACCACCGCGTCGTCCTCCTCGACCACCCGCAGGTGCGGGCAGTCCGGACGCTCCAGCCATTGCTGGAAGAACCAATCGAGGTCGCGCCCTGCCGCCGCCTCCATCGCCTCGACCAACGAAGCGGTGGTCACGGCTTCGCCGACGTGCGCCCGGTACCAGGACGAGATGCCGCCGAAGAAGGCCTCGTCGCCAACCTCGCCGCGCAGCATGTGGAGCACCCACGCCCCCTTCTGGTAGGTGTTCGGCGCCGACGACTGGAACAGGTCGAGCGGGTTGCGGTAGTCGGACCACAGGATGGGCCGCGTCCGGGCGCGCCGCGCGCGCAGCCAACGCGAGCGCGCCAGGCCCATGACGTTCTCGAGGGGCATCCCCCCCACCGACTGGTACAGCCACGGACCGAAGTAGCTGGCGAACCCTTCGGACAACCAGGCGTCCTCCCAACGCGCATAGCCCACGCCATCGCCGAACCACATGTGGGCGAACTCGTGGGCCAGCGTGCCGACACCGTGGTCGGCGGCGTCGAACAGGGCCTCCATCAGCCACACGTTGCCGGGGTACTCCACGCCACCCCATCGGGTCGGGACCTGGGCGGTGGTGAACTTGGCCCAGAGGTACGGGCCGAAGGTCTCCTCCATGGTGGACATCCACTCCGCATGGTGGACCAGCGCGGCCCGCGCCTCGTCCACGTCGGGCGGATACACGTAATGGGGCCGCAACCGGGGATCGCCTTCCTCGGGCAGACGGGCCCAGGGCCCGGCGCCGAAGGCGAACAGGGTGGTCGGCAGGTCGGCCGCGGTCACCCCCTCGAAGGCGCGCCACCCCTCGGGGGCGTCGTCGGCCTCCCGCCAGTCGCCGGCCCCGACGGCCTCGATCCCCGCCGGCACCTCCAGACGAAGACGGAACGCCGCGCGGTCGCCGACGGCGTCCTCGCACGGCAGCCACTCGCGCGTCCCGGCGCCGAAGGGGTCGGCGACCAGGAAGGTCTCGCCGTAGCGGTTGTTGCGATAGGCGACCGCCCCCCGCGGCGTCCCGCCGAAACGGACCCGCACCTCGATCACCTCCCCCGCCTCGGCGACGCCGGGCAAGGGCAGGACGAACTGGTGGTCGGAACGACGCGCCCCCGGCCACGGCCGGCCCGCAGCGTCGAGGACCTCGACCTCCCATCCCGGGACCCGCTCGGAATCGAGCCGCAGCACCGACAGGGGCGAGACCGCGGCGAAGCGCAACGTCGCCTCGCCCTCCAGACGACCGGCATCGAAGTCGGCGCGCAACCGCACCTCGCAGGACAAGGCGTCCTGCTCCGGATAGCCGACCCACACCGCCTCCGTCGCCGGCTCGGGCGTCGCGCCGCCGCCCGGGGCGAGCACCGGGCCCGGCGCCTGCAACAGCGCCAGGGCGAGGGTCAGGAACACCACGCCAGCACCTGCTCCCCGAGTCGGTCGATGCCGGCGGCGGCCTCGGAGACCGAATGCGCCAGCATGTAGGCGGGCGTGGAGACGACGCGGAACTCCTCGTCCACCGCGATCTCGTCCACGGCGTGCGGTTCGTGGACCGCTCCCATCGTCTCGAGCGTCTCGGCCGTCCCCGGGTCGGTGCCGATGGTCAGCCGCGGGTGAAGCCCGTGGTCGCGCCCGAAGATCGCCATCAAGGCCGGCGCGATGCACACGAATCCCATCGGCTTGCCCGCGGCCAGGCACTCGCCGATGAGCCGGTCCACGTCGACCAGGTTGTTGGCCCGGGCGCCGCGGAACGCGAAGTCGCACAGGTTCTTCGCCGCGCCATAACCGCCGGGGAAGACCAGCGCGTCGCAGTCGGCGGCCCGCACCTGGGCCAGCGGCACGAGGTCGCCGCGGGCGATGCGCGCCGACTCCACCAGCACGTTGCGCGACTCGTCGGGAACGGGCTGGCCGCGCAGGTGGTCCACGACGTCGGTCTGCGGCTCGTCGGGCGCGCACAGCAGGAGTTCCGCGCCGCGGCGGTCGAGGGCCAGCATGGTGAGCACGGCCTCCTGGATCTCGGAACCGTCCAGGAAGCCGCACCCCGAGAGGCAGACGGCGATGCGGGGTCGGGCCATGACGAGCGGATTCTAACCGTCCACCGCCGGCCGGACGCCGCCGTCGGGAACCACCGGCACCGGGTCCCGGAACACGCCGCGCTCCCGCAGGTAGCGGGCCGCCCACAGCACCTGCTCGAGCCAGTTCCAGGCGCTGCCCGGTTCGGCGGCGAGACGCTCCAACCAGAGGTCGCGCCCGCCGGCGGCCTCGACCTCTCGGGCCACGGCGTTGGGGCCGAGCCGATAGGCGAGCAGCGCCAGGTCGAGGTCGCCGAAGCGCTCGAGCTGGCGGGCCAGGTAGTGCGCGCCGAGCCGCAGGTTGACCTCGGGCGGCCACGGCCCCCGCTCGGGGAGGTCCAGCGACCGCGCCACCTCGGCCGCAGTGGACGGCAGGACCTGGCACAGCCCCAGCGCCCCGGTCGCCGACACCGCATCGGGAAGGCCGCGCGACTCGGCGTACACCAGACCGCCGAGGACCGCGGGGTCGAGCCCGACCTCGTCCGCCGCAGCGCGGACCGCCGGCGCCCACGAGGCGACGCGCT
>JALUVI010000255.1 GCA_027020785.1 Planctomycetota bacterium | reverse complement strand
GAACCGCTCCGCGCGACCGACGGGGCAGGTCACGCGGCGTGCGCGGCGATGGCGTCGAGCGCCTTCTCGAGCAGCCCTTCCACCTCGGCGGCCAGCTCCTCCATGCCCTCGCGCTTCACGATCTCGAACATCGCCGTCGGCTTGGCCGCCGAGACCAGGCTGCCGCCGCCCGGGCGTTCGCGGACGACGACGTTGCAGGGCAGGAGCAGGCCGATCCAGGGCTCGGCGGTCAGGGCGCGGTGGGCGAGCGGCGGGTTGCACGCCCCGAGGATGACGTAGCGCTCGAAGTCCACGTCCAGCTTCTTCTTGAGCGTGGCCTTGACGTCGATCTCGGTGAGGACGCCGAAGCCGACCTCCTTGAGCGCTTCGACCGTAGCCGCGACCGCCTGGTCGTAGTCGAGGTCGGGGAACTCACGGGTGATGCCGTAGTGGGGTTCCATGGTCGCAGTCTACACCGGGACGGGGGTCCGGGGGGCGCCGAGGCGTCCGGCCTCGCGGCAGGCGGCGACGGCCCGTTCCACCGCCTCCTCCCAGGGAATGGTCTCCTTGTCGCGCGGGTCGGTGCGCAGGCTCCACTCGACCTTGCCCTCGTGGGCGTCGCGACCGACCACGATGCGCAGGGGGATGCCGATGAGGTCGGCGTCCTTGAACTTGACGCCGGGGCTGACGTTGCCGCGGTCGTCCCACAACACGTCCACCCCGCGCGCCTCCAACTCGTCGTGGATCCGAGACGCCAGCAGGTCCTCGGCCGGGTCCTTGCCGCCGCTCTTGAGCTCGACGACGTGGACCGCATAGGGAGCGATGGGCAACGGCCAGATCATGCCGTGCTCGTCGTGGTTCTGCTCGATGGCGGCGGCGGCGATCCGGCTGACCCCGATGCCGTAGCACCCCATCCACAGCGGGCGCTGGTGCCCGTTGCGGCTCGTGTACACCGCGTTCATCGCGTCGGAGTACTTGGTCCCGAGCTGGAACACGTGGCCGACCTCGATGCCGCGGGTGATGCGGATGACGCCCTTGCCGTCCGGGGTCAGGTCGCCCTCCTGGACCATGCCGAGGTCGGCGATCTCGGGCTCGGGCAGGTCGCGTCCGAACCACACGTCGAGGAGGTGCTCGTCGGTGACGTTGGCGCCGCACAGGAACCCGCACACCCCCTGCACCGAGCCGTCGGCGACGACGCGGACCTCCTCGGGCAACCCGATGGGCCCGGCGAAGCCGGGCTCGGCGCCGGTGACGCGCCGGATCTCGTCCTCGTCGGCGAGCTCGACCTTCAGCGCCAGCAGGTGGTTCGCCAGCTTGACCTCGTTGACCTCGCGGTCGCCGCGGATGAGCACGGCGACCAATCCCTCGCGGTCGGGCCAGGTCACGTGGTAGAGCACGGTCTTGACCATCTGCTCGAGCGGGACTTCGGGGAAGAGCTCGCGCAGCTGCTCGCAGGACTTCGCCCCCGGCGTCGCCTCGCGCCGCATCGGGCGCTCCTCGACCTCCGGCGGCGGGTTGGGGATGCGGAAGCGCGCAGTCTCGACGTTGGCGCTGTAGCCGGTCTCCTCGCACACCGCGATGGCGTCCTCTCCCGTCACCGCATCCACCATGAACTCCTCGCTGGTGCTGCCGCCGATGGAGCCGCTGTCGGCGTGGACGATGGTGAAGCGCAGGCCGCAGCGGTGGAACACGTTCTTGTAGACCTCGCGCATCCGCGAGTAGGACTCGCGCATCCCCTCCTCGTCGGCGTCGAAGGAATAGGCATCCTTCATCAGGAACTCGCGGCCGCGCATCAGTCCGAACCGCGGCCGGATCTCGTCACGGAACTTGGTCTGGATCTGGTAGACGGTGACCGGGAGCTGCCGCCAGCTCTGGATCATCCGCCGCGCGTAGTCGGTGACCACCTCCTCGTGGGTCGGCCCGAGGCACATCTCGCTCCCCTTGCGGTCGCGGAAGTGGAACAGGATGCCGTCCTGCACGTAGCGGTCCCACCGTCCGCTCTCGACCCACAACTCCATCGGTTGCAGCGCCGGCATCAGCATCTCGACGCAGCCGGCGCGATCGTGTTCCTCGCGCACGATGGTCTCGATCCGGCGGATCACCCGCCACAACATGGGGCCGTACACGTAGACGCCGGAGACGAGCTTCTGGAGGAAGCCGGCGCGCGCCATCAGCGCATGCGACGGGACCTCGGCGTCCGCAGGCTCCTCGCGGAGGGTGGTGACGGGGAGATGGGACTGGTACATGGAGCGGAATTGTAGTGACTGGAGGCGGAAATCACCGGAACCCGCCTACGGCGTCGGGTTTCCGGTCGTAGGATGAGAGGGATGAGGCGACGCCTGCTGTTCGGAGCGGTGGTCGGGCTGGCCGTGCTGCTGACGTGGCTCCTGTTCCAGGCCCCTCCCGGTGAAGGGGCCGGCGGCTCGGTGACCGCGCCGCCGCCGGTCGCCGAGCCGACCGCGCAACGCCCCCTCCCCGTCGGCGACGCCGTGAGCCCGGGGGCTGCCCTGGATCGCACCGCTCCGGCCGAGGACACGCTCGCCGACGCCCTCGGCGCCCCCCTCCTGACCGCGGACTCGGGCATCCACTCGTTCCGAGGTCGGATCGTGGACCCGGAGGGACGCCCCGTCCCGGGCGCCCGGGTCGAGGCCTTCGGCTTCCAGGGCTGGGTCACCTCGATGAGCCGACGCGACTTCCTGCGCCGCGGGCTGGTCGCCTGGTCCACCGAGACCGACGCGGCCGGCCGCTTCGTCCTGCCGGAGGCGCCGCGGGACGGGCTGCGCTTCGTGCTCCGGTTCCTCGACCCGGACCTGGCGCCGCGCCAGCTGGTCAACCTGCCGACCGTGCCCGGCCGGACCCGGGACCTCGGCGACGTCGTCCTCGAATCGGGCTACGCCATCGAGGGTCGGGTGCTCGACGAGCGGGGTGCCCCGATCGGAGGCGCGGTGGTGCGGGTCCACCCCGCATCCAGCGTCGGGTTCGGCCGCTCCGCCCCCGACCCGCTGCCGATGGCGCCCGCCACGACCGGCGACGACGGCCGCTTCCGTCTCGACCGCGTCCCCGCGGGTCGGGTGCGTCTGCACGCCGACGCGCCGGGCGCCGAAGCCCGGTGGTCGGGCTTGGTGGATGGCGACACGGGCGACGTGGTCCGCGACGTCGAGTTGCGACTGCCTCCGGCCCGGATGCTGCGCGGCCGGGTCGTGGACGAGGGACGGCGCGCCGTCCGGGGCGCGCGGGTCACCGCCACCGCGCGCATCGGGTCCGGTTCGGCCGGACCGAACGATCGCTTCGAGGCCGAGGTCCGCTCCGACGCGGTCGGCGCCTTCGCCCTCGAGGTGCCGCAGGAGGTCGAGACCCTGCGCGTGGAGGTCGTCGCCGACGGCTACCTGCCGTCGCTGCGCACCCTGCGCGGCAACGACGTCACCAGCGAGACCGAGTTCGTGCTGCGCGAGCTGCCCCCGCTGACCGGCGTGGTGGTGGACGCACAGGGCGCGCCGGTGGCCGGAGCGCGGGTCGCGCTGGTCGAGCGCCGCAGCGCGGACCTGCCGCCGGACCAGGCGCGGCGGCTCGCCGAGACCACGTCGGGCGACGACGGGGGCTTCACCCTGTCGCCCGACCTGACCCGCTCACGCGACCGCTCCTTCGTGGTGCACGCCTGGGACGGCGAGCACGCCCCGGCGACCAGTGAGCCCCTGGCCTTCGCCCCCGCCGACCCGGAGCAGCCGGCGCCGCCACTGCCCGCCTTGCGGCTGGTGCTCGAGCCGGGGCACGAGGTCGCCGGCGTGGTCCGCACCCAGGACGGCTCGCCCCTCGCCGGGGCCCGCGTCCACCTGCGCAAGCTGCGGGCGCCGCGGCGGTCCCGCTTCGGCGGCGACCCCGACGTCGGGCGGCGTGGCGGCACGGTGTTGCGCCGGGTCACCAGCGACGCCGAAGGGCGGTTCTCGTTCCCCGGGCTGGTCGTTGGCGACTACCGCGTCGAGGCGATGCACCCCGAGTGGTCGCCCACGGAATCGGACGACCTCGCCGTGGTGGACCCGAAGGTCGAAGTCGAACTGCGGATGGCGCCGCCGTCGGCCATCGTCGGCCAGGTGGTCGGCGACCTGCGCGCGCTGCCGAGCCGCCTCCAGGTCACCGCCCGGATGCCCGGCGCCGAGCTGCTCGACGCCCCGGTCGCCGAGGACGGCTCCTTCCGCTTCGACCGGGTCCGCCCCGGCTCCTGGACCATCGAGCTGCGCGGCGGCACCGGCGGGCTCGACGACTCGCTCTTCGTGTTCGGCGGCACCACCCCGCTGGCGCGCCTCGACGAGGTCGAGGTGCTGCCCGGAGTCGAGACGCCGGTCGAGCTCGAGGTGGACCTGGTCGGCCTGGGCGTCGTCTCCGGCCGGGTGTGGCTGGACGGCGAGCCTGGGGCCGACGCGATGCTCTCGCTGCTGCCGCACTCCCAGGCCACCAGCGCCGACCCGAACCTGGCCGGGCGCGAGGTCTTCCGCTCGATGCGGCGCACTGCGGCGGACCACGAAGGGCGCTACCGCATCGCTGGGGTGCCGCCCGGCGACTACTGGCTGGTCCTGACCCGCCCCGGGCGTTGGCCCAGCGGACTGTTCCAGAGCGGCGGCGGCCTGGACCCGCGGGGGCTGGCCCGAGCCGAGGTCACGGTGACGGCCGACGGCGAGGTCCGCCGCGACTTCGACGTCGCCTTCGGTGACCTCGAGGTGGTGGTGGACGGCGGGCGCGCCTCGGTCACGGCCACGCTCGAGCCCCTGACGGCCGGCGAGGGCGAACTGCGCGGCTTCCGACTGCGCCCGCGCGGCGAGGTCCTGGAAGGCATCGTCGCCGGCGCGTACCGCCTGGTCCTCGGCCCGGCCGAGGACCCGATCTCGGTGCACCCGGTCACCGTTCCCGCCGGCGGCCAAGCCTCGGTGCACGTGGTCCTGCCCGACACCGCTCCGGAGGGCGACCGCGGCGGGCGGGCCGGGGGCTCGTCCCGCGACCGCGGAGGCCCGAGGAGCGGCGGCCGCCCGCCTCGGTCTCCGCGATGAGACGCCGACTGTTCCTCCTGGCGATCCTGCTGCTGCCCCCGGCGACCGTGCTCGGGGTGCTCGCCGTCGGGCCGGCGCCCGAGGTCGCGCCGGACCCGGTGCCCCTGCCCGAGGTCCAGGTCGCAACGGCGCCCGCAGCGCCGGCCCCGGTCGAGCGCGAACTCCGGTTCACCGACGAGGAGGGCGCCCCGCTCGCCGGAGTGGTCGCGGTGCTGCTGGAACCCGAGTTCGCAGTGGGCCGCAGCGGCGAGGACGGTCGCGCCCGACTCGTGACCACCGGCGCCGCAGGCGCGGTCCGCTTGACGGCGGCGACCGCCGGCCGCGAGGTGCTCGACGTGACCGCCCCGTCGTGGCCCGAGGAACCGCTGGTGCTGGCCCGGCTTCCCGACCGTCCGCTCGCCGACCCGGCCGAAGCGGCGCTCGCCCGGCGTCGCTTCCGTGTCGTCCCCGCGGCTGCGACGGGTGCGCTTCGCGACGCCTTGCTCGTGGTCCGGCCGCGAGACGAGCCGCATGCGGCGGCGGCCGTGGCTGCGACCGATGCGGAAGGCCTGGCCGAACTCCTGTTGCCCCCACCGCCTTGGACGGTGGCGGTCTTCGCCCCCGGCTTCGGC
>JALUVI010000254.1 GCA_027020785.1 Planctomycetota bacterium | reverse complement strand
GGCCGCGTCCTCGCCGGGGTGCTGGCGCCGCACCCGCCGCACCTGGTCTATGCCAGCAACCCGCCGCAGAACGAGCCGCGCTCGTCGCGGGCCGGGGCGTGGAAGCCGCTGCTCGACGGCTACGCCCGGCTGCGCGCGTCGCTGGCCGACCTCGAGCCGGACGTGGTCGTGGTCCACACCCCGCACTGGAAGACGCGGGTCGGCCACCACTTCCTCGGCATCCCGCGCTGCGAGGGCTACTCGGTGGACCCCATCTTCCCGAACCTGTTCCGCTTCCGTTTCGACCTCGCGGTGGACGTGGAGCTGGCCGAGGCGATGCACGACGAGGCGGCCGCGGCGGGGCTGACCACGAAGATGATGCGCAACCCCGAGTTCCGCCTCGACTACGGCACCATCACCTCGAACTACCTGGTCCGGCCCGAGCAGGACCTGCCGGTGGTCGCGGTGTCGTCGTCGCGGGTCGCCTTCGACTACTCGGACGAGGCCGGCGACGCCGAGTTCGCGGCCCTCGGCGAGGCCACGCGGCGGGCCGTCGAGGCGACGGGACGCCGCGCGCTCTGCCTGGCGTCGTGCTCGCTGTCGCACCGCCACTTCACCGTCGAGCCGGAGGACCCGGAGGACCCGGCCTTCGAGCGCCCCTACGACCGCAACCAGACCGCCTGGGACCGGCGCCTGCTCGGGCTGGTCGAGGCGGGGCGGCTGGCGCAGGTCCGCGACGAGCTCGCCGACTTCACCGAGCTGACGGTGTCGGAGACCCGCGACGGCTCGCTGGCCTGGCTGCTCGGGGTGCTCGGCGCCGAGGAGCTGCCGGGGAAGGTGCACGGCTACGGCACGGTCATCGGCACCGGCAACGCCGTGGTCGAGTGGCGGCCCGAGCCGCAGGGGGTGGGGGCGTGAGCGGCGACGGACGCTTCGTCGGCGGGCTGATCGTCCCGAACAAGCCCCACCCGCTGCTGGCGCCGGAGCAGAACGCCGGTTGGGCGCGGCTGGCCGATGCGATGCGCGCCGCCGGCGACTGGGTGCGCGCCAGCGGCGCCGACCTGATGGTGCTCTACAGCACGCGCTGGGTCAGCATCATCGGCCACCAGTTCCAGGCCGACCCCGAGCCGAAGTGGTGGGTGGTGGACGAGGACTTCCACGAGTACGGCACGCTCCACTACCACCTGCGGATGGACGCCGCGTTCGCCGAGCGCTGCGTGGCGGCGGCGCGGGCGCGCGGTCTGCACGCGCGCGGCGTGGCGTATCGCGGCTTCCCGGTGGACGTCGGCTCGGTGGCCGCGCTCGGGCTGCTCGACCCGGAGCGGACGGTGCCGGCGACCGTGGTGTCGTGCAACGCCTACGCCGACCGCGCCGAGACCCTGGTCCTCGGCAAGGCGGTGGCCGATGCGGTGCGCGCGTCGGGGCGGCGCGCGGTGGCGGTGGCGGTGACGGCGTTGAGCGACCGCATGCACGACGTCTGGATCGACCCGGCGGAGGACCGCGTCCATTCGCTCAAGGACGACGAGTGGAACCGCAAGGTGCTCGAGCTGCTCGGCGAGGGGCGGCTCGAGGACGTCAGTCAGCTGGCGCGCGAGTTCAGCCGGCAGGCCAACGGCGACTCGCGCGGCAAGGCGTTCTGGTGGCTGGCGGCGGCGATGGGGCAGACCAACGACTACGCGGGTGAGGTGCTGGGCTACGAACCCATCTGGGGCACCGGCGCCGCGGTGGTGCGGCTGACCCCGACGCCCCAGCGGGCCGGCACGCTGGAATACGACGAGGCCGACCCCGAGCGCTACCTCGGCGAGCGCGAGGTGCTCGACGCCGACGCGGCGGCGGCCCGGTCCGAACCGTGAACCCCAACCCCTCCGACCCGATGACCGACCCCATCGTCCGCACCGACGCCGCGCCGAAACCGGTGGGCGCCTACCCGCACGCGCGCCGCGTCGGCGACCTCCTCTTCCTCTCCGGCGTCGGGCCGCGCCAGGCCGGGAGCGACGCCATCCCCGGCGGCCCGGTCCGCGACGCCGACGGCAACCCGCTGGACTACGACGTCCGCGCCCAGACCGAGGCGGTGATCGCCAACGTCCGCGCCGTCCTCGCCGCCGCCGGCGCCTGCCTGGAAGACGTGGTGGACGTCACCGTCTTCCTCACCGACATGGCCCGCGACTTCCCGGCCTTCAACGAGGTCTACGCGGCCCACTTCGCCGCCATCCAGGCCACCCGCACCACCATCGAGGTCGGCGCGCTCCCGACCCCCATCGCCGTCGAGTTCAAGGTGGTCGCCTGCCTGGCAGGAAGCGACAGGTAGGCTGCGATATTAGTGTTTACGCTAATATCCAGGCTCCAGGTCCAGCAAAGGGAACGCCCCCGGCGCCGGGGGTGCCGGGGGCGGACGTGGCTGGCCGGGTCGGCGGTTCAGAAGGTCGCGTAGCCGGCGAGCACGGTCGAGGTCTGGGGCGGCGTCAGGCTGCCCTGGACCGAGAACTCGAGGGCGTCCCGCCGCGTGTCCATGCGGTACTCCCAGTCCTCGATCTGCAGCGCCATGAACTCGGTCGGCGCCTGCGCCGAGTTCGGATCACCCGGACCCTCCCACTGGAGGACGATTCCCGTGCGCAGACCGTCGGACCAGCGGTCCCACCGCCGGGGCGACAGCGGCGAGGGGGGAAGCGGCGTCGCCAGGTGCTGCTCCACGAGGTAGAAGCCGGGAGGCAGCTGCCCGTGGTCGCGGGTGGTGACCCCGACCACGGCGTCGTGCACGCCGGGGATCCAGTCCTTGTGCGAGGCGCCGGGCAGCGGCCACTCGACCCCGTTCAGGTCGGGCGACTCGTCGAGCGCGGTGGTCTTCAGCGACGCCTGCAGGTCGCCGTTCTCGTCGAAGTAGGCGTAGCCGAGGAGCAGCCCGCCCGGCGCGTCCTCGTGGTAGAGCAGGACGTCGCCCTGTCCGTGGACGTTGTCGGCCCGCGTCACCAGGCACGGCCGCCCGGCCAGGCTCTCGCGCCCGACCACCTGCCAGTCGTAGTTGTCCTCGAGCGCCTTGCGCTCGCCGAGGTGGAGGTCACGCAGCAGGACGTTCCAGCGCCCGCTCATCCGATACGCGGTCACGTATTCCGGCGCGGGGGGCAGCCACGCTCCGGACGCGTCGTCCCACTCGGCGAGCAGGTCGAGGCGGACGTGTCCGGTTCCGTCGGAGGTCACCTGTTCGCGGAAGCGGCGCAGCTCACCGCCGGGCACGGTGGTGAACTCGAGGGTGCGCTCGGCGCGCAACACGTGGTCCTCGACGTAGGTGACGTCGGGGATCGCGGCTTCGGCGCCGGTCCCGCCGTGCGGCGGGACGTTGCCGCCGGTCCAGCCGGCGTTGCCGCCGAACTGGGCGGAGGCCGTGCCGCCGGACGAGGCGGCGCCCGCGCCGGCGGCCGACGAAGCGGTGGACCCGGCGTCGCCGGAGCCGAGGCACGAGGGGAGGATGAACGCTCCGGCGAGGAGGGCCGGGGCCGTGAATCGGATGAATCGGTTCTGTTCCATGTCGGGGGCTTTGGATGTCGAAGACTCCGGGGCTCGGAGCCGGCTCCACACTAGACCGGGAGCGGTGCGGAGCGTGGAGTGTGGAAAACTCCCGGGGCGCGCCCGGGGCGCTCCTGGGGAAGCCGTGGAACTGGCCCCGTGGGGTGGGCTCGGGCCCCACCCGATCCGCAGGTGGCTCGGCGCGAGCACCCTTCCGGCCTCGCCTCGCGGGCGTGAAGCACTCGAACCCCGTTCCCACCGTGGCTTGCGGTTGGATGCGCTCCGGGCGGCCCACCCTGCGGGGCCAGTCTCCGCGCCGGTTCGGCCGTCTCCCGGCGGGCCGGCGGGCCGGGCGGATGCGCCCTCCCGTCCCGGCCGCCGGCCGCCCGTCAGCCGAGCGCCGCCCAGCCGAGCGCCGCCAGCGCCGCGGCGAGCGGCAGGGTCAGCACCCACGAGAGGAGGACCCGCCCGATGGTGCGCCAACGGGCCTGGCCGTTGACCGCGCCGAGGCCGAACAGGCTGCCGCAGGAGACGTGGGTGGTCGAGACCGGCACGCCGAGGCGCGAGGCGCCGAGGACCAGGCCGGCGGTCGCGAGGTTGGCGGTGGTGGCCTCGGCCGGGCGCATGGCGGTGATGCGGTGGCTCATCGTGTCGGCGACGCGCCGGGCCCCGAGCAGGCCGCCGAGCGCCATGGCGACGCCGCACACGGCGAGGGTCGTCCCCGGCCGCCCGTCGAGGGCGGGAACCGCGAGCAGGAGCGCCGCGATCTTCGGCGTGTCGTTCAGCCCGCGGGCGAAGCCGACCGCTCCCGCCGACAGGAAGTGGAGGCCGGTTCCGAGGTGGCGGGGGGCGAGTCGCACCGCCGGCTTCAGCCCCTCGGCCTCGCAGCGCTCGGCGGTGGAGACGCGCGCCCCCGCGGGCGCGGCGTCCATCGAGACGGCGCCCGCCGTTCCGGCCGGGACGACGGCGTGCTCGCGGTCGGGGAAGCAGAGACACAGCGCGCGATGGACCGGGGTGCGTCGCACCACCCGGGCGAGCAGCGGCACGGCGACGGCCGTCAGCGCCACGGCGAGCACCGGGCTGACCGCGAGCGGAAGGAAGAAACCGTTCCCGAGGTGGCCCCAGGCGATGGGGGCCTCGGCGGCGAGCCCGGCGCCGACCAGCGCCCCGACGAGCGCGTGGGTGGTCGAGATCGGGAAGCCGAACCGACTCGCGGCGAGCACGGTGAGCCCGGCGCCGGCCGCGACCGCGGGGGCGAAGGCGGGCTCGGCGAGCAGCGCGTCCGGCACCAGTCCCTTGCCGCGGAAGGCGTGGAGCAGGGTCTGGGCGAGGAGGACGGCGACGAACGAACCGGCCAGGGTGGTGGCGAGCGCCCAGGCCAGGGCCGCGCGATAGCCGAGCGTCCCGTCCCCGTGCAGGGTCGCGACCCCCTTGAAGGTGTCGTTGGCGCCGTTGGCGAACGACAGGAGCAGCGCGGCGACGGCGAGGACGACGAGGAGGGCGGACATCGGGGCAGGCTTCGGCGGGGCCGCCGCATTGTTACGGTTTCCCCGTGCCGCGTCTCCTCGACGTCTCGCCCACGGTCTCGCCCCGCATCGGGGTGTGGCCGGGCGACGTGCCGTATCGGCGCGAGGTCGCGCTGTCGTTCGCGAAGGGCGACCACCTCGAGCTCTCCGCCGTCCACGCCACGCTCCACCTCGGCGCCCACGCCGACGCGCCCATCCACTACGTGCCGGACGGCGCCGGCATCGCCGAGCGGCCGCTCGAGCTCTACTACGGGCCGTGCCGGGTGCTCGACGTGCCGATGGCCCGCGGCGCGCGGATGCGCCCCGACGACCTGCCCGCCGGCGCGCTCGACGACGTCCCGCCGCGGGTGCTGCTGCGGACCGGCACCTTCCCCGACCCCGAGCGCTGGAACGAGGACTTCGCCGCGCTGTCGCCCGAGCTCGTGGACGTCCTCGCCGCGCGCGGCGTCCGGCTCGTCGGCCTGGACACCCCGTCCGTGGACCTCCAAGACGACCGTGAGCTCCGGACCCACCACGCGATTGCGCGCCACGACATGGCCGTCCTGGAGGGTCTGGTGCTCGGGCACGTCGAGCCGGGCGACTACCTCCTGATCGCGCTGCCGCTCAAGCTCGAGGGCGCCGACGCCAGCCCGGTGCGCGCCGTCCTCGTCGCCGACGACTGACCGCGCCCCCCCGGCCGTGTCCTTCGCCC
>JALUVI010000253.1 GCA_027020785.1 Planctomycetota bacterium | reverse complement strand
GCCGATCACCTCGGGCGCGCGGCGGACGTCCGGAAGCGAGGGCGGCCGAGAGCCAGCCGGGGACGCAGAGGGATGCCCCCGCGGCGAGGGCGGTGTCGCGCAGGAAGGCGCGGCGGGTCGGAGCGGCGGACATGGGCGAACGAAGGGGCGGGGTCACACGAGGTGGGTCTCGGGCAGGCACAGGGCGGCCTGGAGGACGAGGCGGTCGCGCTCGCCGGGGGCGAGCGACGGGTCGGCGAGGACACGGCGCAACGCCTCCTCGCGCGCGGCCGGCACCGGGCCCGCGGGGAAGGCTGCGAGCAGGGCGGCGAGCCGCGCCGGAGCCGGGGCGGACGCATCGGCGGCGGCGCCCAGGGCCGCACGCCAGCGCGCGTCGCGCACCAGCGCCGGGCGCCGACCCGCGACCTCGGCCGCGAAGCGGGTGCGCTCGAGCCAGGCGGCGGCGTGGATCCAGGCGGTCCCCTCCTCCCAACCCTGGACGCCGGGCGGGTCGAACAGGCGCTGCCCCATCGCCGCCACCCGGCGCTCGACCACGGTGAGGTCGGGGCGGGCCCCGAGCGCACGCAGCGTGCCGACCACGAAGTCCACCGGCGAGGCGACCAACGAGCGGTAGGCCTCGGCCGAGAAACCGGCGCGCGAACCGAGCAGCCGGCGCAGCAGCCAGTCGGTGCGCAGGTCGTGCTCGCGCCACTCCTCGGCGAGGAGCTCCACCGCTTCGTCGTGGGGCTCGGGCGAGACGTAGGCGCGCCACAGCTTCCGCACCAGGAAGCGCGGGCACTCCGGGCGCGCGACCAGGACGCGGATCAGGTCGTCGCCGTCGTGGACGACGACCCCGAGGACGCGTTTCGGCTCCGGGTCGTGGTGGAGCGGCTCGAATCGGTAGCGCCGCGCGCGCACGGTGCGCCCGGTCAGCGCCCGCGCCGCCTCGCGCACGTCCACCTCGGTGTAGTGGCCGACGCCGAGCGTGAACAGCTCCATGATCTCGCGCGCCAGGTTCTCGTTGGGGCGGCCGCGCCGGTTCTCCTGCGCGTCCAGGAACCACGACAGCGCCGGGTCGCGGGCCATCGCCGCCAGGAGATCCCCGAACGGCCCTCCCCCACGCGCGACCAGGGTCTCGTGCTGGCGCCGCATCAGCTCGAGGTCGCCGACCTTGCCGACCGAGGTGGCGAAGTGGTCGTGCCAGAACAGGGTCAGCCGGGCGCCGACGGCGCGGTCCTCGTGGAGCAGCTTGCCGAGCCACCAGGCGGCGAGGCGGGCGCGCTCGCCGCCGGCGACGGCGGCCTCGCCGAGGCGGCGGTCGAGGGCGGTGCGGTCCGGATCGGCGGGCCGGAACAGTCGTTCCAGGAGCGGCGCCGGCCCGCCCTCGGCGGCCGCCGCGGCGGCCTCGCCGGGGCGGGGCCCGCCGACCGCGCGCCGCAGGAGGTGGGCGGCGAGCCGCGCGTCCCACGGCCCGTGGCCGCGGGCCGGGTCGTAGGGCGCCAGCGCCTCGCGCGGGTCGGCCGGCATCGGCGCGAGGTCGCCCGCGACGCCGGCTGCCGCGGCGCGGCGCGCCGTACGCCCGCGGCTCCGGCCCGGGCCGGGGCGCAGGCCGGGACGGTTCACGGGCGTTCCTCCTCCTCGGCCCCCACCGCCGAGGTCAGGGTGAGGACGAGTTCTGCGCGGCCGTCGGCGACCCGGCTGCGGAGGCTCGCATCGGGGGCGGCCGCGGCCAGGGCCAGGGCGCGGTCCACGAACCGCGCGGCGCGCTCGACGTCGCCGCCCTCCCGCAGGGTGCGGATGGCGACGAAGGCGTCGCGGTTGCGCTCGAGCAACGCGGCGACGGACGACGCGTCCAGCTCGAGCGCGAGTCCGTCACCCGGCGCCGGGTCGGTGGCGGCGGCGAGCAGGCGGGCGACCGTCCCGGGCGAAGAGGTCAGCCACACCGTTCCATCGGCGCCGAGGTACAGCTCCGGCTCGAAGTTGTTGCGGAAGGGAGCGCGCTCGTCGCCTCCGACGTTCGGGTGCACCGCACGATAGACCATGCCGCCCTCCATCGGGTCCAGGTCGAGCTGCAGGAAGACCTCGTCGCCGGAGCGGTTCTCGAAGTTGACGAAGGTGATCGCGGCCATGAAGGCGTTGACCAGCGATTGGGGCACGCCTTCCGGGGTGCCTTCGCGGAAGCGCACGCCGAGCGCGAACGCGGGCAACTCGCCCTCCAAGGGCGGCGCGTCGGGGCGCAGGTCGGCGGCGACGACCAGCCACGGCTCGAGCCACGGCAGGAAGTCGGCGCCGAAGTCGCGGCCGAGCAGCAGGCGCAGCTGGCCCTCCCCCTCGACCGAAGAGGCGACGGCCTCGGGCATGGCGTAGGCGTCGCGTGCGGTGTACCAGCGGGCGAAGTCGCGGCGCAGGACCAGCCGCCCCAGGGCGTCGGCCGGTCGCGGCCAGAGCGCGGCCACGGGCTCGGGCAGGTAGGGCGCATGGGTCTCGGCGAAGCCGTCGGGCTCGGGCAGGACCAGCCGCGCCTCGAGGGCTGCGCCGTCGGTGGTCAAGACGGCGGCGACCCACGGCGCATCCACCCAGGCGGCGTGGAGGTCGCCGAACAGCAGGCTGCCGCCGAGGTCGTCGGGCAGCGGCGGCGGCGGGTCCTGTCGGCGGAGCCAGGCGGCGTCGGCCCACGCCCGCACCGCTTCGGGGTGCCCCGGCACGGCAGCCAGCGCCGTGGCGCGGCGGGCGTCGCTCACGGCGTCGGGGGCCGCCCCCGCCCGGCCGCCCGCGGCCAGCAGCGCGTCCAGGGATCCGGCATCGGAGGCGGCGACCAGGACGTCGCCGTCCCAGGCCAGGTGCGCCTCGCCGAGGGCGAGCTCGCCGCGCGGCTCGGCCAGGGCCGAGGCGTCGCCGCCGAGGAAGGCGACGATGGGGGCGAGCGCGGCGCGTCGCCATGCGGCGTCGCGGCTGCGCGCCCACAGGGCCAGGGCCGTGTCGCCGTCGTCGCCCGTGCCGGGCAGGAGGACCAGGGTCACGCCGTCGCCGGCCACCGCCTCGAGCCAGGCCCGAGGGTCGCCGCCGACCCCGCTGGTCACGGCGGCGAGGGCCATCCGCGCCTGCGCCGCCTGGGGTCGCTCGAGGAGGAGCGCGTCCAGCCCGGCCTCGCGCAGGCGGAGCGCGGCGGGCCCGGCGGTCAACGCGTCCCAGAGCGCGGCGGGGTCGTCGCAGACCACGGCCGCGACCGCGGAGTCCGGCACGGCGGGCGCGGCCGCGGCCGCCGGCGCCTCTTCGAGCGGGATTCCTTGGAGCAGGAGAGCGAGGAGGAGCGCGTTCACGCTCCCTGGGAACCGCGGCGCGCGTGGTGGGTTGCGCGAAATCGCGCGGGCGGGCGGGCCGCGTACCGCGCCTCTACCGCTCCGACGGACGGTCGTCGGCCTCGAGCACGGCGCGGGCCGTGCGGCGGGCGAGGCGCGACACCGGCACGTCCTCCCGGTTGGCCAGGACGATCACGGCGAGCGGAGCGTCGCGCAGCACGAGGAACTCGGCCAGGAACCCGTCGTAGGCGCCGTCGTGGGTGAGGACCCTCCCCAAGCGGGGGACGGTGACGACGTCGAGCCCGTAGGCGTAGCCCTCGCCGGGGCGGTCGGGGGCCGACGGCCAGGGCGTGGTCATCCGGCGCAGCCAGTCCCGCCCGAGCACGCGCGGCTCCTGGAGCTCGGCGGCCCATCGCGCCAGGTCGCCGACCGTCGTGAACAGCCCGCCGTCGCCGACATGGGCCAGCGGGGTGTCCACCATCGTCCACCCCTTGCCCCGCTCGAACCGATACCCGTGCGCGGCGTGCGGGACCTCGTGGCTCGGGTCGTCGTGGAAGTGGGAGTGCCGCATGCCGAGCGGCTCGAACAACTCGCGGCGGGCGAACTCCGGGAACGGCACGCCGGCGGCCCGGGAAACGACCTCGGCGAGCAGGAGGTAGTTCGAGTTCGAGTACTCGAAACGCGCGCCGGGCCGGAAGCGCAGACGCTCGAGCCCCAGGAGGAGCTCGAGGCTCTCGGCCGGCGTGAAGACCTCGGTCCGATGGAGGTCCAGGTAGTCGGGGAGACCGGAACGATGGTGGACGAGATGACGGATCTCGACGCGCGACGCCCAGTCCGGCGCTTCGGGGAAGAACGTCGCGAGCGGAGTCCGCGGCGAGAGCACGCCGCGCTCCTCGAGCAGGGCGATGCAGGCAGCGGTGAACTGTTTCGAGGTCGAGGCGATGCGGAACACCGTCTCCCGCCCGATGGGGGTGCGAGCCGCGAGGTCGGCGAGCCCGTCGGCGTGGACGGCGGTGAGGCGGCCGTCGAGGACGACGCCGAGCACGAACCCCGGGGCCGCCTCGGCCGACGCTGCGGCCCCGGCGGCCTTCCGCCCGACCGGCGGGGCATCGGGGAGCTGCGGCGGCCCCTGCGCCAGGGCGGCCGCCAGGACCACGCACGAGAAGAGGGCCGGACCCACTCCGCCATCGTAGGACGCCGCAGCGACACCGGCGACGGCGACGGTCGGGGGCGGTGGGGCTATCCTCGGACGCCCACGACGCGGCGCCTCCCCCCATGAAGACGGAATCCTCCACCGGTGCGGCCGAGCCGTCCGCACCGGGCGACCCGCGACGGCTGAAGGTGGTCCTGGCGCACGACTTCCTGCGCCACGGCGGAGCCGACAAGGTGATGGAGCACCTCCACGCCCTGTGGCCGGAGGCGCCGATCCACACTCTGCTCGCCGAGGACCAGCCCCAGTACCGCGGCTGGGACGTGCGGCCGTCGTTCCTGCAGGGGAAGGTGCCGCCGGAGAAGTACCGCTGGCCGATGCCCATCTATCCGTGGCTGGTGGACCGCATGGCGCGGCGCATCGACTGGGACGGCGTGGACCTCCTGGTGTCGAGCTCGGTGTCGTACTCGAAGAACCTCCGTACGCCGCCGGGCGTCCCCCACCTCTCCTACGTCCACCGCCCGGCGATGTTCGCCTACGAGCGCCGGGACGACTTCCTCGCCGGCTACCCCGCCCCGCTGCGTCCCGCCCTCCGTTTCTTCGCCGCGCGCTTCCGCCGCTGGGACCAGCGCCGCAAGGACGCCGCCGACCTGCTGGTCGCGAACTCGCGGTTCATCGCGAGCAGGATCCGCGAGCTCTACGGCCGCGAGGCGCGGGTGGTGTATCCGCCGGTCGAGACCGCCCCGTTCCGCGAAGCCGGGCTGCGCGCCGAGCCGGGCGACTACTACTGCACCGCGGTGCGGCTCGAGGGCTACAAGCGGGTGGACCTCGCGGTCCGCGCCTGCACCGAGCTCGGGCTGCCGCTCAAGGTCGCCGGCACCGGGCCGCTTCGCGAGGAGCTCGAAGCCGTCGCCGGGCCGACGGTCGAGTTCCTGGGCTTCGTTCCGGACGAGGAACTGCACGCCCTGGTCGCCGGCTGCAAGGCCTTCCTGTTCACGCCCAAGGAGGACTTCGGCATCGCCCCGGTCGAGGCCCTGGCCGCGGGCCGTCCGGTGGTCGCGCTCGGCCAGGGCGGCACCGCCGAGACGGTCCAGGACGGCGTTACCGGCGTCCACTTCCCCGAGCAGACGGTGGAGGACGTGGTCGCGGCGCTGCGCCGCTGTGAGGAGACCGACTGGGACCCCGAGGTCTGCCGCCGCAGCGCCGAGCGCTTCTCCGCCGACGCCTTCCGCGCGGGAATCCTCGCCGCCGCCGCCGAGGCCGCTGCGCTGCGGGCTTGACGCGTCCGCACCGACGCGCGGCTCACGCCATGGTTCCGCAAGGAACGCTTCCGCGCCCAGGCCGTGG
>JALUVI010000252.1 GCA_027020785.1 Planctomycetota bacterium | reverse complement strand
GCATGGACGTCGAAGAAGGGGACGGCCATGGTGGCCGGAGAGTCTAGCAATCCGGCCCCGGCCGCTCGGTCAGGCCACCGCTTCGCGTTCCCCCGGCTTGGCCGTGCCGCCCCCCTTCTCGGCCACCGCGTGATAGCGCAGCAGGTCGCCGATGTTGAGCGGGAAGGCCAGCCACGAGTTGACCCGAGTGCGGGCCAGACCGTGCGCCATGCGGTCGAGGAAACGCAACCGGAACGCCTTGGCCACGGCGCCGATGAGGCGCGACGGAACCACGGTACGGCTCGGCACCCGTTTCTCGACCACGCGGAAACCGGCCTTCTCCAGAGTGCGGCGGAGCGTCTCGGTGGTGTAGAAGTACAGGTGCCAGTCGTCCACCACGTTGCGCTCGCGCCGCCCCATCAACTCGAACGACCAGGTGTCGTAGCGCGGCGTCTCGACGACCAACGTCCCGCCCGGCTTCAGGACGCGCCGAATCTCGCGCAAGGTGGCCATCGGATCGGTGAGGTGCTCGATCACGTGGAGCATGAGCACCGCGTCGAAGTGGTCGTCGGGGAAGGCGGCCTCCTCGAGGGTCATCGGTGCGACCTCGAGGCCGTATTCCTCGCGCGCATAGCGGCAGGCCCAACCGTTGGGCTCCAACCCGATGCAACGCATGCCGAGCCGCTTCAACTCCGCGAGCACCGCCCCGGTACAGCAACCGACCTCCAACACGCGCCCGCCGGGATATGCCTCGGCCACGGCGCGGACCGAGTGGCGGTAGTCGCGCACCTGGTTGCGCTGCCGCTCCAGGCTGGAGGGGCTCAACGGCCAGCCGGCATCCTCGCCCTCGCCGCGCTCTCGGTAGTCGGCGAGTTCGACGCGCCGCCGCGGACTGACGTACATCAGGCCGCAGCCGCGGCAGCGCACGACGCGGCCTTCCTGGGCCACGCCGGCCTCGAAGAGGACCTCGGGGTCGTCGGCGCCGCAGAGGTTGCACGGAACGGAATCGGTCCGGGCGTCAGGACGCCCGAGGACGGGCGCCTCGGCGGCCGCGGCGTCGAGGGGAACGGGTTCGTGCTCGGAAGACCCCACGTGAGGACGGGACTGGGGAGCGAGTGGAGAGGGCAGAGAGGGGGCAGGAAAGGAGTCCTCGCACTCTAGCCGGCGCTTGAAACGCGTCACCCTCCCCGGGGCGCCCTCTGCCGAGACGGGACCTGCGAAATCGTTCAGAACGACGGTTTCGCCGGATCGATGGTCCACGTCGCCAGCCGCAACAGGGGCTCCAGCCGGAGCAGGTCGGCGACCACCCCCTCGTCCCAGTCCTCACCGGCGGCGACCGAAGCCTCCGGTGCGAGCCGCGCGACGACCTCGAGAGCGGTCTCCCCCGGTTTCAGCAGCCCGGCGAGGTCGCGCCAGTCGCGCTCGTCCATCGTCTCCAGCGGTCTGGCCCCGCCCCCGTCCAGCGTCAGGACGAAACCCGGAGCTCCCCTCGCGGCCTCGGCCAGGGCCCGACCGCCCTCCGGGGTCGCCATGCGCTCCTTCAGGGCGTTCAGGTCGTACCAGGCGTCGGGCAGCAGCTTCAGCCCCCAGAAGGTCCCGGAGTGCTCGATGCCCGCTTCCAGGTGGACGTTGCGGTAGGCCGAGTCGAGGTCCTTGGCGAGCTCCGGGCCCAGGAACCGCTGCAGCACCTTGCGGTCGGCCTTGCCGCGGAACAGCATGGTCCGCTGCCGCACCACCCGCTTGCGATTGGAGGCATGCGGATGGTGCAGACTCTCGCGCCGCTCGAGTTCGATGCCGAATCGGTCGCGATAGCCCTCGCGCACCCGCTCGCCGAGCGCCTGCAGGCGGTGGCGGATCTCGAGCCGCCGCGCGTTCCAATCCGGGTCGGACCAGAAGGCGGGCGTGTAGAGCTCGAAGTCGGCCGCGGTGAACACGCCGCCACCCTACCGCCCGCCGGCCGTCGGGGAAAGCCCGCTCGGGGAACGGGAAAAAGCGGCCCCAGCCGAAGCCGAGGCCGCTACTCCATCCCCTCAGATGGCACCTTTCGGTGTGTGGGACCACGACCCCGAGGGGCCGGGTCCACCTGCGACCCGAAGGCCGCAGGCGGGGGCGATTCTAGGGGGAACGGAACGCCGACCGATCGGTTTCCCGCCGCCCGGCGACCGGGAACCGGCGGCCGACGCCATGCCCCATGATTCCAACTTCCTTGGCGACGTCGGAGGCCAGGAAGCAGTCCGAAGAAACCTCTCCCACTGCAGACCGGTCGGAGCGCAGCGAGAAAAAAACCGAAAAAAACGGCGGCCGGGTCAGTCGGACCGCCGGGCGGGGCCCCGACGCCGACGCTCCGCCTCGCGGGTGAGGACCGCAGCCCAGACCAGAGCGGCGACCGCCGCCAGGGCCCAAGGCAGGTGCTCGGGCTCGAACCAGTGCCAGGGGGTGTCGCGCAGCACGGGTTCGCCGTGACCGGCGTGCAAGAGGAACACGAACGCAGCGACCATCGCCTCGGTGATCAGAACTGGACCTGCGGGGCCTGCCGTGCGGCTTCGTCTTCCAGCTCGAAGAACTCGCGCTCGGTGAAGTGGAACATGCCGGCGACCACGTTGGAGGGGAACTGCTGGATGCGGTTGTTCAGTTCCCGGACGTTGCCGTTGTAGAAACGCAGCGCCGCCTGGATGCGGTCCTCGGTGTTGGCGAGCTCACGCTGCAACTCGAGGAAGTTCTGGTTGGCCTTCAGGTCGGGATAGGCCTCGAGCCGAACCATGAGCTGGCGCAGCGCCCCCTGGAGCATGGATTCGACCTTGGCCTGCTCCGCAGCGTCACCCGTGGTCTGGACCGCCTGCTCGCGCAACGCCGTGACCTTCTCGAGCAGCTCGCGCTCGTGCGAGGCATAGCCCTTCACGGTGTTGACCAGGTTCGGAATGAGGTCGTAGCGCCGCTTGAGCTCGGTCTCCACGTTGGACCAGGCCTCGTCCACCTGGTTCCGCAGGGAGACCAGCGAGTTGTAGGCGGCGACGAACCAGATCAGGCCGATGGCGAAGGCGCCGAGGAGGATCCAGAGTGCGGTCATGGGGTGGATTGTAGCGGGGCGTCCGGCCGGAAGAGGTAGCGGGGCATCCGCTCGCGGATCGCCGTCAGGTGGTCGAAGGCGGGCTCGAGGTCCTCGGCCTGGAGAGTGCCGACGGCGAACAGGGCGAGGACGTCGCCTTCCAGTTCGAGCACCGTCTTGCGATGGCGGAGCAGGTACTCCATCATCGCCGTGTTGCAGAAGTCGTAGGCGAACTTCTTGTCGCGGCAGGAGACGCGGAAGGCGTTGGAGAACTCGACCGACTCGAAGTCCACGTCCGGCAGACCGAAGGCCTCGGCGATCCGGGTCAGGAAGTTCTCCGGGTGGAGGACCAGCTCGGGGAACCTCCGCTCCAAGCGGATCGCGAAGACCTCCAGCCAGTGCGTGGACTGGTTCTTGCCGCTGCCCGTGGTGTAGCGGAACTGGAAGGCCAGCGCGGGCCGCCCCTGCCATGCACCCTCGAGGACGTGGTACGCGCGCCGAGAGTGTCCACGACGCAGGCGGTCCAGGAACGACAACGACTTCAGCAGCTGCTTGCGCAAGCCCGGGTCGTAGCGGAAACCGTGTTCCGCGGCCCAGGCCCGGAAGCGACGGCGGCGTTCCCGCTCGCGCCGCCACGCCCACACCGCACCGGCGACGATCAACGCAGCCACCAGGAGGAACAGGAGGGTGGGGGCGACCCCTTCCATCAGGGCAGGGTACGCGTCGGCGCCGCGTCCCGTTAGACTCCCCGCCCCATGACCGGACTCGCCGCCCGCGCCGCGCGCATGCTCGACGAGCTCGACGAAGCCCAGCGACGGGCGGCGACCACCCTGGAGGGGCCGGTCCTGGTGCTGGCCGGCGCCGGCAGCGGGAAGACCCGGACCGTCACGGCGCGGACGGCGGCGCTGCTCGCAGCCGGGGCCGGCGAAGGCGAGGTCCTCACCTTGACCTTCACCAACAAGGCGGCGCGCGAGCTGCGTGAACGGCTGGCCCAGGCGCTCGGCCCCGAGCCCGCGGCTCGGGTGGACGCCGGCACCTTCCACGCCTGGTGCCTGCGGCTGCTGCGACAGCACGGACGCCGACTCGGCCTGCCGGCGCGCTTCGCGCTCTGCGACTCGGCGGACCAGCTCGCCGTCCTGCGCAACGTCCTCAACGACCTCCGGGGGCCCGAAGGGCCGGGGGCGCCGCGCGCCGTCCAGGCCCGCATCTCGTTGTGGAAGAACCGGCTGGTCACCCCGGAGCGCGCCCTGGCCCTGCCCGGGGACGACGCCGACGACCTCGCGGCGAGGGCCTACGGGCGCTACGAAGCCGAGTTGCGGCGGCGACGGGCGCTGGACTTCGACGACCTGCTGCTGAAGGCACTGGAGCTGCTGGACGACGACGAGGTCGCCGCCCCGCTGCGTCGCCGCCTCCGCTGGGTGCAGGTGGACGAGTACCAGGACACCAACCTGCCCCAGTACGAACTGCTGCGCCGGCTCGTCGCCGAGCACCGCAACCTCTGCGTGGTCGGCGACGACGACCAGTCCATCTACGCGTGGCGGGGGGCCGACCATCGGCGCATCCTCGGCTTCGAGCGCGACTTCCCCGGAGCGACCGTGATCCGCCTCGAGACCAACTACCGCTCCACGCCCGAGATCCTGGAGGCCGCCGCCAAGGTGGTCCGCCACAACCGCGACCGCCACGACAAGGACCTCCGCTCGGCGCTGGGCTCGGGACGCGCCGTCGAGGTCTTCGCCTGCGAGGACGAGGAACACGAAGCCGAGTTCGTGGTCGGCCGCATCGCCGAGGCGGTGCGCCGGGGCGAGGAACGGCCCGGCGCCTTCGCCGTCCTGTTCCGCACCGCTCTCCAGCCGCGTCCCTTCGAGACCGAGCTGCGCCTGCAGGGGATCCCCTACCGGATGAGCGGCAGTCAGTCGTTCTTCGACCGCAAGGAGGTCCGCGACCTCGCCGCCTTCCTGCGGCTGACCGCCAGGCCCGACGACGAGGCGGCGTTCCTGCGCGTGCTCAACGTCCCCCCGCGCGGCATCGGGGCCTCGACCGTGGACAAGGTGGTGCGCCACGCCGCCGAACGCGGCACCTCCGCACCGCGCGCCTTCCGCGAACTGGCCGCCGCCGGGGAACTGCCGGCGGCCGCGGTGCGCGGACACGACGCGTTGCAGGCCGTCCTCGACGAGCTCCGCGGCCTGGAGGCGGCACGGGCGCCGTTGTCCGACCTGCTCACCGCGCTCATCACCGGGGTGGACTACCGCCGCGAGGTGGAACGCCTCCACGCCGACCCGCGCGCCCGTGAAGCGCGCTGGGACGGGGCGCTCGAACTCCTCGACTTCGCGACCGCAGCCGAAGCCCGTCACGGCGGCCGACCGCCGCTCGAGACCTTCCTGGACGACCTCTCGCTCCGCACCCAGGAGGAGGTCGCCGGCGAGGACGACGCCCGCGGGGGCCACGACGAGGTCGTCCTGTCCACCATCCACGCCGCCAAGGGGCTCGAGTTCCCGCGCGTCTTCCTGGTCGGCTGCGAGGAGGGCCTGCTCCCCCACCGCCGCGCCGTCTCGGAGGACGGCCTGGAGGAGGAACGGCGGCTCGCCTACGTCGCCATCACCCGCGCCCGCGAATCGCTGTGCCTCACCTTCTGCCGGACGCGGACCCGGCAGGGCTCGACCACGCCGCGGCATCCGTCGCGGTTCGTGCTCGAACTGCGCGAGCGCACCCCGCCCGAGGGCTGGGTCGCGATCGAGGAGGAGATCGCCGCCGCCGAGGTCGCGGCCGAGGCCCGGGCCGCCGGGAGGCCCTCGCCGCGGCACGGTCGCGGCGGGAAGGGCAAGGGAGCCGCCGGACGCGGGAAGGGTCAGCGCCGCGGCGCGCGCGGCCCGAAGCGGTAGAGGACGATCTCCTCGGTGCCCTGGAGCGGCAGGCGCAGCACCTCCCCGTCCCGGTCTCCGCCGCTCGCTTCGCGCCACCGCTCGAGGTCCGCGGCGAAACGCGCCTCGGGGAACGGGGCGTGGGTCGGGTCGTCGTCGCGGTAGCGCACCAGCCAGGTGACGGTCTCCAGCCCGTCACGCTGCGGGGGCGGAGCGTTCCACTCCGGCGCGAGCCCGACCGCGTGGAGCTGGGCGCGGAGCCGCGCCAGCGAACCACCGAGGGCGAGCCAGTCCGGCGCGTCCGGTGCGCCGGGCGTGGTCCAGACCACGAGGCGCTCGCCGGGCCGGACCCGCGCCGCGAGGTCGGCGGTGAAGCGCTGGGAGAGCAGGTCCGACTCGAGCTTGTAGGGACGACGCAGGTCCTCGACGATGCCGCCGACCGGGAAGGCGGCGAACAGGGCCAGGAAACCGTGGGCGAGGGCGCCGACGCAGCGCCCGCGACGCTCGGGGCGGCAGGGGCGGGCCGCGCCGCGCAGCAGGGCGAGCAGTCCGAGCCCCGTCAGCAGGCAGGTCGCCGGGGCCAGGAAGATGGAGACCCGCACCGAGCCGCCGTAGGGGTAGAGTCGCAGTGCGGCGGCTGCGAACAGGAACGGAAGCGGGCCGAGCAGCAGCCACAGCACACGACCGCGGTGGGCCGGGCGCCAGGTCGCGACACCGAGCAGCGCGAGCAGGAAGGTGGCGAGGCTGCCGAAGTCGCGGCCGCCGGTGGGATAGGCCGCCATGTAGCCGGAATGGATGCGCACGAACCACTCCGGGAGCAGCCACGGCCGCGAGACGGGCGGGAAGGTCGGCTGCCACATCGCCATCTCACGCAGCCAGGACGCAGCGCGGGCGTGCGGTATTGCGTGGAACCAGGCCAGCGCGAGGCCGGCGCCGGCCCACAGAGCGAGGACCACGAACTGGACGAGGAAACGGCGCGGCGGGCCCTCGCGGCGGGCCTGGACCAGCAGCGCCAGGGCGATGGGCGCGACGACGAAGGGGCTCGGGTAGGAGAAGCCGAGGCCGAAGAAGGCGACCGCCCAGAAGGCGACGAGGCGGTTGCGGCGGCGGCGCGGTGCGAGCGGGCGGTCGCCGACCGGCAGCAGCAGCGACACCGCGAGCGACAGCAGGACCAGGGCCACCAGGAGGTCGGTGGAGTAGGGCTTGATCTCGGCGGCATGGCGGACCGGGTAGTACGAGGCTGCGAACACGGCGAAACCGAGCAGACCGCCAAGCCCGGGCGCGAGCCGGAAGGCGAGCCGATGGAACAGGAAGGCGGATGCGACGCCGGCGAGCAGGGCCGGGAGCCGCAGGAGGCGGAGCGAGTCGCCGCCGATGCGATGGAGCGTCTCTTCCATCCAGACCCAGAGGAACGGGGCGATCTGCCCGTACTCCAGCGGCCGGAACAGGTCGGCGTAGCCGCGCTCCTGGAGGTTGACGAGGACGAAGGCCTCGTCGCCCCACAGCGGGAAGCCGAGCCCCCACCGCACCAGTCGCCAAGCGACGGTCAGGGCCAACAGGAACCCGCCCCAGCGGCGGACGGCGCTCGGAGTCACGCCGAGAGCATAGGATGCCCCGATGCGACGCCCGTCCCCGCTCGTGACCGTTCCGCTGGTCGTCCTCTCCGGCCTCGCCCTCTCGCTCTTCGCCGCCCAGGCCCCGCGAGACCCGGGCAGCGGCGGTCTCCGGGTCCTGATCGTGAACGACGACGGCATCGACTCGCCCGGGCTCGCCGCCCTGGTCCGCGCCTTCGACCCGCACGGCGAAGTCGTGGTCGCCGCCCCCACGACCAACCGCTCCGGCTCGAGCCGCTCCATCGGCCTGTTCTCCGGCCGGCTGGCGGTGGAGCGCCGCGAGCTTCCCGGCGCCGACGAAGCGTGGGCCGTGGACGGAACCCCCGTGGACGCCTGCAACTTCGGCGTCGTCGCCCTGGCCCGGGACGAGGGCTTCGACCTGGTGGTGAGCGGCATCAACGAGGGCGCCAACGTCGGCGCCTTCGTCCACTACTCGGGAACCATCGGGGCCGCGATGGAGGGCGCGGCGCACGGCGTCCCCGCCGTCGCCGTGAGCATGGACCGCGGCGCCGACGCCGATGCGGCGGCGGCCTGGACCGTCGCCTTCGCCCGGGCCTGGCTGGAGCACGACCCCGACCCCGGTGTGGTGCCCTCCATCGAGTGGCCGGCCCGACCGGCCGCCGACGCGGCGGAGGCGGTGGCGACCCGCCTCGGCCCCGCTCCCATCCGGGTCGCCCGCTGGGAGCGGCGCCGCGACGAGGACGGCGCCGAGTTCGTCGTCCCCCGGTTCGAGCGGCTCACGCCCGACGAGCTGCGCGACGACACCGCCGCCTTCGCCGCGGGGCGCGTCACGGTGACGCCGCTGCTCCTGGACCACACCGCCGAGGCCGCCCGCGCCGCGATGGAGGCGTGGCTGCCGCCGCTGCCCCGGCCGGGCGAGTAGCCGCGGAAGCCCCTACCAGCGGATGCGCGCTCCGGCCCAGGTCAGGCCGGCCCCGAAGGCGCCGAGGACCAGGAACTTGTCCTTCTCGAACAGCCCCTTGCGGTAGCCCTCCGACAACAGGATGGGCACCGATCCGGCCGAGGTGTTGCCGTACTTCTGGATGTTGTGGAGCACCTTGTTCGGCGGGATGCCGAGGTGCGCCGTGGCCTGCTCCAGGATGCGACGGTTCATCTGGTGCGGGATCATCCAACCCAGCTCCTCGGGGTCCTGGTCGCGCATCGCCCAGTCGAGCAGCCAGATCATCCGGGCTGCGGCGAAGCGATACACCTTGCGCCCCTCCATGTGGATGAAGTGCTCGCGGTTGCGCAGGATCTCCTCGGTCATCGGCTCGGCGGCGCCGCCCTTGGGCCGCAACAGCAACGGCACGCCCTCGCCGTCGGCGCCGAGCACGTAGTCCTCGACCAGGCCGCGCCGGCACACCTCGTGCGGCTGCAACACCACCGCCCCGGCGCCGTCGCCGAACAGGACGGCGGTGGAGCGGTCCTCCTGGTCGATGAGCCGGCTCATCGCGTCGCCGCCGATGGCCAGTACGTTGCGATAGCGCCCGGTGCCGATGAAGCTGGCCCCGGTCGCCAGCGCGTAGAGGAACCCCGAACACGCCGCCATGATGTCGAAGGCGCCGCACTTGGGCAGCCCCAGCCGCGCCTGCACCACGCAGGCCACGGCCGGGGCCAGGTAGTCGCCCGAAGCGGTGCCGACCACGACCAGGTCGACGTCCTCCGGCCGAACGCCGGCGTCCTCCATCGCCATCTCGGCCGCGGCGACGAACATGTCGCTCGGCTTCTCGTCCTCGGCCAGCCAGCGCCGTTGCACGATGCCCGTGCGCTGCTGGATCCACTCGTCGGAGGTGTCGAGGTACTTCTCGAAGTACTCGTTGTCGATGACGCGATCGGGCACGTGGTGCCCGATCCCGGCGATGCCCGCCGGGACCGGGCCGTAGGGCACCGCCTTCTCGTCGTCCGTCATCGCGGACCTAGTGACCGCCTTCCAGGTCGTGGAGGACCTTCTTGACGTCCGAGACGGTCGGGAACTCGTACCAGTAGTGCAGCACGTTGCCGTCGGCGTCGGCCAGGATGGTGGTCGGCGTCAGCCGCGAGGCGAGCTCCTTGCTCCGCGTCTTCTTCTGGTACAGCGGCGGGATGACCTCGTCCTGGAGTTTCTTGTACTCACGGATGTCGGCCTTGGTCCGCTGGTCGAGGTTGATGAAGTCGACTCCCGTCTTCTGCAGATACTTGGCCATCTCGGAGGGCGAATCCCCGGAGGCGTTGTTGAACCCGAAGATGGCGAGGTCGTTCTCGGCGAAGGCCGCCCGCACCGCGTTCACGTTGGGGTAGTTCTTCTTGCACTGGGCGCAGCCGATGAACCACGTCATGTAGAGGCGGTAGGGCGCATTGGTCTTGCCAGCAGCCAGGTCCACCAACAGCTGACTCCGCCCGAGCACCTTCTCGTCGCCGCCCTCGGCGTCGTGTCCGTAGTGCAGCTCGACCGGAGTCCGCGAACCGAACACGAAGGGCTGCCCGTTCGGCGACTGGGCCGGGTTCTCGTACACCGAGACCAGGGTGCCCGCGGGCACGTCTTCGACGACCTGCTCGCGCCCGCTCGGCCACTGGACGACGAGCCGGTCGGCCTTGTCGTCGTGCCCGATGCCCAGCATCATCAGATGGCTGTTCTGGGCGCCGAGGCCTTCACCGCAGCGCAGCTCGCGGAGGTAGCGGTCACCGCCGTGCTCGATCCACACCTTGGCGTGGTAGCCGTCGCGTGCGGTCCATTCGCTCGGTTCCGGCGTGTGGTTGCCGCCGATCAACTCGACGAAGATCGGCATCACGCGCCGCTCTTCGCCCAGCAGGTCACCGATGCGGTTGCGGTACAGCTGCACCGCGGGCCGGTTGGTGTTGACCAGGACGAAGTCCTGGTAGCCGTCGCGGTCGTAGTCGAAGACCGCGGCGGAACGGCTGTCGCCCGAGGTGTCGGCCCCGGAGATGCCGTGGATGTCGAGGAAGTCGCGGCTGCAGACCACCTCTTCCTTGGGCTCGACGTTGAGCCACATGCGGTTCCACTCGTGGCCGCTGAAGCTGGCCCCGAGGCCGAGGGCGCGGCGCCCGAACAGGGCATCGTCGCCGCCGGTCTTGATGTCGCCCTTGATCTGCGTCTTGGTGTCACTGCTCACGACAGTGCGCCAGAAGTTGCTTCACAAGTCTACGGCCACGGCCACGTCTCCCGGTGCGCTGTAGTAGCCGCACGGCGAGTAGATGTCGTCGTAGCCGTCGTTGTTCATGTCGAAGAAGATGGCGCCCCAGGCCCAGCCGCCCGGCTCGACGATGAGCTGCGGCCGCTCCATGCCGGAGACCTTCTTCCATGGGGTGTCGGGCCCCTGGTTGCAGAACAACGAGTTGCCCGCGCCGAGCTGCTCGTAGATGGGGTCGAGCGGGTTGTCGCCCATCAGCTCGGGGTCGAAGTTGGCGCGCCCCTCGACGAAGAACGAGGTCACGCGGCGGGCCGCCTTCGAGAACATGTTCGTCACGTAGAGGTCCTGCAGGCCGTCGTGGTCGATGTCGGACCAGGTCACGCCCATGCCGAAGCCGACGTCGGTGACGCCGAGGTCGGCGGCGACGTTGGTGAACTTGCCGTTGCCGTCGTTGCGCATGAGCTGGTTCGGCGCGAAGTCGTTGGCGATGTACACGTCAGGGTCGCCGTCGCCGTCCACGTCGCTCCACGAGGCCTGGAAGCTGTTGTAGGGAACCAACAGCTCCTTGGCGTCCTCGGCCCGGGCGAAGCGCATGTTGCCCTTGTTCTTGAGCAGCACGTTCATCGGCCCGGGGCGATCGAGGAAGCGCATGCCGCCGCCGGCCGCGTTCTTCAGCCGCGGGTAGAGGTCGGCCCACTCCTCTTCGGTGAGGTACTGCTTCAGGTCCTCGACGGCGTGCTCCTTGCCCTCGCTCTTGTCCCCCTTCAGGCTGCGGATGGCCCGCTGCGCGAAGAAGGCGGCGTAGGTGGTCGCGTAGATGTCGAGCAGCCCGTCACCGTCGTAGTCCACGGCGTTCAGGGACGAGACGTGGTAGGGCAGGTCCTCGGTGGCGATCCACTCGCCGGAACGGTCCACGAACTTGCCGCCCACGTTCTCGAGCAGCCGGCTGCGCTCGAGCGAACCGCCGACGAAGGCGTCCAGGTCGCCGTCGTTGTCGAAGTCGGCGAAGGCGGTGGACGAGGTGTGACCTTCGAAGGCCAGCCCGATCTCCTCGGCGATCTCGTCGAAGGTGCCGTCACCGTTGTTGCGGAAGAACTGATTGCGGCCTTCGCGCTTCTGCACGTAGAAGTCGTCGAATCCGTCCTTGTCGAGGTCCACCACGGCCACGGTGGGGTGGCGCTCTCCCGAGGCGATCTGCCAGGTCGGGTAGGGCTTCTCGAACTCGCCGAGGATGAAGGCCAGGACCTCCTCCTCGTGGATGTTGCGCCGCGCCTGCTCCAGCGCCTCCGGGTCCGGCACCGCATCGGCCAGCACGTCGGCGAACAGCCAGTCGTCGGCCTCGGTGACCCGCATCGACTTCATCCGCAGGTCGTAGATGCGCCAATCCTGCTGGACCGGGTCGTCCTCGTCCCAGGTCTCGGGCTGGTGACGCCAGATGGCGTCCATGAACCCTTCGAAGTGGGCGACGTGGCCGTTCTTCAGGTAGGCCTTCGCGGTGAACATCATCGTCGTCTTCCACTCGCGCAGGGTCTCCTTGTCGTGCCAGGTCGGGACCGGGATCCAGATCTTGAACTTGGCCTTCTTGAAGTAGTCCACCCGATCGTAGATGGACGAGAGGAAGTCGAGCTCTTCGACGGGCACCTGACGGACCTCGTCGTCCACCTGCCAATCACGGACCTGGACGATGCCGTCGAGGTAGGTGTCGGCCTGCTCGGGCCAGCGCTCCTCGAGCCCTTGGAAGGTGACGACGTCCTCGAACACGACGCGCCCCTGGACGCCGGGCGTCTTCAGGTTCATCGCGGCCTTGGACAGCGGCGTCAGCCGGCCGCTCGGCCCGAAGGAGAGCAGCAGGGCCTCGGAGCGCTGCATGCGTTCCGACTGGATTTCGTGGGGCGACTTCTCCTTCTCGCTGCAGGCGCCGAGGGCGAGCAGCACGGAGAGACCGAGGACGAGGGGGCCCGGGGACCGACGGGCGATGGAAGGTTTCATGACGGGGTTCCAGTACGAGGACGGGAGGATCCGAGGGGGGGATGCCGGGAAGGCAACACCACAAGATACCAGAGCATCGGCCAGACGTCTCCACTGCTTGACGTGCGCATCATGGTGCCCGCCCACGGAAACTGGCCACGCCGACTGTGCCGCCCCCCGGCGGCGGCCGACCGGCTCGCGGCGCCCGCTGCTGCGCGCGCACCCCACCCGCCGCGAGCTCCTCCCGGCCTCGCTCGGGGTGGGCGGCGCCCCACCGGGGCCGCTCCACGCCCCGAGGGGGCGCCGATCCTGCGCCTCCACACCGAGGAAGACGCCCCGAGAGGGCTGCGGTCACACCCTTTTCCGGCCAGCACAGTCTGCGTGGCCAGTTTCCGAGTGGCCGTCGCCCCGTGGGGGCGCCTACCCTGTCCCCACCGTGAGCAAGACCCACCCCAAGGCCATCCTCCGCGAGCGCGAGGACCTCACCGACAGCTTGGCCGTGTTCCGTTTCGAACTCGAGGGAGGCATCCCCGACTTCGAGCCCGGCCAGTTCCTGACCCTCGGCCTCCCCCACCCCGACAAGCCGGGCAAGGTCCTGTGGCGGCCCTACTCCATCGCCTCGCCGCCGGAGCGCAAGGACCTGATGGAGCTGTACGTCCGCTGGGCCCGGCGGCCGGTGCCGGGCAAGTTCACCACCCTGCTGTGGCCGATGGGGCCGGGCGACGAGCTCGTCTACCGTGAGCCCAAGGGGGCGTTCACCATCCAGCGGACCCGGCCCGACGGCAGCCCCGAGACGCGGCGGATGGTGCTGGTCGGCGGCGGCACCGGCATCGCGCCGTTCATCGCCTACGTGCTGCACCTGCACCACCACGGTTGCGACCGCGAGATCATCCTGTGCCACGGGGCCAGCTACGTGGAGGAGCTCGGCTACCGCAAGCTCCTCCAGGGCCTCGAGGAAGAGAGCCTGCACGGGCGCCCCGACTGGAAGTTCAGGTATCTCGCGACCATCAGCCGCCCCCAGGAGGAGCGGAACGCCGGCTGGGACGGGCCGACCGGCCGCGTCGAGACCCTCATCCAACCCGCCGCCGACGGCGGGCCGTCGCTGGCCGAACGGGTGGCGGACGAGCGCTTCACCCCCGAGAACACCACGTTCTACGTGTGCGGCTTCCAGGGCACGGTGGACGCCGTGATGGAGGCGGTGCGCGACCGCGGCTTCGTGACCCGCAAGGAGGCCCGCGAGGACGGCAGCTTCGACGTCCTCTACGAGTCCTACGGCTGACGCTCCCCGGAACGGGCGTCGTCTTCCCGGAACCTCCCGCCCCGCGGCGGGTTAGGCTGGGGCATGCGGTCGCGACCCCTCCACCCGGCGCTCCGGGCGGCCCGCCTCGCGGGCTGCGCCCTGTTCCTCGCCGCCCCGGCGGCGGCCCAGGTCCCGTGGGCGTCGTCCTGGGACGAAGCCTTCCAGCGGGCCCGGGACGAGAACGTCCCGGTGTTCCTGGCCGTCAACATGGACGGCGAGCGCGCCAACGACGCCCTGGCCGAGAAGGCGTACCGCGACGCGGACGTGGTCGCATGGGCGTCGCGCATGGTCCCGCTCGTCGCCAGCGCCGACGCGCACGGCACGGGCGACTCGTGCCGGCGCTTCCCGGGCATCCCCTGCTCGGTCCACCAGGAGGTCGAGATGGCGGCGCGCGAGAAGGGCGTCCTGCCGGTCGGCAGCGACGGCCGCACCGTGGCCCCGCAGCACGTGTGGCTGGCGCCCGACGGCTCGGTCCTCCTGTCGGTGGCCTACGCCTTGGACAAGGACGAGCTCTTGTGGTGCATGGCGGAGGCGCTGAAGCAGGTCCGCGGCGACGACGCGCCGCCGGCGCCGAAGGGTGCGAAGAAGCCGCGGCGTCTGGTGGTCGGCGGGGTCGCCGGCGCCGCCGCCCGGCTGCGGCCGCTGACCGAGGACGAGCTGGAGGAGGCGCTCGACCGCTACCACAAGACCCGGGACTTCCGTGAGCGCCTGGAGATCCTGGCGTCGCTGGTGGCGACCGACCATCCCGACGCCATCGAGGCGGTGCAGGATGCGATGCAGAGCTCGACCCTCGGCGGGGGTGGCCGCGGCATCCGCGGCGAGGCGCGGCGGAGCGCGCGCGCCGGCGGCCGCATCGCCGAGCTGCGCCGCCGCGTGGTCCACCGCATCGGCGTCTTCTCGCCGAGTTCGTGGTGGGTCGTCCCGGCCGAGCTGCTCGGCGACGACGACCCCGAGCTGCGCCTGGAGGCCGCGGTGGCGCTGGAACAGCTCGCCGAGCCGAAGTCGGGCAAGGCGGTACGGCTGGCGCTCGGCAAGGAGAAGGACCCGCGGGTCGAGCGCGCCCTGGTCCGCGCCATGGCGACCACCGGCGACGGCGGCAGCAAGACCCGGAAGAAGCTCGTCCAGCTGGCCAAGGGCAAGGACGTCGGTCTGCGGCTGCAGGCGCTCTTCGGCCTCGGCGGCTACGCCGACGCCAAGGACGCCCAGACCCTCCTCCGCGAGGCCCTGACCGGCCCCGACCCCCTGGAGCGCGACGCCGCCGCTCTCGGCATCGCCTTCTTCGGCGCCGAGGCCCTCGAGCCCGACCTGGCCGCGGCGGCCGAGCTGCCGGCCCTCGACCCCGACGCCAAGGACCGCCTCGCCCGCACCCTCGCCGTCCTCCGCGGCGAGGCCGACCGCAACACCCTCGGCGACGACGTCCAAGCCGTCCTCGGCGACGAGATCCGCCGCGAACGCTTCTTCGGCCGCCCCGCCGACGCCGACGACCGCCCCCGCCGCGGGAACGACGACGGCCCCCCACCCGACGGCGACACGGGTACCGTGGGAGGGTGATCCTCCTCCTGGCCTTAACGCTCGGTGCGCCGATGCAGGTGGGGCCGCCGGAAGGTGGCGGCGCGTTGGAGGGGTGTCGGCGGTGCGACCGTCGGGGGGTGGTGGACTGCACCGACGCGTGGCACGGGGACGTGCCCCTGGCGTGGGAGGCGGAGGTGCTGTGTTCGGTGGCGGCGTCGTGCCCGAGCTGCGGCGGGGCGCTGGTCGTGGACTGCGCGAAGTGCGACGGCGGGCCCGAGTCGGCGGCGATGGAGGCGCGGCGCGCCGAGCTCCAGGCCTTCGCGGCGAAGCCGCACCCGGCGCTCGAGCTGCTCGGCCCGCCGGTGATGCGGGTCGAGGGCCACCACCTGGAGCTGGCCGGGCGCATCCGCGCGCTGCGCGGGCCGAAGAAGAAGGACCGGCCGAGCGGGCACCGGTTCCTCCACGAGGCGCTGCGCGAGTCGGAGCGCGCCGCCGACCTGGTGGACGCCCACTTCGGGTTCGAGGTCGGAAAGGAGCCGCCGAGCCCCATCCCGCTGTGGTTCTGGCAGGACCTGGACGACCACGTGCGCGTCCTGCACGAGCTCGTCGGCGCGACCGGGAGCGGCGACCTCAAGCGGCTCGACCGCCACCCGTTGTTCAGCGTCTGCACAGCCGACGACCAGTTCCAGGACGACTACGCGCAGCTGGTCGCGCTGGCCGTCCACACGACGCCCCACCTGATGATGGCCGCGGCCTGGGACGGCCGCTGGGTCGGCGACCAGGGCGCCGCCTGGCTCGACGAGGGCGCGGCCCACTGGTACGAGGAGAAGGTCCTCGGCGAGCGCCGCCACCTGTGCGTCGAGGAGACCTACACCACCGAGGTCTGGGAGGCCGGGCTGTGGCGCGCCGGGGTACGGAAGTACCTGGGCCGAAACGCCGATCCGATGCTGCCGCGGCTGCTCGCCCTGCAACTGCCCGAGCTCCGCCCCGAGGAGCACGCGCTGGCGTGGTCGGTCTACGACTGGCTGGTCACCGCCCACCCGGAGGCGCTGCCCGAGGTCCTGAAGGCCGCCAAGGCAGGGGCCCCGGCCCGCGAGTGGCTCCGCGATCAGCTCGGCCTGGCCTTCCCCCGAGCCGAGGAGGCGTGGCGCGACTGGGTGGACGAGACCTATCCGCGCAAGGAGAAGCGGCCGAAGCGGCGGCGCTGAACGAAACTGGCCACGCAGGGTGTTCCCGCAGGAGGTGGCGGGGCAGCGCATCGGCCGACCGCCTCCTGACGACGCACCCCTCCCGAACCGGGGCCTTCCCGGCCTCGCTCGGGGCGAACCGGCCCCCGCCGAAGCCCTGCCCCGGCCCAGGGGGCGCCGATCCTGCGCCGTGACACCAGGGAAGACGTGCCGGGACGGCTCTGGTCACACGCTTTCATCGCAGCACAGTCTTCACGCCCAGTTTCCGAGGGTCGTGGCCTCACTCGCTGGGCTCGAGCGTCGGCTCGGGACGGATGGTGAGTCCGCCGGTGGAGCGCAGTTCCAGGACGTACTCACGCCCCGGCTCGAGCTTCACGAAGGGCGCCTCGCCGTGCATGGCGCGGATGCCCGCCTCCTGGAGCACCTCGGGCTGCAGGGCGTAGTCCCAGAAGTCGCGCCACAACCGGTCGTGGAAGGCCGCCGCCGGGTCGTCGGCGTAGCCGAGGGGGCGCTGCCCCACCGAGTCCACCGGGTAGCCCTCGGCCGGGGCGCGGTGCTCGCCGAAGATGCGTCGGAACAGGAGCAGGGTGCTGCCGGGCTCCAGGTCGTGGCGGCGGGCGAACTCCTCGTCGAACTTGACCACCAACGCCTCGAAGTAGGCGAGGTCACCCTCGACGGTGAACTCCTGGGGCGGTCCCAGGGGACGCCCGTCCTCGTCCACCTCCTGGAAATGGAAGCGCGTGCGGACCTTCCCGTCGGGGCCGACCTCGCGCTCGACGTCGCCGACGCGGGCGAGACGGCGGCGCTCGCGCAGGAAGGCGATCCGCGCCTGCTGGCGCGCGACCTCGTCCTCGAGCGCGCCGATGCGTTCGAGCAGCGCGTCGCGCTCGCCCTCGAGTTCCTGGATGCGCGCCTTGTCGGCCGGGTCGCCGACCGGACGCCCCAACCGCCAACCGACGCCGAGGCCGGCGGCGAGGACGGCGAGCAGGACCAGGATGCGGGGCACGTTCGCATCGTAGCCGGATCAGGGGCCGGAATCGCCCTTCCCGCCCCCGCTCCTCCGGCCGGAGAGGGCCGGTGAAGGCCGGCCCAACCCCCACTGACCTCGGCCGTAGAGTGGGCCGCGATGTCGCACGTCCCCACCCTGCGTCTCCTCGCCACGGCCGCCCTGACGGCCGGCGGACTCCTGTCCTCTCCCCTGGTCGCGCAGGAAGGGCCTCCGCCCACCCCCGCCCCGCACGGCGAGGACGTGCACGAAGGCCTGTCGCCCGAGGACCTCGAGGCCCTCCTCGAACAGCTCGTCGGAGAGGGCGGCGGTTACTACTTCGGCGGAGACGTCCAGCTCGGGGGCGGCGTCCGGGTGGAAGGGGAGGCGCCCCGCCTCCCCGCCGGACTCCACGGTGACCCCTTCGCGCCGCTGATGGGCGACCTGGTGCCGCCGCCGGACCGGGCCCGCACCGCGGCGGGACGCCCCGGCCCCGAGTACTGGCAGCAGAAGGTGGACTACCGCATCCGCACGCGCCTGATTCCCGGCGAGCACCGCGTCGTCGGCGAGGAGCGCATCACCTACCACAACCACAGCCCCTACGTCCTGCACGAGCTGTGGCTGCAGCTCGACGACAACTGGCTCGCGCCCGACTCGCTCGACGTGCGCACCACCACCGTCGAGATGCTCGGCGGCACCGACCCCGGCAGCCTGCGCGACTGGCTGGCGCGCCAGCGCTTCCACGGCGGCGTGGACCTGAAAGCGGTGCGCTGGGAAGGCAACGAACTCGAGACCCGACTGCAGGGGACGCGCCTGCGCGTCACCCTGCCGATGCCGCTCCCGCCCGGCGAGACCTTCGTCTTCGACGTGGCCTGGGAGGTCGTGATCAACCCCGCCCACCTCGCCGATTCGCGGGCCGGCGCCGAGCACCTGCGGAGCGGGGCCTGGCTCTACGAGGTCGCCCACTGGTACCCGCGGCTGTGCGCCTTCTACGACCCCGAGGGCTGGCAGACCAAGCCGTTCCTCGGGCAGGCCGAGTTCGCCCTCGAATTCGGCGACTTCGACGTCAGCATCACCGTGCCCGACACCTACGTGGTCGCAGCCACCGGCGAGCTCGTGAACCGCACCGAAGTGCTGACCCCGGCGCAGCTGGAGCGATGGAACCGCGCCATGACTCCGGGCAACGACGGTCCGCTCTACGTGGTCACCCCCGAGGAGGCCGACGCCAACGCCGCGGCGACGCCGACCGGCGAGAAGACGTGGCGCTTCCGCGCCCGGCGGGTCCGCGACTTCGCCTGGGCCGCCTCGCCGGCCTTCCGCTGGGACTGCTGGGGCGTCCAGCTGGAACCGGACGGCCCCGTCGTCGCCTGCCAGAGCTTCTGGCCGAAGGAAGGCGGCAAGGCCTGGGAGCTCTACTCGACCCGAGCGGTCGCCCACGCGCTCGAGGTCTACTCGCGCTTCACCTTCCCCTACCCCTACCCGTCGGCGGTCTCGGTGAACGGTCCGGTGTACGGCATGGAGTACCCGATGATCTGCTTCAACTCGCCGCGTTCGTCGGACGACCCCAACGAGTTCGAGATGTGGATGCTGGTCTCGGTCGTCATCCACGAGGTCGGGCACAACTTCTTCCCGATGATCGTCAACAACGACGAGCGCGAGTGGGCCTGGATGGACGAAGGCCTGAACACCTTCGTCGAGGGCATCGCCAGCGCGGAGTGGGAGGACGGCCCTCCGTTCTGGCTCGACACGGTGGCGATGGGCGCCATGCTCGCCAACCCCGACGGCGCCCAGCCGATCATGACGCCCGCCGACGACACCCGCGACTACGGCTGGAACGCCTACGGCAAGCCGGCCCTCGGATTGCGGCTGTTGCGCGACGTCGTCCTCGGCCCCGAGGTCTTCGACGACGCCTTCCGCAGCTACGCCCGCGCCTGGATGTTCAAGCGCCCCCTGCCATCCGACTTCTTCCGCCGCATGGAGGAGGCCAGCGGCCAGGACCTGGACTGGTTCTGGCGCGGTTGGTTCTTCGACACCGCCTACGTGGACCTCGGCGCGACCGGCCTCGAGCCCATCCCGGCGGGCGTCCTCGCGGCGGCACGCGCTCCGAAGGGCAGCCACGGCTACGTCCTCGGCGTCCGGTCCTACGGCGGCCTGCCGATGCCCATCCTGCTCCGCCTGGAGTTCACCGACGGGACCGGCGAGGACCGGGTCGTCCCGGTCGAGGTGTGGCGACGCAACCCCGAACGGGTGGAGCTGGTCCTGATCACCGACCGGCCGCTGCGCGCGGTGGTCATCGACCCGGAAGGCCGGACCCACGACGCCGATCCCTCCGACAACGCAGTCGCGCTGGACGCGGCGACGGCGCCCGGAACCCCGCTGGAGATCCCGCTGGAGAGCGAATCCGAAGCCGCCGGAGGCTAGGCGTCCGCGGCGCCGAGGGGGGCGCGCTCGACGATGCGGAACAGGCGCTTGGGGCGGTCGTCGCTCCAGGTGTAGAGGGCGACCTCTTCGAGGGGGACGGGGACGCCGGCGAGGTCCAGGCCCTCGGCCCAGCGGAGGAGGGCGCGACGCTCGCGGTGGGCCAGCCGGCGCGGCGCCCGGCCCAGGGTGACGTGCGGCAGCGGCGGACGCTGCGGGGGCGGCAGGCCGGCCGCGTCGAGCAGGGCCGGCTGACAGGCGCGCATGCCTGCGGCGACGGCCTCGTCCCCGCCGTCCAGCCGCGCCGCGAGGACACGGAAGCGGTGTCGGTCGCCGCCGAGCGGGACCACCGGCCCGAGGCTCGCCGTGATCGCACCCCGGTCCCAGCAATCGCGGGCCTCCCAGGCGGCGCGGGCGCGGGCCTCGTCCACCGAACCGAGGAAGGCCAGGGTCAGGTGGAGGTCGTCCGGCGGGAAGACGCGCAGGGCCTCGGGCGCGGTCCGGAGCACGCGCTCGCGATACCAGCCCTCGGCCGGGACCGGGAGGCCGACGAACCAGTTCGGGCGCTCGGCCACGGTCAGTCGGCGGCCGGCGTGCGCGCCAGGGCGGCGAAGGCGAGGAGCAGGCAACCGCCGCCGAGGGCGGCCAGCCCCCAGGCCGGGTCGAGCTCGTCACGCACCACCGACCAGGCGAGGTCGCGCAGGGCCTCGCCCACCGCGGAGACGACCTGGGACACCGGGTCGTCCTCGGCGGCGAGCGGCGCGACCCCGAACCACGGCCACAGGGCCCCGCCCCACACCGCGAGGACCGCACCCAGCAGCCCGATGCGCTCGCCGCGCAGTGCGCACAGCACGGCGAAGGCGGAACCGCCGAGGATCAGGAAGCTCGGGCCGGGGAAGTACTCCCAGTAGCGGAAGCCGAAGTCCGGCTCCAGGGTGAAGGCCGGCAGGAAGACGCCCCAGGCGGCCAGGGCGCCGCCGGCGAGGGCGAAGAGCAGGGGGCGCGGGGCGCGCACGAGTCAGCCGTCGCGCAGGCCGCGAACCAGGGTCTCGAGCCAGCGCTCGGTCGGGACGAAACGCCACGACCACGACGCCCACTCGTCGGGCAGCCCGGCGGCGACGACGGCGGCGTCGTCCATCCCCCGGGCGATGCGTTCCTCGACGATGGCCATGGTCGCCTCCATCATCGCGATGCTCGCGTCGAGGTCGGCCACCGTGGACGCCGGGCCGTGACCGGGAACCACCTTCCAATCGTCGCCGAGGCGCGAGCGCACCCGGCGCATCGCCTCCAGGTAGCCGCGCACGTCGCCGCCGGACCCCGGATCGATGAACGGGAACGTCCCCGCGAACAGGAGGTCGCCCATGTGGACCACCTTCAGGTCGTGGAAGAAGAGGACGGCGTCGCCGTCGGTGTGCGCGGGGCCGACGTGGAGGACCTCGACCTCGTGACCGCCGAAGCGGAGGGTGACCCGGTCGGGGAAGGTCAGATCGGGCCGCCCGGCGGCCGGCGGCGCCTCGCGCCCGGGCGGCGGCTCGACCATGCGCGCGTACACCGCGTCGTGGGCCACGATGACGGCCTCGGCGGCGAAGCCGGGGTTGCCGCCGACGTGGTCGCCGTGGACGTGGGTGTTGACGAGCACCTTCAGCTCGCGCCCGTCGCCGAGCTCGTCGAGCCGCTCGCGGATGGCCGGCGCCATGCGCTGGAACTGGCTGTCGACCAGGAGCAGGCCCTCGTCGGTGACCAGCAGGCCGAGGTTCCCGCCCTGCCCGACCAGCATCCAGAAGTCGGGCGTCATGCGGACGGCCTCGACGGAGGGCTCCTGCCGCGGCGGATCGGCCTCGGCGGCGCCGAGGAAGCGGCCTGCCGCGAGGGCGAGGGCCGCGAGGACGAGGAGGGGAGCACGCATGGCGCCCATCCTAGCCCGGGGCTCGGGCGCCCTGTCGGCGATCGGCGCGCAGGGTCAGTCAGGGAATGGTGACGACGAGCCGCGCCATCAGCTCGGGATGGGCCATTCCGGTGGCGTACCAGGCCCGCGCCAGGTCCTCGCCGGCGCTGGCCAGGAAGGCGTTGCTGCCGTCGTTCGCGAGGTAGAGGAACTGCACGTACTCCCACGAGGTCGCTTGGTAGAGCAGGGAGAACTCGGCGCGCTTCGCTCCGGTCGGAGGATTCAGCGGCACCTCCGCCCAATGCTGGTAGGTGCCGCCCGGCCCGGGGTCGCCGTAGAGGGTCTCCGGCACGGGCAGGGCGTTGCGCCGGCGCGCCTCATCGTAGGAGAACCCGTACGGCGGGATGCGGTCGTCGGAGACCACGGTGTCGTTGAGCACGAAGTGGAACGTCGGCCACGCCGTACCGGGCGGCTCGGCCGCGAGCTGGCCCAGGGTGCGGGTCGGCAGCCCGGTGATGCGGTCGTACTCCAGCACCAGGTTCGGCGACAGTCCCATGCCGAGGAGCTCGTTGGCCCACTCCTGACCGATGCCCATCTTGGCCTCCCACAGATGGAGGTTCGGGTCGGCGAGGTCGAGGATGGACTCCACCGTGAGCTGGTAGGGACCGACCTGGACCGACAGCGGTCCGTAGGCGCCGTCCTCGCGCAGCAACTGGCCCTGGTCGTCGTACCAGCGCACGTTCAGCCACATCCGCCGCCCCTCGGGATAGCCGGTGAGCAGCTTGTGGCCGGTGAGGTTGTAGACCCGCAGGATGCCGTTGGCGCGGTCCAGTTCCAGACGCGCCGCGCTGCGCAGCGTCGCCCGCGCCCGGCTCTTCGCCCGGTCCATCGCTTGGTGCTCGAACTGGTCCAGGGTGTTGCCGACCCGCAGCCGGTTGCGCGTCTCGAGCCACTGGACCACGTCGAGCAGCCACACGTTGCCGCCGGTGAGATCGTGGAGCGGCATGTCCTTGCGGACCGGCGCCATCACCTGAGCCGCCCCCTTGGCCTCCACCGGATGCATGTGACAGGTCTGGCAGGTGAAGTAACGGGGCGTCCCGTCCTCGTAGTCGCCGCCGTTCCCGGCGATCTGCGCCGCGCTCCAGGCCGCCGCCGGCGCCCCGTCCTGGAGCTCCGCGGGCAGGTTGCCGTAGTCGGAGACCCGGGTGGTCGGCCAGGAGCTCGCCATGTGCTCGGAGAAGGTCCGCTCGACCACTCCGTAGGCGTAGGGCGGGTTCAGGAACCCGGCCTTCTGGGTCACCGGCGAACCGAGCTGGTCGCTGAAGCTGCCCGGCGGCAGCGGCACCTGGGCGCCGTTGTTGGGCGCCAGGTCGCCGGTGACGGGGTTGCTGACGTCGTGGCAGGTCCCGCACAGGGCCGGGTCGCGGTGGAAGCGACTCTGCCGCGTCGGATGCGGCGCGTTGACGTTGGCGTAGGGCCCGTAGCGGGTGTCGCCGTCGGCGAGCACGTACATCCCGCTGCCGTACCAGCCCTCTGCCGGGTTGCCGCCGTCGTTGGCGATGAACGGCGGGTTCTGCACGCCCTGCCACTCGGAATCGTCCGGGTTCGTCAGGCGGTGGCACAGCATGCACTCGACCCCCTCGCCGTCGGTGAGCGGGTCCATGGCGCTGCCGTCGGTGGGCTCGGAACGCCCGTCCATCCAGCCCGAGGGCAGGTGGCAGCGCAGGCACAGGTCGCCGGCGCCGTCGAAGTCCTGCTCGGCGACCGCGAGCGCCGCCCAGAACAGCGGGTCACGGCTGGCGTGGGCCATCGGCGAGCCGACCCAGGTGTCGTAGGGCGAGACGTCCGGGTCGTAGGTGCCGTGGCAGTTGCCGCAATCGGTGGGCGGCTGCAGCCCCACCACCTCCTGGGGCTGGGTGCCGGGAAGCTGGACGTCGGTCGGCGCGGTCAGCGCAAAGACCACGAAGGCCGGCGCGAGGGCCACGAGGCCCTGCCGAAGGAGGAAGGCGGGCGATCGCATCGGGAAGCTCCGACAAGGATGACACGCCAAGGCGCCATCGGGTGCCGTTTTTTTCTCCCGACGGCGTTTGGAACGGTGTGCGCGAGGTGCACACAC
>JALUVI010000251.1 GCA_027020785.1 Planctomycetota bacterium | reverse complement strand
CCGCCGACCGCCTCCTGGTCGAGACCGACGCCCCCTTCCTGCCCCCACAACCACGACGCGGACGCGCCAACGAGCCGGCCTTCGTCCGCTTCACCCTGGAGGCCCTGGCCGAGCTCCGAGGCGAGAGCAGCGAAGGACTCGCCGAGAGCTGCTTCCTCAATGCGGCCCGCCTGTTCCGCTTTCCGGTCGGCGCGGTCAGCGGCCGGGAGTGAGCGGCGGCCCGAGCCGGGCCGGGGCCGGCGGGCCCTGCGGCGGGCCCCCACTCTCGAGCTCGCCCTTCCACTCGTGGATGCGGGCCGAGCCGAAGTCGGCGTAGTAGGTGCGGCGTCCGGAGTAGCCGGGTAGGCTCGGCCAGGCCCAGCAGCCGATCCAACGGCCCTCGGACCGGACGAGACGATAGCGGTAGCCGCCGCGGTGGCCGATGCCGGCGGCGTCCACGATCAAGGCCGGCGGAAAGAGTACGCGGTGCAGATTGGGGCTCCCGAGAGGAGCCGGAGGCGCTTCCACGGCGAGCCGGCCCAGCGGGACGGCCTCGCCGGAGAGGCGCTGCCAGGCACGCTCGGCGTTCAGCACCATCCCGAGATACCCCAGGCCCTGCTCCTCGGCGAGCGCCAGCCTGGGCTCCAACGCCCGGGGCAAGGCGAAGGTGGAGACCAGCAGGACGAGGACGGCGAAGACGAGGAACTCGAGCAGCGTGAAGCCGCCACGGGGACGTCGCAGCCTCATTCGGCCGCGACCGCTTCCCGGTTCTTGTCGACGATCTCGGCCTGGAGATGGGCCGGAACCTGGTCGTAGTCCACGATCTCCATGGAGAACGACCCCTCGCCGTGCGTCATGGAGCGCAAGGTGGTCGCATAGGTCTGCATCTCGGCGTACGGCACCCTGGCCTTGATGACCTGGAACTCGCCGTCGGCCTCCATCCCCAGGATCTGGCCGCGCCGCGAGTTGAGGTCGCCGCTGACGTCCCCGAAGAATCGAGAGGGAACGCGGATCTCGGCCGCGACGATGGGCTCGAGCAGGATCGGGTTCGCCTTCTCGAAGGCGTCGCGCAGCGCATAGGCGCCGGCGATCTTGAACGAGTGCTCGTCCGAATCCACGGCGTGGAACTTGCCGTCGTAGAGCTCGACCTTGAGGTCCACGATCGGGCTGTTGGCGATCACCCCCTTCTCCATCTGCTCGCGGATGCCCTTCTCGACCGCCGGGATGAACTGACGCGGCACCGCCCCGCCCACGACGGCGTCCACGAACTCGAAGCCCTGCCCTCGCGGCAGCGGGAAGACTCGGATGTAGCACTCTCCGAACTGCCCCTTGCCGCCGGTCTGCTTCTTGTGGCGGTGGTGCCCCTCTGCAGGCGCGGTGATGGTCTCACGGTAGGCGATGCGCGGCAGCTCGGTCTCGACTTCGACCCCGCGGCCGGCCAGGCGCTTGAGCAAGGCCTGCAGGTGGAGTTCGGAGAGCCCCTCCACCACCGTCTGGTGCGTCACCGAATCACGGCGCGCCCGGAACGTGGGGTCCTCGCGCTCGATCTTCTGGAGCTCGGCCCAGATCTTCTGCTCGTCGGAACGGCTCTTCGGCGTCACGGCCAGCGCCGAGTACGGCTCGGGCAGCCCGAAGTCGAAGGGGGTGGCCGTTCCCGAGCTCACCAACACGTCACCGATCCTCAGGTCCTCGATGCGAGTCACGGCGACCACGTCTCCTGGCCCCGCCTTCTCGATCGGCGTCAGCTTGGCGCCGAGGATGACGGAGAGCCCGTTCGGCTTGACCGTCTTGCCGGAGTCGTTGACCTGCAGCGCCGTGTCCGGGGTGAGGGTCCCCTGGAGCACCCGAAGGTAGGTGATCTGCCCGAGGTGCTTGTCGGTGAGGATCTTCCACACCCGCGCGACCACCCGGTCGTCGGCGGCCCCCGTCTCGACGTTCTCGCTGTGCATCGCCTCGAGCTGCATCGCCGCGGTCGGGAACTCCGCGAGCGCGAACTCGGCGAACTCCTGCACGCCGATCCCGCGCACCGGATCGATGCAGAACAACGGCGCGAACGTCCCCTTGGCCATCGCCATGGGCATCGCGGCCTCGAGTTCCTCGTCGGAGACGTCGCCCTCCTCGAGGTACTTCTCCATCAAGGCGTCGTCGGCCTCGACCACCGCCTCGACCAGGGCCTCGCGCCAACGACTGCCGGCCTTCTCCTCGACCTCGACTTCGGTGAAGCCCGCACCGGTGCCGTCGGCGAGGGTGAAGGGAACGACCCGTTGCCCGAAGACTTCACGCATCTTCGCGACCACTCCTTCCACGTCGAGGTTGTCGGCATCGAGCTTGGTCACGACCAGGGCGCGCGCCAGCCCGTGTTCGCCGGCGCGGCGCCACAGGTCCACGGCGTGATAGGGCACGCCATCGGTGGACGCCGGCACCACGACGACGGCGCATCCCGCCGCCCCCATCGAGGTCACCGCGTCGGCGACGAAGTCGGGATACCCCGGCGTGTCGATGAGGTTGAGCGTCCCCTTCGGGGTCTCGAGATGGACCACTGCGGCGACCAGGCTGTGCTGCTTCTCCTTCTCCTCCGGGAGGAAGTCGCACACGGTATTGCCCTCGGCAACGCTCCCCTGCCTGGGGATCACGCCGAAGTGGTGGGCCAAGGCCTCGGCGAGCGTGGTCTTGCCCGCGCCCGCGGGCCCGAGGAGGGTGAGGTTGTGGATGTCCGCTGCGCTCATGTCGATGGGGATGACGAAAGGACCGGCGCCGGGGTGCTCCCCGACGCCGGAAATCCTAGCAGGGCCAGCGGGGCCCGGTCAGTCGAGGACGAGGATCTCGACGCGGCGGTTCTCGGCCCGCCCCTCGGGAGTGTCGTTCGACGCCTTGGGGACGAACTCGCCGTAACCGGCCACCCGAATCGCAGCCGGATCCACGCCCAGCTCCTCGGTCATGTACTCGGCGACCGCCATGGCGCGCGCCACCGACAACTCGAGGTTGTTCTTCCAGCCCGACTTCTTCGGCTGTTCGTTGTCGGTGTGCCCTTCGATCCAGAAGGTCTTGCCGGCGTAGTCGGTCTTGAGGATGTCGGCGACCCGGCGCAGGCTCTCCTTGCCCTGCTCGTTCAGGTCGGCCTTGCCCGAGGGGAAGGTCAGAGCGGAGGGCAACCCGAGGACGACGTAACCGCCGCGGCGACCGACCTCGATGCCGGTCCCCTGCAGGGCCGCATCCAGGTTGTCGAGCTCGGCATCGCTCGCAGAGGCCTCGGCTTCCATCGCCTGGACCCGCTGGTTCAGTTCGGCCGCACGCTGCTGCTCGAACGAAAGCTGCTCGGCCAGCGACGCATTCTCGGCGCGCACGCGGGACAGCTGGCTCTTGAGGTTCTGGTTCTCCGCCTGGTACGCCTCGAGCTGCGCGTCCTGGTCTTCGATGACCTGACGGTGCATGTTCGATTGGCAGGCCGGGAAGGCCGTGGCCAGGAGGAGGAGGAGGAGGGTGGTCTTCTTCATGGAACGTTCTTGGAGGGGAGGAGGGTCAACGCCCCGCAGCGAGGCGGGGCCAGGCCTCCAGCACCCAAGCGTGGACGCGGTCGGGGGCGAGGAGGACCAGGATGGTACCCAGGATCAACGGCGGACCGAAGGGAATCGTCCTTCCGGCGAGCCAGCCGACGAACCAGGGCGTGTGGGTGTACGAAAGACGCGAGCCCCGACGGCGGCGGCGAGCGGCGACGACGACGATCATCCGGACGACGTTGAGCACCCCCAGGATGGCACCCGCGAAGACCCCGATCAAGAGGGTCAGGACGGCTCCTTCCAGGCCCAGCCAGGCGCCGACGGCCGCCAGGTACTTGACGTCGCCGAGCCCCATCGCCTCTTGCCCCAGGAGCCGGCTGAAGACGACCCGGATGGTCATCATCCCCGCCCAGGCGCCGGCGCAGCCGACCGCGGCCGAGGCCAGGGCGATCAGGGCCTGGGGGTCGTCCGGACCGAGCCCGAACGCGGAGGCCCCCCACGGGACCCGGCCGCCGGCGGCGCGGAGGTGCAGGGCGGGCACCAGGGCCGAAGCGGCGAAGCCCGCCGGAATGCCGCCGAGAGTGATCCCGTCGGGCAGGATCAGGTGGCGGAAGTCGATCGCAGCGGCGATCCAGAGGCCGGTCAGGGCGACCAGCACCATCCCGAGGGCCACCGGCCCCTCCAGGGCGGCCCAGCTCCGGCCCGCCGCCACGAAGAGGAGGGCCAGGCCGACTTCGTGGACCAGGTAGCCCGCCCCGAAGCGGCTCCGGCAGTCGCGGCAACGCCCGCGCAGGACCAACCAGGAGATCAGCGGCAGGTTGTCGTGCCAGCGGATGCGGGCCCCACAGGCCGGGCAGTGCGACCGCTTCGGGTCCAGCAGGCTCGTCCCTTCGCGGGGGATGCGATACACCGCCGCCGAGGCGAACGAGCCGGCGATGGCCCCGAGCAGGGCCAGGAACGCGTCCACGAACGGTGGATGCTCCTGCAGGAGGCCGGCGAGGTCGGACATCCGCCGCATCGTCGGGACCGCCCGGGACGGATGCAAGTCACGCGGTCAGCGCGGCCGCCACACCCGCACCCGCCGCAGACTGGCCGCCAGCGGGCGCCCACCCGCTCCCTGGATGCCCTCGGGGAACTCCAGGACTCCGCGGCCGCTCCAGTGGCCGAGGCCGAGTTCGACCACCGCGCCCTCGGGCGAGTTCGAGACCAGTCGCATCGGCGCCTCGGATTCGGCGCCATCGGCGGACACCAACCGAGCCGGACGGACCAGCGTCCTGGGATCGAGGGGGCCGTCGAAGCGGATCCGCGGCGGCGCTTCTCCGCCGCCGGGCAGCCACAGCACCCGCTCCTCGTCCAGGCCGACCAACCACAGCGGCCCGGCGCCGGGGGGACTCCCGGACAAGGCTTCGGGCTGGTCGGCCGAGGCGGTGAAGAAGGGCAGGCGTCGGGTGCCCACCAGGAGACGGCCGTCCGCTCCGGCCACGGCCTGGAACTGCGGGACACCGGCGAGCAGGATCGCGGCCTCGGTCGAGGGCGGCAGCGATCCGTCGGCGAGGTCGGGGTGGGTCGGAAGCTCGGGATGGAGCAGCAACATGCGGCCTCGGACCTCGAGACGGAAGGGGCCGAGCTCGCGCCCTTCCGAGTCCACCACCCGGACGGCGCTGGGCCGGACCGGCCGACGCAACGGCGCATCGAAGGCGACCCAGAGCGGCAGGTCCAGTGGAAGGGCCTCGCCCCCCCGGCCGCTCCAGTCCACGACCCGGAGCGGCGCGGGGGCAGCGGCCTCCCCCCCGCACCCGGCCGCCGCGGCCAGGGCGAGACTCGCGAGGAGGGGCCTTCCTACCAGCCGAACGGAACCTTGAGGTAGTCGAGGGCCGGGCGCTCCGAGGAGAGGGCCGCCCCGGTCTCGAGCGCGTCCACGTCGAAGGTCAGGCGCCAGCGCAGGAAGCGCTTGCCCTGGAACTCGGGATCGGCGAGCGACACCCCACCTTCACCCGTCCAGGCGGTGATGCTGTCCGGATCGAGGACGTTCGTCCCGGCGAAGGCATCGGCGGCCTGGAACTGGATCCGCAGCGCCGCCGAGGACGGCAGGCGATCCTTGATGTCGCTGCTGTCGAGGCGGAAGTACTTGGCGCGCACCCCCCAGTTCGTGCTGGCGACCAGGTTCATCGGACCGTCCGAGACCCGCGTGTCCAAGGTCAACACGTCACCCACGGGGTCGTAGGAGGCGTCCCGGATCTCGAAGGTGCTCGGGGTCGGCGCCTGCCCCAGGTTCGGGACCACGTCGAACCCGATCAGCAGCCCCGGGTCGTAGAGGTAGGTGTCGGGGAAGGCGGTGCTGGCCTGGGCCACGGTCACCTGGTAGGCCCCGAAGGAAGCGAGCCCCGCACCGCCGTCACTGGCGATCACGGCGCCCGGCGCCACCGAGTTCCCGTTCTGGACGACGTAACCCGCGGCATCGATGCCGGCGAAGGCCCCCAGGGCGCTGTTCCAGTCGGGGAAG
>JALUVI010000250.1 GCA_027020785.1 Planctomycetota bacterium | reverse complement strand
CGCCATCACCTTCGTGCGCGAGCGCGAGGGGCTCGAGTTCCTCGAGGCGGTGCGTCGGCTGGCCGAGCAGGCCGGCATGGAGCTGCCCCGCGACTTCGGACGGGGCGGCGGCGGCGGGCGTCGCGGCGAGGACGCGGACCGCCGCAAGCAGCGCCGCGAGGCCCTGGCGCTGGCGCGGCGCTTCTTCGAGGAGCGGTTGGCCGGGTCGGAGGGCGCGGCGGGGCGCGAGTACCTCGCCTCGCGCGGCGTCACCGAGGCCACCTGGCGCGCCTTCGGGCTCGGCTGGGCGCCGCGCGACCGCCGCGCCCTGGTGGCGGCCCTGACGCGGGCCGGCATTCCGGTCGAGGTCCAGGAGGAGGTCGGCCTCGTCCTGCGCGATCCCCAGGGTGGGGTCAAGGCCCGGCTCTGGGAGCGGGTGGTGTTCCCGGTCGCGGACTCGGGGGGCCGCACGGTCGGCTTCGGCGGACGCTACCTCCCCGGTTCGTTCGCGGCCGAGAAGGAACTCGGGAAGTACGTCAACTCGCCGGAGGGCCCGACCTTCCAGAAGCGGCGGCTGCTCTACGGCATGGACCGTCTGGCCCAGGGGCTGCGGGACGCGCCCGACCTGCCGATCCTGGTCACGGAGGGCTACCTCGACGTGGTCCTCCTGCACCAGGCCGGGCTGACCACGGCGGTGGCGGCCCTCGGCACGGCCCTGACCGAGGAGCACGCGCGGAGGTTGAAGCGCTGGGAGCGCCCCGTCCTGTTGCTCCTGGACGCCGACCCGGCCGGGCGGCGCGCCGCGGCTCGGGGCGGCCGCCACCTCGTGGCCGAGGGGGTGGACGTCCGGGTCGCCGACCTGCCCGAGGGGCGCGACCCCGCCGACCTGGTCCAGGCCGGCGAAGTCGAAGAACTTCGCGGCAGGGTCGCCGCGGGGCAGGATATACTCGAATGGCGTCTGCACACTTGGTTGCAGAAGGCCGATCTGAAGGTTCCGGCGGTGCTCGATCGGGCGGCTCGGGAGATGGCGGAATGGATCGCCACCACCCCCAGTCCCGTGGTGGCCGAGGCCTGGACCCGCAGGGCGGCCTCCGCCCTCGGGATCTCCGAGGCGGCGCTGACCCGGCTCCTTCCCCATGGCTCCCCCAGCTCCACCGGCCCCGTTCCGCCGCCGTCCGCCGCTGCCGGCGCTCCCCGCACCACCGGCGGGGACGCGCGCGGGCTGCTGACCGCCAACGAGCGCGAGGTCGTCGCCGTCCTGTTGCGCGACCCCAGTCTCCACGCCCTCCATCGCTCGGCCCTCGAGTCGCTTCGGCTCGAGGACCCGGTCGCGGCCCGGGTCCTGGCCTGGGCCCGCAGCGAGCGCGAGGCCGGCCGCGACCCCGACCTGGAGGCGGCGCTGATCGCCCATTCCGACGACGACGAGGTCGTCCGCTGGCTCGACGGCCTGCGCTTCCTGCGCTTGGAGCGTCCGGCCGAGACCTTGACTCGCGCGCTGGAGGCCCTACCTCACAACCGCGAGGCGTGCCAGCTCGCCGAGGCCGAGGGCTGGGAGACCCTGCGCCGGTTCCAACGGCCGATCGCCGTCTCGCCTCGGGACGACGCTTCGGATGGGGGCTGACCCGGCCGGGCCCATCCGTCCGCACGACATCCACTGATTCGCATGAGCTCCTCTTCCCTGGACAAGTCCACCGCACAAGCCCTCGAGACCCTGGTCGCGAAGGGCCGGGCCACCGGTTCGCTTCCGTTCGAGGAAGTGCAGAAGGCCCTGCCGCCGGAGAAACTCGGCGACATCGACGTCCTGCAGGCGGTCATCGACCGCCTCGAGGACGAGGGCGTGGTGCTCGGCGACTCCGGCGAACAGAGCCCGGGGGCGATGGCCGGTGCGCCGATTCCGGTGACGCCGAAGCCGCTGACCGCGGCGCAGCAGCGCGGCGAGCAGCGCTCGTCGGCGCCGATGGAGAAGATCGACGACCCGGTGCGGATGTACCTCACCCAGATGGGGGAGATTCCGCTGCTGACCCGCGACGAGGAGATCAAGCTCGCCAAGACCACCGAGGTCACGCGGATGGTGTTCCGGCGGCTGCTCCTCGAGTCGGGGCTGGCCCTGGACATGGCGCTCGAGGTGCTGCACCGGGTGCGCAACGGCGAGCTCGCGTTCGACCGGACCCTCAAGGTCAACCCTTCGGCGCAAGCCAACTCGAGCTTCGCGGTGCTCCACTTCAACCGCCGCCTCAAGAAGCAGGCGTCCGAGGAGGGCACCGAAGGGGGGTCGTCCAACATCGACGGCGGCGCCGGCTACGAGTTGACCAAGCAGGACCTCGAGCAGCGGCTGGGCGGGCACCTCCGCGACCTCGAGGCGCTGCTCGGCACGTTGCGGACCGAGTACCGTGAGCACCTGGCGTCGCGGCCGAAGCGGGCGGAACGCGAGGCCTTCCAGCGCCGCATGCGGGCGCGGCAGCGCCGGCTCGCCATCCTGGTGGAGGAGCTGCACTTCCAGGTCAACGTGCTGCAGGACTTCATCCCGGTGGTGCAGGGCAAGGCTCGGACCTGGGAGGAGCTCGCTCAACGGTTGGACGAGTTCGACGCGGCGCGCAAGCGCACCAAGGACGGGCGGCGGGAGTTCGAGGAGCTCAAGGCGCACCTCCTGGAGTGGGAGGTGATGGCCCTCGAGCCGTTGGACCGTTTCCGCGAGCGGGTGCGCAAGCTGGACAAGGCCGTGGCGGCCTACGAGGAGGCCAAGAAGGCGCTCTCGTCCGGCAACCTGCGGCTGGTGGTCTCCATCGCCAAGAAGTACCGCAACCGGGGCCTGTCGTTCCTGGACCTCATCCAGGAGGGCAACACCGGCCTGATGAAGGCGGTCGAGAAGTACGAGTACCGTCGCGGCTACAAGTTCTCGACCTACGCGACGTGGTGGATCCGCCAGGCGATCACACGCTCGATCGCCGACCAGGCGCGGACCATTCGCATCCCCGTGCACATGATCGAGACCATGAGCAAGCTGCGGGCGGTGCAGAAGCGTCTGCTGCAGACCATGGGCCGCGAGCCGTCCATCGAGGAGATGTCGGAGGCCGCCGAGATCCCGGTGGAGGAGGCGCGGCGCGTGATCAAGATCGCGAAGCACCCCATCAGCCTGGATCGGCCCATCGGGGACAGCGAGGACTCGTACTTCGGCGACTTCATCGAAGACGAGTCCAGCGACAACCCCGTGGAGCGCGCCGGGCAGGGAATGCTGAAGGAGCGGATCGACGAGGTGTTGGAGTCGCTGACGTTCCGCGAGCGCGAGATCATCAAGCTGCGCTACGGCATCGGCGACGGCTACACGTACACGCTGGAGGAGGTCGGAAGGATCTTCCGGGTCACGCGCGAGCGGGTGCGCCAGATCGAGGCGAAGGCGATCCGGAAGTTGCAGCATCCGATTCGGGCGCGCAAGCTCGCGGGGTTCCTGGAAGGCCTATCCTGACGGAAACTGGCCCCGAAACGTGTGTTCCTTCGGCTCGAGGAAAGCCGGAGGCATCCGTTTCGGCCACCGCCACCGCAACAGTTCGTTGACCGCGGCCATCCGGCGTGCGGCTCCGACGGCCATGCCGGGGGTCAGCCCGGGGGTACGGTTGGTCAGTCGCCGAACGTAGTTGCGCCACGCCACCCAGATCCACAAGTGATCGCGCAGCCGCCGCCGGCACTTGCTCGCCCCCCAGCTGCGGCGGACCAGCCGCGAGACCTGGTCGCGAGCCATCGCCAGGGTGTGGTTGACGGGGAACAGGGGGTTCTTCCGGGTGCGGGCCGCCGAGGAATCGACTCGGAGGTGATGGCGCCTCCGGTCCGGGAAGGCCTTCATGTAGCGTCTGGGGTAGGTGGACTTCCGGTCCGTGATCAAGAATGGCGTCAGGTGTTCCGAGTGCGCCTTTGCCCAGGTCTCGAGGACGCGGTCCACAGCTCGGTTCGAGTGATTGCGGCGTCGGCCGCGTTCGCGTTCCAACTCGATCTTCCGCTCGCGATCCCGACGTCGCAGGTGGCCTCGTGCCGGCAGGGTGTCGGTCTCGATGCCGACCACGAAGAAGCGGTTCGCATCGACCAGCACGGGCACCGTGACGGGTTGCAGGCGCCGGTTCCCTTCGAAGGTCTCGAGCTCGTCGAGGCAGTAGGCGCCGTTCAGACCGTCCCGCGCGGCGACCGAGTCCAGAGCGGCTTCGTGGAGCTCTCGCAGCGCCGGTCCCCAGCGCCGGACGCGGCGCTGGACGCTCTTGCGGTCGATGCCGTGGATGCGGGCGATCTGGCGATAGGTGACCTTCGAGACGAGGGCCTTGAACACCGGCACGTCGTGGTGGGGTAGCTTGAACCGGTAGTCCAGGCGGAAGGTCTGGGTGGAGAAGCTGCGGCGGCAGGTGTTGCAGAGGAAGCGTTGGACGTCACGTCCGTCGCTCTTGCGGTGGTAGGTGCCGATCCTGCGGTAGCGGAACGTCCCTTCCGGGGCTCGGCTCGCGCAGGCTGCATTGGGGCAGAAGGGCGGTCGAAAGCGCATGGTCGTGGTCTTCGGCTGGTTCGCCGACGAGGAAGACGATCGTGTCCCGTGGAGGTCACACCCTTGCCTTCCGATCCACACACTTCCCGGCTCCAGTTTCCGCGTGGTGGGTTGTGCCTCGGCCCTGGCCATGCTCTCATAGGGCCGTGGAGGACCACCTGCGCCGCCTGGTCCGGCTCCAGCGTCTGGAGGACCGGCTCACCATCCTGCGCCGTCGCGCGGCGGGGCTGCCGGCCGAGTTGAGTGAGCGGGCCGCCCACCTCGCTGCGCTCGAGGCCGAGGTCGAGCAGGTCGCGGCCGAGCGGCAGCAGGCGCTGGCGCGGGCCCAGGACCTCGAGAACCGCAGCGTCACCCAGGAGGAGCGCATCGCCAAGCTCGAGGCCCAGCTGCGCGAGACCCGCGACCCGGCCGCGGCCGAGGTCGCGCGGCACGAGGTCGAGGGGCTGCGCCAGCAGGTTTCCGCCGAGCAGGAGGAGGCCCTGGGGCTGCTCGAGTCCGCCGAGGGACTTGCCGAGCGCCACCGCGCCCTGGCTGCCCGGCTGGAGGAGGCGCGGGAGGACCTCGAGCGGTTCCGCGAGACCGTCGCCGCCGACGAGGCCGAGCTGGAGGCCGAGATCGCCGGCCTCCTCGCCCGGCGCGACGCCACCCTCGCGGAACTGCCGAGCGACGCCCGCGCCCACTTCGAGAGCCTGTCCGAGCAGGGGCGGGGCAAGATCGCCGTCCCCATGAAGGCGGACAGCTGCGGCGGCTGCGGCACCCGCCTGGTCCCGAACGATGCGATGAAGGTGCGCAGCCGCAAGCTGCTCCACCGCTGCCCTTCCTGCGCCCGCTTCCTCGTCGCCCCCGACCTGTGGAACGAGGAGGCCGAGGACGCCGCCGCCGCCGGCGCCTGACCCCATCCCCGTCTCCACCATGCTCGCACTCCTGCTGCTCCTTTCCTGCGCCCAGGAACCGCTGGCCGCCCGACTGCCGCGGCACGACCTCGGCGTCACCGAGTTCCTCGCCGCCCACCCCGAGTACGACGGCCGCGGCATCCGGGTCGCCGTGCTCGACACCGGGGTCGACCCCGGCCACCCCCTGCTCCAGAGCACGCCCGACGGACGACGCAAGCTGGTCGCCTGCTACGACGCGACCACCGACGGGCGGGTGGATACCGGCTACGAGGTCGCTTCGGACGACGGCACCCTCCTCGGGCTGACCGGCCGCCGGCTCGAGCTCGGACGTTGGCACGCCCCCGGGCGCAGCTACCACCTCGGCCGCATCGGCTCCGAGTTCCTGCCCGACGAGCTGCGCCACCGCATCCTGGCCGAGCGGCGCGAGCGCTGGCGCGAGGAGAAGCGCCGCTTCGAGGAGGAACGGGCCCGCGACGGCGACACCGAGCCCGACGACCCGACCGAGACGGCCCGACTCGCCGAGCTCGAGCGTCGCTTCGCCTCCTTCGACGACCCCGGACCGGCCTGGGACGTCGTCACCTTCCGCGACGACGACGGCTGGAAGGTGGTCGTGGACGACGACGAGGACGGCGACCTCGACGAGGAACCGGCGCTGCGTCCCTTCGGGCCGAGCGGCGACTGGACCACCCTCGGCGACGAGGCCTTCCTCAACTACGCGGTGGACGTGCTCGACGACGGCGACGTGACGCTGCTCCTGTTCGACACCCACGGCCACGGCACCCACGTCGCCGGCATCATCGGCGCCTGGGACCCGGACGGCGCCTTGAGCGGGGTCGCGCCCGGCGTCGAGATCGTCTCCATCAAGATCGGCGACGGCAAGTTCGGCGGCTCGACCAGCGGCTTCGCCATCGCCAAGGCGCTCGACCTCGCGGTCGAGGCCGGCTGCCAGATCGCCAACATGAGCTTCGGCGGCCCGGCCTTCTTCGCCGACGGCGACGAGCCCGAGGCCGTGGCCGTGCGCGAGGCCGCGAAACGCGGCCTGTTCCTGGTGACCTCGGCCGGCAACGAGGGCCCGACCCTGTCCACGGTCGGCTCTCCCGCCACCGTGACCGAGGCGCTGTCGGTGGCCGCCGCCGTCTGGCCCGGCACCCAGGTCGCCAACTACGCCAGCCTCGAGCCCGCCGGACCGGTGCTGTTCGACTTCTCCTCACGCGGGCCGCTGCCCAGCGGCTCGCTCGGCATCGACTTCGCCGCCCCCGGCGCCGCCCTCTCCACCCTCCCGTCCTGGCGCCTGGTGCCGGGGCAGAACTGGAACGGCACCTCCATGGCCGCCCCGCAGATGGCCGGCTGTCTGGCGCTGCTCGAGTCGGCGGCGCTGGCCGAGGGTCTGCCCACCGAACGCCGCACCCTGGAGCGCGCCCTCCGCCTCTCGGCCCGGCCGCTCGCCGGCTTCGCCTGGGTCGAGCAGGGCCACGGCGCCGTCTGGCTCCCCGACGCCCTCGACGCGCTGGCGCGTCTCGCGGCCGCCGACTGGCGACCGGTGGACTGGCGGGTCGAGGTCCAAAACGCCTTCGGCGTGGGCGCCGGCATCTACCTCCGGGGCCTCCCCCCGGACGGGCGCCTCGACCGCGGCGTCACCTTGCGCGCCCGCTTCCGCCCCGAAGAACACGCCTCGTCCAGCCGCTTCCTGCGCACCCTGCGCCTCCAGCCCGAAGCCGCCTGGGTCGAGGCGCCGCGCCTCGTCAACGTCGTCGGCGGCGACCCGACCGGCTTCCGCGTGCGCCTCGACGTCTCCGACCTGCCGCCCGGACTCCACTCGACCCGCGTCCTCCTCTGGGACGTGGACCTCCCCGAGTCCCTGGGCCCGGAACTGGTCCTGCCGGTGACCGTGGTCGTGCCCGAGCACGCCGACGACGAGGGCCGCTTCGAGACCGAGTTCCACCTCGCCCCCGGCGAACTCCACCGCACCTTCCTGGAGGTTCCCTTCGGCGCGCGCTTCGCCCACGTCGAACTGACCCAGTCCGGCGGCGGGCGCAACGAGGTCCGCACCGGAGCGGGCAGCGTCTCCGGGTTCCGCTACGCCGGCGACCGCCAGAAGCGGGGACGCTTCTTCCTGCGCCCGGGCGACACCATCACCCAGGACGTCCCGGTCGAGCCGGGCACGGTGTGGGAGTTCACGGCGGCGGCGCGCTGGTCGTCCAACCTCCCGGCCGACTACCGCCTGACGGTCCGCTTCGACGGACTCGAGCCACAACACGAACGCTGGCGGATTCCGGCCGGACAGGAGCTCGGCTACCTCGCCCTGATGAGCCCGCTGCGCGACGCGTCGGTCCGCCTGGAGGCCAGGGTCGCCGGAGTCGCCGAGCCCGTGCTCGAGGACTGGGACGTCGTCCCCGACCCGATCCGCCCGGTGGTCTTCGACGACCTCGGCATGTTCCAAGGCGTCGTCGAGCACCCCTTCCAGGTGCCCGAGGACGGCGTCGCCGTCGTGCTCCACATGCCGGCGTCCATCCAGACCATCGAGCTGCGCGAGGACCTCATGGTCGAGGTCTTCGACGCCAACGGCATGGTCGTCGCCCGAAGCATCGCCTACGAGGTGGACACCGACCTCGGCCGTCTGGACGCCGGCGACTACGTGTTGCGCCTGGCCTATCCGACCCTCGGGCGACGCCCCTTGGACGCCCGCTTCGCGGGCGCCGAGCTGCGCCTGGCCCACGGTGGGGGAGGCCTGACCCTGTATCCGGGGCTCCAGTCCTACTTCGGCGACGCCCCGGCCGCTTCCTCCAGCGTGTTCGTGCCCCGTCGCGGCGTGCGCACCGTGGTGGCCGAGCTGCCCGAACTCGACGCCTTGACCGCCGGCCGCCGCTGGTACGGCGAGCTCACCTGCAAGGTGGACGGCGCGGTCGCGCTCCGGGTGCCGCTCCAGGTGGACCGACCCGCGCCGGATGCGACGGCGGATGCCGGCTCCGGCGAAGCGGACGCCGCCGACCAGGGCGCCGACCAGGGCGCCGACGAGGCGGTGGAACCTCCGGCCTGGCGCGTCACCCTCGACGACCCCGCCGCTCCCGCCGCCGACCGCATCGCCGCGGCCCGCGACTGGTGGCAGGCCGAGCCCAGGAACCCCGAAGCGGCCCTGACCGTGATCCGCGAGCTCCACGCCGCCGGTCTGGACGGCTTCGTGGACCCCATCGCCCGCGACTTCCTGCGACGCTACCCGCGCGCCGAGGAGGACTTCCTCGCCGTGATGCGCTCGACGAGGTGACCGCGACCGGGCGGATCGCCGTCTGCGGCAACGTGCTGCCGGCCGACACGCCGGAGCAGGTGCTGGCGGCCGTGTCCGGACCCTTCGCGCGCTGGGCCGCCGCGCTCCGCTCCGCCGGCGGCCCCTCCCCGGCGCTCGGGCTGGCGGTCTCCGCCGCCGCCGCCGCCGCCTTCGCCGCCGACCCCGCCGCCCGCCGGCGGCTGCAGGCGGCGCTCGCCGCCGCGGGCGTCACGGTGTGGACGGCCAACGCCTTCCCCTTCGGCGGCTTCCAGGGCGACCGCGTCGGGCCGCGGGCCTTCCTGCCCGACTGGACCGACCCGGCGCGGCTCGCCTTCACCCGGGACGTGGCGCGGCTCCTGGTGGATCTCGTCCCCGTGGACCCGACCGGTGTGCGGCGCGGCTCGCTCTCCACCTGCCCGGTCGGCTACGGCCCCGCCGCCGTCGCCGACCCCCGCACCCGTCGCCACCTGGAGGGAGCCGCCCTCGCCCTCGAGGAGCTCGCCGCCGCGACCGGCGTCGAGTTGGCCCTCGGCCTGGAACCCGAGCCCGACGGTGGATTCGAGCGCGTCGCCGACCTCGCGTCCTTCCTCGCCGCGCTCGACGCTCCCCCCGGCCGGCTCGGCGTCTGCCTCGACCTCTGCCACCTCGCCGTGGTCGGCGAGGACCCGGGCGCCGCGGTCGCCGCCCTCGCCGCCCACCACGTCCCGCTGGCCAAGGTGCAGGTGTCGGCGGCGCTGCGGCTCGCGCCCGACGCGCCGCCCGGCACCATGGCGTTGCTCTCCGACCTCGCCGCCGACCCTTGGCTGCACCAGGTCCGCGCCGACGACGGCGGGGCCTGGCCCGACCTCGCTCCCTACCTGGAACAGCGGGCACGGCCCTCGAGTGCGGTGCGCATCCACGCCCACGTGCCGCTCCACCTCGCCGCGCCGGCCCCGGGACTCGCCGCCACCGACTGGCGGGGCGGCCTCGCCGCCGTCCGCGCCGCCGTGGCCGAGGCCGCTCTCCCCACCCCCGACCTCGAGGTGGAGACCTACACCCTGACCCGTCTGTCCCCGACGCTGCGCGGCGGCACGCTGGAGGAGGTCCTCCTCGCCGAGACCCTGGCCTGCGCCGAGGCCGCGGCTTGACACGCCCACGCTGGATTCCTATCCTTCCCGGCCCGACTCGCGGTCGAGCGAGTCTGGCCCCATCGTCTAGCCCGGCCTAGGACACCAGGTTTTCATCCTGGCGACAGGGGTTCGAATCCCCTTGGGGTCACCACCCCTCTCCGCGGTCGGCGGCCTCGCCGCCCGCCGCCCCTCGGGCCGCCTCGTGGCGGCCGCCGCCGCCACCGCCACCGCCACCGAGAGGGTGGGCACGACGGTAGAGGCCGCGCAGGTGCTCCAGCGAGACGTGGGTGTACACCTGGGTGGTCGCCAGGCTGGCGTGGCCGAGCAGTTCCTGGACCGTGCGCAGGTCGGCGCCGCGCCGCAGGAGGTGCGTCGCGAACGAGTGCCGCAAGGTGTGCGGCGTGCAGTCGGTGGTGATGCCGGCGCGGAGCAGCAGCCGCCGCAGGATGCGCCGCACCGAGCGGTCGCTCAAACGCTTGCCGTAGCGGTTCAGGAACAGCGGTCCCCGGTCCAGCCCGCGCACCGCCTTGCTCGCGAGCCAGCGCTCCATCGCCTCGCGCGCCGGGGCGCCGAGCATCCCCAGGCGCTCCTTGCGCCCCTTGCCGCGCAGCCGGACCACGCCGCGATGCAGGTCGAGGTCGTCCTCGTCGAGCGCGACCAGTTCCGAGACCCGACAGCCGGTCGAGTAGAGGAGTTCCAGGAGCGCGCGGTCGCGATGCTCCTCGGGGTCGTCGGCCGTCGGGGCCGCGAGCAGGCGCTCGACTTCGTCCTCTTCCAGGTAGCGCGGCAGACGGCGCCCGGGGCGCGGCCCGCGCAGCACGGACGCCGGGTCCGAGGCGACGTGCCCGCGCTCCTCGAGCCAGCGGAAGAAGCCGCGCATGCTGGCCAGGTGGCGACGGCGGCTGCTGGCGGCGAGACCTGCGCGGGCGAGCTCCCCGAGGTGGAGCCGCAGCGAGGCGGTGGTCACCTCCTCGGGGGCGGGGAGGCGACCGTGCTCGCGTTCCAGCGACTCCAACATCACGAGCAGGTCGCGGCGGTAGGCTCGCACCGTGTGGGCCGAAGCCTGACGCACCTCGGCGAGGTGCCGTACGAACTCGTCCAATAGCTCCCGCAAGGTCGCGGACATGACCCATCCATCCTACGCCCCGGAACCCCCGCGCCGCACGGTTTCCGTCGTGGTCGGCGGAAACGGCGTCCCGGGGCCGTTGGACGCCCTCCGCGCCCTGCCGGAGGACGTTCCCCGAGTGCTGCTCCACGGCGGCCCCGGCGGGCGGGCGGTCCTGGTCTGGGCGCCGGACCGCGTGGTCGGCGGACGGCTCGCGCCACGGGGGCCGGAGGAAGGGGGTTGCGGGGTCCGACCGCGACGGCCCTCCGAGACCGCCCCCCTCGGCGGCCCCGACCCGTTCGGCGCCTTGGAGCTCGCCCTGCACGCCGCCGACTGGGACGACCCGGAGCACGACCTCGGGCCGGCCTGGTTCGGCTGGTTCGGTTGGACCTGCGGCCACGCCGTCGAGTCCTTCCCCTGGGGCGCCGACCCGCCGGGCGAGGCCGACTGGCCGCACTGGTGGTTCGGACGCTTCCCCCGGGCCCTGGTCTGGGACGGCGCCGGTGGTTGCCGGCTGCGCCTCGCCCTGCCCGCGGTCGAGCGGCCCCCGGCGGTGGCGACCCCTGCGGCCGAGCTGGCGCGCGCTTCGGCCCTGCTCGAGCGCGCCGCCCGCCTCGCCCCGGCCGCCGTCGAGCTCGAGCCCCTCCGACCGGTCGTCACGGCCGACGCCTACCGCGCCGGGGTCGCCGCCCTGCGTGCGACCATCCGCGAGGGCGGCCTCTTCCAGGCCAACCTCACCCACCTCCTGGTCGGTGGTTTCCGCGGGGCCGCCGCCGACCTGCACGCCCGGTTGGCCGCGGCGCAGCCCACCGCGCACGGCGCGTTCTGGAGCGACGGCCGCGGCCGCGCCCTGTCCTCGCAATCGCCCGAGCGTTTCCTCGCCGTCGCCGGCGAACGCCTGGAGACGCGGCCGATCAAGGGCACCGCCCGCCGCGGGGCGGACCCGACCGAGGACGCACGGCTGCGCGACGCCCTGGAGGCCTCGACCAAGGAGCGAGCCGAGCTCGCCATGGTGGTGGACATGGCGCGCAACGACCTCGGCCGCGTCGCCGTGCCCGGCGGCGTCACCCTGGTCCATCCCGGCGAGGTCGAGACCTTTCCGACGCTGCACCACCGCACCGCCACGGTGCGCGCGGTCTGGGACCCGTCCCGCGGCGTCGCCGCGCTGTTGGCGGCGACGTTCCCGCCGGCATCGGTGTCGGGGGCGCCCAAGGTCGCGGCGTTGCGCCGCGTCGCCGAGCTCGAGCGCTTCGACCGCGGCGCCTACTGCGGCGCCCTGGGCTGGTTGCGCCGCGGCGGCGAACGGTTGGACGGTGACCTCGCGGTCCTGATCCGTACCCTGCGCCTGTCGGGAGGCACCGCGCGGATGGGGGTGGGCGCTGGCATCGTCTGGGATTCGGAGCCCGACGCCGAGTGGCGCGAGACCCTGCTGAAGGCGCGCTACCTGGACGCGGCCGCGGCTCCGGCTAACCTGGGCGCGTCCCCATGGACCCCGCCGTCTCCCTCGTCCAGGCCTACCTGCAGGTCAACGGCTACTTCACCGTCGCCGAGTACCCGGTCGTCGCCGAGCGGCGGCACGGCGCGCCGGCGACCCTGACCGACCTGGACCTGCTCGGCGTGCGCTTCCCCGGCGCGGGATGGAGCGAGGACCGGCGCGGCCGACGCACCGGCGGCACCGTCAGCCCTGCGCCCGACCCCGCGCTCGGCGCGGCGGAGGATCGCCCCGACATGGTCGTGGTCGAGGTCAAGCAGGGCGCGGCCCACCTCAACCCGGCGATGCGCGACCCGCGCGTGCTCGAGACGGCGCTGGCGCGCTTCGGCTGTTGCCCGGGCGACCACGCCGGCGAGGTGGTGCGCCACCTCCTCGCGAGCGGCCGCGCCCGCACCCCGGGCGGACACCAGGTCCGCATCCTCGCGTTCGGCTCGGCGCCCGGGGGCGGCCGCCGCGTGGACCGCTCCATCACGCTGGAGCACGCCGTCGCCTTCCTGCGCCGCCACCTCGAGCGGCATTGGGAAGTCGTCGGCCGCACCGTGCCGAGCCAGCCCGCGCTCGGCTTCCTGACCCTGCTCGAGAAGGCGCGGCGCGGCGGGAGGCACGCAGGATGACGCATCGCATCGGACGCGACGAGGCGGCCTTCGCCATGCTCGACGGCGAACCGCGCGACCCGGCGGCGCCGGGGCTGGGAGCGGCGTGGCCCGGCGTCCTCCGTGGCGAGTCCGTGTTCGAGGCCTTCCGCTACGAGGACGGCTCCCCGACCCCGTTCCTCGACCGCCATGCCGACCGGCTCGCCGCCTCGGCGGAGCGCTGCGGCTTCGCGCTCCCCGCCGGCGGCATGCTCGCCGACTGGCCGCGGTTCCGCGCCCTCCTTCCCGAGGTCGGGGCATGGCGGGTCCGCTTCACCCTGTTGCGCCGCGACGACGACGGCGTGGCGCGTCTCTGGACCGCCGGCTCGGCGACGCCGCCGCCGGAATCGGTGACGGTCGCGGTGTCGGAACACCGCCTCGACCCCGGCGACCCGCTGGCCGGGGCCAAGACCGGTTCCCGCATCCTGCACCAGGTGGCGCGACGGCGCGCCCAGGCGCAGGGCGCCGACGAGGCCCTGTTGCGGACCGTGGACGGCGACCTCGCCGAGGGCACCAGCACCAGTCTGTTCGTGGTCCGCGACGGCGTGGTCGCGACTCCGCCCCTGGACCGCGGCATCCTGCCCGGGGTCACCCGCGGCGTGGTCCTGGAGGCCTGCCGCGAGGCCGGGATCCCGGTTCGGGAGCGTCGCGTCGAGCCCGCCGAACTGGCGGAAATCGCCGAACTCTGGCTGACCTCGGCCGTAATCGGAGTGGTGCCCGCCACTAGAGTGGTGGGGCTTCGCGACGACCTCCCCGGCCGCGACGGAGCCCTGCTCGAACCGGTGCGCGCGGCCTGGCGGCGGCGACTCGCCGCGGCCCGCGCCGCTCCTTCCGCCACCCCCTGACCATGCTCTCCACCCTCCTCCTGCTCGGTTCCCTCGCGGCCCCGCACCTCGGGGCCGGCGCCCTTCCCCCGACCCCGTTCCCGGTCCAGGACGAGGACCTGGAGGCCCTCCTGGACGAGTACGAGGAGGCCTTGAAGGACCGCGAGTCGTCGGACCAGGCGATCGCCCTGATGGACCGGCTGACCAGCCGGTTCAAGACCACCGTCGAGCGGCTCGCCGAGGTCCGCGACGACCTCGAGCTCGGGCAGGGCGACGCCAAGGCCCTCAAGGCCGAGGCCAAGGCCCTGGAGAAGGAACTCGACGAGATCGCCGAAGCGGTGCATCGCGCCTTCGTGCACAAGCGGCGCAAGCGGGTCACCCAGGAGAACCTGCGGTTGTGGACCGCGGCCGCCTACGCGTTGGGGCAGATGGGCGAGCGCGGCGCGAAGTACCTGTGGAAGGCCTTCGAGGACAAGAAGTTCAAGAAGGAACCGGACTTCCGCGGATTGCTGCTCGAGCAGATCGGCTACACCCACGCCTACGACTACGCCGACGAGTTGATGAAGCAGCTCGACAGCTACGAGTACCTGTTCATCGCCAAGGCGGCCGACGCCCTGGCCCAGTTCGCCGAGGCGCCGGGCGAAGTGCGGCGTGAGATCGTGGGCACGATGGTCAAGCTCTACGCCCAGAACTACGAGGACGCGCTGCAGAACCAGAACGACCCCGAGAAACAGGAGAAGTACCGCAAGACCAGCGGCTCCATGGCGCGGGCGTTGGAGGCGCTGACCGGCACCCAGCAGCGCGACCCGGTGGCGTGGAACCGGTGGTGGAACGAGCACAAGAAGGACGACTCCGTGTGGACGCCGTGAGGCCGACGCACGCGCTGCTCCTGGTCTTCGCCCTCGCTCCCGCCGCCTGCTCTCCCGGTGCGGTCGAGGCGGAACGAGACCCGCTCCTGGCCGAAGCGGCGCGCCTCCACCACGCCTGGGTCGGCCGCGGCGAGGACGGGGTTCGGGTGGTGGTCGAGCCGCTGCGGGCCGGCCCCGCCGCCGAGCTCGACCCGGCGGCGCGGGTGCGCGAAGCCTACGGACTGGAGTCGGACCTCGGCGTCTATCGGGTGCTGCTGCGCGACGCCGAAGGGGTCCGCGACTGGCGCCTGCCGTTGCGCAGTGGCGACGGGGTTCGGCTGGGGCCGCTGGAACTCCCGGAAGACGCCTCGCCGCGGCTGCGTCTCCACTACGAGGCGGTCGCGGCCGGCGTTCCCCAGGACGGGGGGCGGCGCGGCTACCTGGTCGCGGGTAGGCTGGGGGACGCCGACGCCGTGCTCCACTGGGAGCGTCCGGCGGCGGCGGTCGAGTTGCGGCCACGGACGTGGACCGCCCTCGAGCGGCGCGACTTCCTGGAGCCCGGCTCCGGGGGCGCGCCGGCAGCCGAGCCCGACGATGAGTGACACCCTCCCGAGTCCGCCCTCCGATCCCGGCGACGAGGACGCCGCCCTGGCGCGTCAGGCCGCGGCCCAGCCGGGGTCGCTGCTGCGCCTGCGCGACGTCCAGGCGCTGAACCGCTCGTTCCGTCGCCTGGCCGAGGTCCAGGCCGCGTTGCTGGACCACCTGGAAGAGCTGGAGGAGGAGAAGCGCCGCAGCCGTCCCTGGCTGCTGCCGTCGCTGGCCCTCGGCGGCATGCTGCTCGGCGTCGGGCTCGCCGCGCTGGCCTTCGTCTGGTACCAGAGCCACCAGCAGCCGCCCTCCATCGTGGTCGAGGCGCCGACCGCGCCGCCGCCCTCCATCGTGGTCGAACCGACCCCGGTCACGGTGGACGCGCCGGTGGACCCGGCGCTGCGGGAGCTGGTCGGGGCCATGGGCGAGAACCTCACCGCCCTCCAGGAGGAGCAGAGGGCGGGGCGCGAACAGATGGCGCAGCTGACCGAGCGCCTGCTGCAGAGCGAGCAGGAGCGGATGGCCCTGCTCGCACGCATCGCCGAGGGGACGCCGCGGGCCGAGGAGCCCGCGGCGGAGGCGCCGCGCGCCGAAGAGGCGGCGGCGCCGGTCGAGACCCCGGGTTCCGGTTCGCCCGACCCGTGGCTGGCGGTGGTCAACGGATTGCTCGCCCTGGACGGCTACCCCGGGCTGCGCTTCCAGAAGGCGACCCGCGTGCGCGGCGAGCCGAGGCTCGAGGACGTGGTCCTGCTCGAGTGGGGAGGCGACGGACGGCTGCGCTCGTCCGTCCGCGCGGGGCGCGTCGAGTTCGACCTGCACCGCATGGCCCACACCCTGGTGATGCGGTTCTACGAGGGATCGCGTTCGCTGGACGGCGCGCGCAGCCCGTTGCCGGCCGACGGCTACCGCATCGACCTTCCGGAAGTGGACGTCCGCGCGTGGCTGGAGCACTTCCCCGAGCTCGCCGAGGCCGCGGAGCTCGCCGTGGCGGAGCCCCCCGCCGTGGTGGCGGGAGCGGGGGCGTCCGGCACGGGGAACGCCCGCGGAGCCGGAGGCGACGGCGGCGCCGGCGCCACCGGCCCCGCCGCCGAGCCGGCGCCCGCCGTCGAACCCCGGCGCGCGACTCCGCGTCTCTCCGCCGAGGCCGCGCGGCGCGTCCTCGACGGCCTGGTGTCGCAGCGCGGTTCCTTCAGCTACTACCGTGCCGGCCACGTCGGTGAGGTCACGCCCGACGGCCTGCGCCTGGTGCAGCTGAACTGGCACGACAACAGCGGCCGTCTGGTCAAGACCATCGAGGCCGACTCGCTCGAGATCCGACTCCACCCGAAGGGCGGTTCGGTCGAGCTCCTGCTGCGCGACGGCGCCTTCCTCGACCACGGGCGGCGCAGCCCGTTCTCGAGCGACCGCTTCAGTCTCTACCTGCCGCGTCAGGACCTGGACGCCTGGCGCGCGAGCGGTCTGCCCTACGTCGAGGTCGGCGCCTGATGCCGGTCGAGGAGGGCGGGCGCACGGTCTGGGGAGTCGGCGAACTCCTCGACCTCGCGACCGCGGTACTGGCGGAGGAGGTCGGCACGGTGTGGGTGGACGCCGAGGTCAAGGGCTACCGCGGCCCGCACCAGAGCGGCCACCACTACTTCTCGTTGGAGGACGCCGAGGGCGCGGTGCCGGCCATCGTCTGGCGCAGCACGGCGCGCTCGCTCGGCGCCCCGCTGGAGGAGGGCGCCCGTCTCCTGGTCCGCGGCCGACTCGACGTGTGGAAGAAGACCGGCAAGCTGTCGCTCATCGTGGACCGCGTCGAACCGCGCGGCGGCCTCGGTGAGCTGGCCCGCCGCTTCGAGGAGCTGAAGCGGCGGTTGCGCGAGGAGGGGCTCTTCGCGGCCGAGCGCAAGCGCCCGCTGCCGCCGCGCCCGCGCCGCGTGGTGGTGGTCACCGGCCGCGGTTCGGCGGCCGAGGGCGACGTCCTGGACACCCTCCGCCGCCTCCGCGTCCCGGCGTGGATCCTGGTGCGCCACAGCCGGGTCCAGGGCGAGGGCGCCGCCGCCGAGTTGGCCGCCGCGCTCGACGCCGCAGCGCGGATCGGGGCCGACGTCGTCCTCCTGGCGCGGGGCGGCGGCTCGTTGCAGGACCTCTGGGCCTTCAACGAGGAGCCGCTGGTCCGCGCCGTCGCCGCCAGTCCGGTGCCGGTGGTGTGCGCGGTGGGCCACGAGACCGACTTCACCCTGTGCGACTTCGCCGCCGACGAGCGCGCCATCACGCCGACCGCGGGGGCGCGGCGTGTGGTCGAGGGATGGGTCGCGGCCCGCGACGAGGTCGCCGACCTCGGCGGGCGTCTCGCGTCCGCCGTGGCGGGCTTGCTCGGCGAGCGGAGCGCGACGTTGCAGCCGTTGGCCCCGGCCCTGACGCGCGGCGTGGAGCGTCGGCTGGAGACGGCGCGGCTGCGCTTGGACCGGGCCATGCGCAAGGTGCTCCACCAGCGTCCCGAGCGTCGGCTCGAGCGGCGTCGCGCCGCCCTGGCCGAGTGCGAGCGTCGGTTCCTGGACGCCGGGGCCGCGCTCGGCGCGCGCCGCCGCCGCGCGCTGGCCCGCCGCGGCGAGGCGCTGCGTCGCCTCCCGCTCCATCGTCGTCTGCCCGCGTTGCGCGAGCGGTTGCACGCCCTCGACGAGCGGCTGGAAGCGGGAAACCCCGAGGCGTTGCTGCGCCGCGGCTACGCCCTGGTCGAAGCCGAAGGACGGTCCGGATTCCTGCGTCGTGCGGCCGAGGTCGCGCCGGGGGCGCGCATCCGGGTGCGGCTCGCCGAGGGGGCTCTCCGCGCGCGGGTCGAGGAGGTCGAATCCGGCGCCGGGGCCCCGCCGCCGGACGGCTAGGCCGAGTCCGTCGTCCGGGCGGCTGGAGGGGTGGGCGGAGGCGGCTGCGGGGGGCGCGGCGAGCCGGCGAGCCGCCAGGACGCATAGCCGAAGCCGAGGACGGCGAGCCCCCACAGGCTCTCCAGCGGTCGTTCGCCCACCGAGAGGGCGACGCTGCCGAGCGTGGCGAGCAGGAACAGGAGCGGCACCCAGGGCCAGCCCGGGATCCGCAGCGTCGGGCCTTCGGCGAGGCGCAGGCGGACCAGGGCGAGCACCGCGGCCGCGGTGGAGAGCGACAGGGTGAAGCCGACCACGCTCAACAGGGCGCCGAAGGTGGAGGTCCACAGGAAGACCAGGGCCAGGGCGAGTTGGAGGACGAGCGCGGGCCCGGGGGCGCGGCCCGGGCGCTGTGCGGCGAGGAGGCGGGGCAGGACGCCGTCGGCGGCCATGCGCGCGACGACCCGCGGGCCGAGGAAGACCATCGCCGAGACCGAGGTGGCCTGGGCCAGGGCGGCGAAGGCGGCGACGGCGTCGCCCCAGCGGGGGCCGCCGATCGCGGCGGCGGCGACGCGGCCGATCTCGAGGCGGCCCGCGAGTTCGGCGGGAGGGGCGGCGTAGAGGAAGACCGCGTTCAGCAGCAGGTAGAGGGCGACCACGGCGAGGCAGCCGAGGAGGAGGGCGCGCGGCAGGTTGCGCTCCGGATCGCGCAGCTCGCCGGCGACGTAGACCGCGGCGTTGTAGCCCGAGTACGAGAACGACACCCACAGCAGGGCCAGGGCGAAGGGGCCGGCGAGCGGCGACGCCGCGGGCGGGTCGGGGTGGTCGGGCAGGAAGGGGAGGGCCAGGAGGGCGGCGCCGAAGAGGAGGCCGAGCTTGACCGCGACCACGGCGGTCTGCAGGCCGGCGCCGGTGCGGACGCGGCCGCCGTGGAGCAGTCCGGCGGCGAGGACGAGGAGGGAGCCGAGGACGGGTTCGTCCAGTCCGGGCGTCCATGGACGGACGTAGGCGCCGAAGCCCCAGGCGGCCAGGGCGAGCGGCGCCGAGAAGCCGACCAGCACCGAGACCCAGCCGGCCATGGCGCCGGCGGCGGGGTGGAGCAGGCGCGAGAGGAACAGGTACTCGCCGCCCGACTCGGGCAGGCGGCGGCCCAGCGCGCCGTAGCACAGGGCGCCGAGGGTGGCGAGGAGGCCGCCGAGCAGCCAGGCGAGGAGGACCAGACGGCGCGAGCCGAGAGACTCCAGGAGCAGGCCGCTGGTGGTGAACACTCCGGCGCCGACCATGCTGGCGCCGACCACGGCGGCGGCGGCGGGCAGGCCGAGGGTGCGGGTCGGCGCCGTGCGGTCAGTCACGCCGGAACACGAGGACGTAGTTGTCCTCCAGGCCGGGGACCTCGCGTTCCAGACGGAAGCCGGCGTCCTCGAACTCGCGCACGAAGGTGGCCTGGTCGGCGCGGACGTGGTCGCGAAGCCACGCCGAGCGCGGGGCGTCGTCGTCCTCGGCGGGGCGGTGGAACTCGACCAGCATCAGGCGGCCGCCGGGGCGCAGGGCGGTGTGCAGGCTGGCCAAGTAGTGCCTGGGGTACTCGATGTGGTGGTAGGTGTCGCAGAGGAAGGCGGCGTCCACCGACTCGGGGGGGAGGTTGCAGGACTTCTCTCCGGCGAGCACCGGCACGACGCGGTCCTCCAGGCCCGCTGCGGCCGCGCGGTCCATCGCCAGGTCGAGGAAGGCGGGGGCGATGTCCACTGCGTAGACCCGTCCCTCGGGGCCGACCGCCTCGGCGAAGCGTAGGGTGAAGAAGCCGGTGCCGCTGCCGACGTCGGCGACGTCCTCGCCGGGTTCGAGGGCGAGGGCTTCGAGCAGGAGGTCCTGTTCGCGATAGACCTCGCGCCCCTCGCCCTCGAAGCGTTCCACCCATTGCGAGGTGTCGAGGTCCTCGGCGAGGAAGGGGTCGTTGATGCCGGGCTTGACGCTCTGCTCGTCGGCGCTCGGCACGGCGCAGCCGGCCGCTGCCGGGACGAGGAGCGCGAGGAAGGGGAGGACGTGGAGGCGGCGGATCATGCCGCCCAGTCTAGGGCCGGGCCGGGCGGTTCACGCCGTGCGAGCGGTAGAATGGCGACGATGAGCGCAGAGCACGAACCGGACGCGGGCGGCGGCGAGGTCCCCTTCGAGCGCGAACTCGAGCGGCTCGAGGCCATCGTCGAGCGCCTCGAGGGCGACGACCTGGGGTTGGAGGAGGGCGTGGACCTCTACAAGGAAGGCGTCGAGCTGCTGGCCCGGCTCAACGGGGTGCTGGCTCGGGCCGAGACCCGCGTCGAGGAGCTGACCCGGACCCTGGAGGGCGAGCTCGCCGCGCTCGAGGCGGGGGACGGCGCCGATGCGGACGCGGACTGATTTCGGCGCGCGGCTGGAGGCGCTCCGTCCCGAGGTGGACGCGGCGCTGACCGCCGCCCTGGATCAGACTTCGCTGCGGGACGCGCCGGACGGGTTGCAGGACGCGGTGCGCGCGGCGCTGCTCGACGGCGGCAAGCGGGTGCGGCCGACGCTGTGCCTGCTCGCCTGCGAGGCCGAGGGCGGCGAGCGCGCCGCCGCCCTGCCGGCGGCGGTGGCCCTGGAGATGGTCCACGCCTATTCGTTGGTCCACGACGACCTGCCGGCGATGGACGACGACGCGCTGCGCCGCGGTCGGCCGACCCTCCACGTGAGCCACGGCGAGGCGCTCGCCATCCTCGCGGGCGACGCGCTGCAGGCCCTGGCCTTCGAGGTCCTCGCCGTGCAGGAGGACGCCGTCCTCGCCAGGGACCAGGCTTCGCTCCTGGCGCGCGCGGCCGGGCCCGCGGGCATGGTGGGGGGGCAGCACCTCGACCTCGCCGCCGAGGGGCGTCGGGACGCCGTCGGCGCCGACGAGGTGCGCGACATCCATGCGCGCAAGACCGGGGCGCTGCTCCAGGCTTCGTTCCTCCTCGGGGCCCGCGCCGCCGGGGCCGACCCCGAGCCGTGGCGCGCCTTCGGGGCCCGGGTCGGTGCTCTGTACCAGGCGGTGGACGACCTCCTCGACGCCGCCGGGCGAGGCGACGCGCTCGGCAAGGAGGCCGGGCGCGACGCGGCGCGGGGCAAGGCGACGTGGGTCGGCGTCCACGGCCGGGAGGGCGGCCGGCGGGCCGCGGCCGCACTGGCCGACGCCGCCCGAGCCGAGTTGGAGCGCCGCTCCCTGCCGGGCCGCTACGATGCCCTTGCGGACCTGCCGCGCTTCCTCCTCGCGCGCCTGTGACCTCGCCCCTCCGCCTCGCCGACCTGCGCTCGCCCGCCGACCTCCGCGGCCGCTCCGTGGAGGAGTTGGAGGAGCTCTGCGTCGAGATCCGCGCCGCCCTGGTCGAGAAGGTGTGCCAGACCGGCGGCCACCTCGGCAGCAACCTCGGCGTGGTCGAGCTGACGGTCGCCCTGCACTCGGTCTTCGACTTCCTGCAGGACCGGCTGGTGTTCGACGTGTCGCACCAGTGCTATCCGCACAAGATGCTGACCGGTCGCTACCACCGGTTCGCCACCCTGCGCCGCACCGGCGGGCTGTCCGGGTTCTGTCATCGCGACGAATCGCCGTACGACGTGCTCACCGCCGGGCACGCCGGGACGGCCATCTCCTACGCCTCCGGTCTGGCCGAGGCGATGCGGGGGCGCGGCGGCGGTTCGGACGGCGCCGACCCCTGGGCGGTGGCGTTGGTCGGCGACGCCGGTTTCGGCGCCGGGGTCGCCTTCGAGGGGCTGACCTACGCCGCCGAGCGCGACCTGCGCCTGATCGTCGTCCTCAACGACAACGAGTGGTCCATCGCGCGGTCGGTGGGGGCGTTGGCGCGCTACCTGTCGCGCATCCGCAGCTCCCGCACCCTGCACAAGGCGTACGAGCGGCTCAACGAGATGGCGCACTCCATCCCGTGGGTTGGTTCGCGGCTCGAGGAGTTCGGCGAGGTGATGCGGCGCGCGCTGATTCCGGGGCACGTGTTCGAGGAGCTCGGGGTCAACTACGTCGGTCCGTTGGACGGGCACGACCTCGCGGTGTGCCGGGACGCGCTCGAGCGCGCCACCCGCATCGATTCGGTGACCCTGCTCCACTTCCTGACCGAGAAGGGGCGTGGTTACGCGCCGGCGGCGGAGGACCCGGAGCGCGCCCACGGGGTCCAGCCGCGGCTGTTCGAGGTGCCCGGGCCCGCCGAGGACGACGCTGCGCCGGTGCGGCGCAGCTGGACCGTAGTGTTCGGCGAGGCGGTGGTGGCCCTGGCCGAGGACGAGCCGCGGGTGCACGCCATCACCGCGGCGATGCCGAGCGGCACCGGGCTGGCCGGATTCGCCGAGCGCTTCCCGGAGCGCTTCCACGACACCGGCATCACCGAGCAGCATGCGGTGGCGATGGCCGGCGGCATGGCGGTGGAAGGGCTCGCGCCGGTCTGCGCCATCTACTCGACCTTCCTCCAGCGCGGCTACGACCAGGTCTTCCAGGAGGTCGCGCTGCAGCGCGCCCCCGTGGTGTTCGCGGTGGACCGCGCCGGTCTGGTCGGCCAGGACGGGCCGACCCACATGGGGCTCTACGACCTCGCGTACCTGCGGCCGTTCCCCGGCATGGTGTTGGCTGCGCCGCGTGACGCGGTGGACCTCGAGCGCGCGCTGCGCGCCGCCGTCGCCGACCGGGGGCGGCCGTGGGCGCTGCGCTGGCCCCGCGGCAAGGCCCCCGAGTGCCTCGGTCCGTCGGCCGGGGTGCGGCCGGAGTGGATCCCGGGTCGTGCCGAGCGCCTGACCGAGGGGCCGGACGGCTGCATCCTCGCCATCGGCGCTCAGGTCGAGGCCGCGCTCGAGGCGGCGCGCATCCTGCGCGACGAGGACGACCTCTATCTGGAGGTCTGGGACGCGCGCTTCGTCAAGCCGCTCGACGAGGACATGCTGGCCGAGGTCATGGCGCGTCATCGCTTCGTGGCCACGGTCGAGGAGCACGCGCTCGTCGGCGGCTTCGGCTCGGCGGTCGCCGAGTGGTGCGCCGACCACGGCGCCGCCCCCGACCTGTCCCGTCACGGCGTCGGCGACCACTTCGTGCCGCACGCCACGACGCGCGAGGAGCAGCTCGCCGCCGCCGGCCTCGACGCCCTCTCGCTGGCCCGTGCCTGGCGCACCCGTCTGCGCGGCGCGTCGGAGGGCGCCCTCGACCCCCCCGTGACCCCCGCGCGTCCTTGAGTCCGCAGCGCAACGGCAACGGTCGTTCCGACCGACTGGTCCTCCCCAAGCGGAGGCCGCTGCGGGTGCTGGTGCTCGGCGACCCGGCCAAGCCCGAGGCCGAGACCATCGCCGGCGACCTCGTCGCCCACCTGGAGGGACGGGTCGAGATGCTGGGGGTGGAGCTGGCGCGCACCTACGAGCCCATCACCGAGAAGCCCGACTTGGTGCTGGTCATCGGAGGCGACGGTTCCATCCTCGCTGCGAGTCACCGCCTCGGTCGCCGCCGCGTCCCCATCCTCGGCGTCAACGTCGGCGCCGTCGGGTTCCTGGCCGCGGTCCGTCCCGAGCGGGTGCTCGACGTGCTCGACCTGGTGCTGGCCGGCGAAGGCGTGGTCGAGGACCGCGGCATGCTCGGCTTCCAGGTCGTCCGCGACGGCAAGACCGTGCTCGACTCGCACGTCCTGAACGAGATCGTGGTGGCGCGTGCCCCCGACTCCACGCTGTGCGAGGTGGACCTGGTGGACGAGGGCCGTTGGGTCTGCACCTACCGGGGCGATGGCCTCATCGTCTCGACCGCGACCGGCTCCACCGCCTACAACCTCGCCGCCGGCGGCCCCATCCTGTCGCCGCGTCTGGACGCGGTGGTGCTGTGCCCGCTCGCCCCCTACGCGCTCTCGATGCGTCCGTTGGTACTGCCCGGCGACCGCCGTTTCACCCTCAAGGTGCGCAAGGCGGGCACCCTGACCGCCGACGGCCACCTCGAGGGTCGAGTCCGCCCCGAGGACCGCGTCCGCATCGGCCCGAGCCGCCGTCGTCTGGAGCTGGTGGTGGATCCGAAGAGCCGGTTCTACGCGCGGCTGCGGTCCAAGCTGCGCTGGGCGGAGCAGCCCGGCCCCGGCTGAACGGAAACTGGCCCCGATCCATGTTCTAGCCCGGGACCAGGAAGGCCGGCGGCATCCGTTTCGGCCATCGCCACCGCAGGAGCTCGGGCACCGTCGCCATCCGCCGCGCCGCCCCCACCGCCACCCCCGGCGTCACCCCCCGCGTCGCGTTGGTCAGACGACGCACGTAGTTCCGCCACGCCACCCAGATCCACAGGTGGTCCCGAAGCCGCGCCCGCTGCTTGCTCGCGCCCCAGCTGCGACGCACCAGACGCGACACCTGGT
>JALUVI010000249.1 GCA_027020785.1 Planctomycetota bacterium | reverse complement strand
AGGGCCAGGGCGAGCAGGACCACGATCAGGGCGCTGCCGCGCGCCCGGAGGCCCTCCGCGCGGCCGGGGCGCCGCCTCACGGCAGCGCCTCCTCGGTGAAACGCCCGACCCGGAAGGCGAGGAGCAGGTCGTCGCCCTCGTGGAGCCGCAGTTCCACCGGTTCGGGGTGACGTACGCGGTCGAGCAGACCGTCGGCGTCGAAGACGAGCCCGTCCGCGGGGAAGTCGAGCCGCACCAGCTCGGGCAGCTCCGGTCCGCGCTCGACGCGCCGCGTCGCGACCACGAGCTCGTCGGCGAGGAAGGAATGGGTGGAGTCGTCGGAGCCGCCGAGTCGCAGCGGCGCGGTCGGCTCGCCGAGCCAGGGTCCGATCTCGGCCTCCGCCACCGTCGCGCCGTCCAGCGCAACGGAGAGCCGGCCGTCCGCGGCGACCACCTCGAGGTGCTGCCAGCGCCCGAAGCGCAGGTCCTGGACGCCGATCGGAGCCTCGACCCAGGCCATCCCCTGGTCGCCGCCGGAGCGCACCCGCACCCGCATCCCGCTGCGCACCCACGACACCTCGAGCAGGCCCTCCCACGCCAGGAGGTCGCCTCGCGCGCCGTCGGGGTTCAGGAACTCGAGCTCGACGGCGACGCCGTCACGGGTCCGGGGGCCGCCGCCGCGGCCCAGGACCACCGCACCACCGCCGGGACCGACGGCGAGACCGGCGCCGAAGCGGCCGACTCCTCCCAGCGCGGCGTCGCCGTGGGTCTCGACGCCCTCGCGCTCGCGGAAGCCGGGCTCGAAGGTGGCCTCCATCGCCGCGGCGAAGACGCGACGCTCGAGTCGCGCCCCGCGCTCGGCGGTCTCCGCCGCCAGGTCCACGCGCACCGGGTGCCCCGAGGTCCGGGCCCGCTCGCGGGACTGGGCGAGGAACTGGACCAGGGTGACCTGCAGCCCACGGTGTCCGGGGTCCACGCGGTCGAGCCCGGCGAAACCGAGCCCGGCGACGATCCCGAGCAGGAGCATCACCAGCATCATCTCCAGCAGGGTGAAGCCGCGCCCGCGGGACGACGGGCCCGACGGGCGGCGCTCGGGGCGGGGACGCGGCAGGTCCACGGTCAACGGTAGTGGAACAGGTCGTCCTCGGTACCGAATTCGCCGTCGGCGCCGGCCGAGACCAACTGGAAACGGCCCTCCTGCTCCCATCCCCCCGTGCGCTCGTTGCGCGACGGCGCCACCAGCTGCTCGAAGGGTTCCTCGTCCTCGGGCGCGGCGTAGTAGGGCACGGCCCGCGAGTCCTCGTAGTGCAGGCTCTCGAAGTAGGCGATCGGGTTGCCCCACGGGTCGCCGATCTCGAACAGCTCCCGACTCAGCAGCCGCGTCAGGTTGCGCGCCGTCTGGTCGGCGTCGGTGTTGACCAGCCACTCCTGGTTCGGCGACTCGCCGTGGTAGTCGGCGTCGAACAGCGCCAGGTAGAGCGCCTCGGAGCCGACGTTGATCCCGTTGCCGGTGACCGACGACGGCAGCCGGTCGTTGGGATACTCGCCCTCGGTCTGGCGGAACTGTTCGACCATCACGGCGAGCTGCTGGAGCCGGGCCTTGGCCTTCTGTTCGACGCCGCGCCCGAGGGCCCGCCCCGAGACCACCAGGAAGGCGGCTCCCAGCAGGCTGATGATGACCAGGACGATCATCAGCTCCAGGAGGGTGAAGGCGCTGCGTCGCGACGGAATCCTCATGGCTGCTCCCTGGCGTAGACGATCTCGACGTCGTCGATGGCGGCGTCCACCGCCAGCGCGTTCGGGGTGCGCACGAACCCTCCGATCGCCATCCGCCCCGCCGGGTTGCGCAGGTGGTTGACCTCTTCGGAGTAGATCGGTTCACCGTCCACCCAGACGGTGAGCCGCGGCTGCGGCCCCTCGCGGTCCACGCGGAATGCGACCCGGAAGGGCTCACCGGCGGGGACCCGCCGCTCCAGCGTGCCCGACTCCTCACGGCCGCCGCGACGGGTCTCCCAGCGCAGCCGGCCGTCGCGGTCGCGCCAGACCCGGAACGCCCAGGACTCGCGGTTGCGGTTGCGCAGCGACAGCACCGCACCGGCGTCGCCGAGGTGGTCGGGGCCGGCGACCACGTCGAGCTCGGCCGAGCGGAAGGCGAGCGCCGGGACCGAACGGAAGGCGCGGGTCTCGCCGGCCTCGCGGTGACGCCCACGGAGCACGAGACGCCCGTCCTCGAGCCGCGGCTCCACGCCGAGCCGCGCCAGGGTCTGCGTGTCCCAGCCCGACTTGAGGCGGCGCCCGTCGAACCGGTCGGTCCAACGCCGCAGGCGGGCGTGCTCCTGGATGCGCTCCATCCAGGTCCGGGCGTGGACCGCCTGCGGGTCGTCCTCGCGGTCGCGCAGCGCGTCGAGCAGGAGGCTGTACTCGGCCACCGCGGCGTCGAGGTCCCCGGAGGCGTAGAGCACCGCCGCACGCAGGTTCTGGGCCGCACGCAGTTCCGGGTCGAGGGCGACGGCCCGGTCGAGCAGTTCGAGGGCGGCGTCGAACAGGCCGAGCGACCGCAGCACCAGCGCGCGCCGCATCAGGAGGTCGGCGCGGACCCGGGCCTCGACGCCGCCGACGGCGACGTCGGCGAGGTCGGCGCGGGTCTCGGCGAGTTGCAGGGCCACCGCGGCCTGGGCATCGTCGCCGCGCAGGTGGTGGAGCCAACCGAGGTCGGCGAGCGCGGCGGCGGTGTCGGGGTACTCGCGGGCGAAGGCGGCGAGCCCGGTTCCGGCGCGTTCGAGGTCGCCCGCGTCGAGGGCGCGGCGGGCTTCGTACCAGCGCGCCCACGGCAGGCTCGGGTCGCGCTCGCGTGCCGCCCCCAGGCGGTCGGCGGCCTCGGCCTCGTCGCCCCAGGCGGAAGCGGCGAAGGCCAGCGCGGCCAGGGCCGGGGCCGCGTCGAGGGGCATCGCCTCCGCGGCGGCGCGCAGGTCGAGGCGCACCTCGTCGCCGGAGGCTCCGGTGGCGAGTCGGGTCAGGCCGCGCTGGTAGAGCAGGACGGGGTCGCCTCCCATCTCCTCGACGTGGTCCTCGGCCAGGACGCGGGCGTCCTGGAAGGCGCCGGCGAGGTAGAGCGCCGAGCTCTGGCCGGCGCGCGCCAGGACCGCCACCCGCAGGTGCTTCGGCGCAGCGCTCGCGACCTCGGCGAAGGTGGTCGCGGCGCGTCGCTCGTCGCCGGCGGCGAGCTGGGCCCGCCCCAGCCAGTAGCCGGCCTCGAGCGAGGCGGCGAGGTCGCCGCCGCCGCTGAAGCCGCGCCGGGCCTGCTCGAAGGCGGCGAGGGCGGCCTCGACGTCGCCCTGCTCGAGGGCCAGCTTCCCCGATTCGAGTTGCAGGCTCGGATCGGTGGCCTCGTCGAGCCGCGCCGCGTCCAAGAGGCTCCCGGCCAGGTCGTCGAGCCCGAACTCGCGCAGGACGTGACTCATCCGCACCCGCGGCGCGGCCCGACCGCGGAAGCGTCCGAAGGGCACGGCGAGGTCCGCCGGGAGGACCCCGGTAGCCGCCCCCTCGGGCAGGGTCTCGCCGACGAGGTGGGCGTAGAGGGCGAAGGCGCGGTCGAGCCGGAAACGGCGCTCCCAGACCTCGCCGAGCAGCATCCAGTTGCCCAGGTCGTCGGGCACGAGCCGGGTCGCGGCCAGCGCCAGCTCCTCGGCGTAGTCGAAGGCCACCGGCTCCTGCAACCCGTCCTCCAGGAGTCGGCGCACGAAGTCGCGCAGTTCGGGGATCCGCGCCGGCGAGGCCTTGCGCCGCCACGCGCGGACCTCGAGCTCGATGCGGTTGCGCAAGGTCTCGGCGAACCCGAAGTCCTCGTATCCATCCGGCTGGAAGACCCGCTCGGCGAAGCGCGGCGCGCCGGTCTTCGGGTCCACCTCCTGGAAGCGGATGGGGTCGCCGACCTGGAGGTCCCAACGGTCGTCGCCGAGGACGTGGCCCCAGAACACGGTCAACGGATCGGTGCGCACCCAGTCGTACAGCCGCTTCCAATCCTCCTCCACGGAGTCCGCCGACTCCGCAGCGGCCGGGGCCGGCTCCGCGGCGGCGCCCCCTTCCTCGGTCGCCGCGTCCGCGTCGGCGTCTCCGGCATCGGTCGTCGTGGACGGCGGGTCCAGGGTCGGCCGCGGCCGCCACAGATGCGCGCTCCAGCGCGCGGGCCCGGGATCCACCCACGGCGGCGGCAGGAGCACGGCGAGCTCGTCCATCGGCGGCGGCGGCACGGTGAGCGGCGGCAACGGCTCGTCCTCGCGCGGCACCAGGAAGACGTCGCGCGCCGCGCCCTCGGCGGGCAGTTGGACCACCGGGTCCTCGGGGCCGACCGCCACCGCGGGCAGTTCACCGCCGACCGGACCGCGGAGGCGGAAGCGCGGCGCCTCCTCGCCCATCAAGCGCCAGCCCATCCAGGCCAGGAGCAGGACGACCAGCCCGAGGAAGATGCGCTCGAACTTCACGGCGTCGCCTCCTCCTCGGCGGCCAGCGCTTCCTCCCGCGAGCCGACCGCGAAGTCGAGGACCACGCGGCGCTCGTTGCGACGGGTCTGGGGTTCGAGCACGTCGAGACCGGCCAGCCCGAGGGGGCGCCCGGCTTCGGCCTCGGCGAGCAGCGCCCGCAAGAACGGCGTCGGCGAGGCGCCCTCGAAGACGACCTCGACGTGGACCGGCACCAGGTCGAGGGCCTGGGCCCGCTTGCGCCCGCCGCGGCGGACCCGCTCGGCGATGGACAGCCGCTCCACCCGCCGCGCCCCTCCGGCGACGGCGAGGCGGACCACCCGCTCCACCACGTCGAGACCGCGCAGGGTCCGCTCGACCTGGTGCGCCTGGGTCGGCGACACCGCGGGCAGCCCCAGGGTCTCGTCCACCTCGCAGTTGCGGCGCAGGGCCCAGGCCACGAGCTCCTGGCGCAATCCGCCGGTGAGCTCGATGTAGTGCTGGCTCGGCGCCTTGCCCGGAGGCAGGCGGAAGTCGTCCCGCAGCGGCGGCAGCGCCCATTCCGCCAGCCGGGCGTTGCTGGCCTCGAGCTCCCGGAGGCTGCTCTCGAGCGCGCGCACCTGGTCGGGCCCGAAGCGGGCTTCGCGCAGCTCGCGGTTCGCCGCCGAGATCTGGCGCCGCGCCTTCTCCTGGCGCTCGCGCGCGCCGGAGGTCAGCACCGACAACAGGACGAAGAAGACCACCACGCCGCCGAGGCAGCCGAGGACCACCCGCTTGTTCTTCTGCCAGAAGGCGTCGAGGTTCATGGCGTCTCTTCCTCCTCCTCGTCGGCGTTGGGCGCGGCCAGCAGCATGGCGCGCAGGCTCCACTCGAGGTCACGCCCCCGCGGGCGGGCGCTCGGCAGCACGGCCTCCTCGGACCCCACCAGTTGCTGCAGCCGCCCGGCGAACGCCGAGAACTCCTGGCTCGCGACCCGCGACTCCTCGACCGCGTGCCCGGCGGCGTCCATCACCGGCACCTGGTCGAGGTCGTCCCGCCCCCAACTGGCGCCGCCCTCGAAGCGCGCCGCCCAGGTCGTCAGCCACAGGCTCTCGGGCAGGGCGCGCTCGACGTGGGCCAGGAAGCGATGCGCCGACAGGCCCATCCCCGCCCGCGCGGTGAGCTCGGCGTTGAGCAGCCGGGCGCGCTCCAGGCGGGCCAGCAACTCCTGGGCCTGGGCGTCGGCCTGACGGATGCGCTGGACCTGGGTGCGCGCGGTGCGTGCCGCCTTCTCGGCGGCGTCCGCGAGCCGGCCCTCGCGCCAGGTCGCGAAGCCGAGGTAGGCCACCGCCAGCACACCGGCGAGCACCAGGTACAGCCCGCGCTCGCGGAAGGCGCGCTTCTTGCGCGCGGCCGCGGTCAGGATCTCGAGCGCGTAGAGGTCGGGGTCGGCCTGCGACAGCGCCAGCCCGAGCGCGACGGCGCTGCCGGGGCCGTCCTCGGCCAGCGCCTCGGCCTCGGCGGCGGGCAGGGCGTCGGCGTCCACCATCTCGGACGGGTCCCAGACCTCGACCGGAACCCGGAGGCGGTCGGCGAGGAACTCGACCAGACCGCGGGTGTGGGCGGCGCCGCCCGAGAGCAGGACGCGCTCCAGCGACAG
>JALUVI010000248.1 GCA_027020785.1 Planctomycetota bacterium | reverse complement strand
GCCGTCGGTCGCGTCCTCCCTGATGCGGGTGTGGACGGGAATCCGCAGGCGCAGGTCCAGCACGAACGCGTCGCTCAGGGCGTAGGTCAGGCTCGGCGCCGCGGCGACCTGGAAGCGCCCCGTGTTCGGCACCGCCAGGTCTCCGGGGAAGGTGCCCCCCGGACCGACGACAGAGGCGCCGTCGAAGCGGTCCCGGCCGCTCCAGCTGGTCTCGGCGAACAGGCCGAGCACGGCCCGCCCGCCGCCGAGACGGACCGCCGGCCCGGCGACCAGGCGAACGCTCGGCGAGGTGCGGTAGTCGTAGCGGTTCTCGAACACCGGGATCACCGCGTCCAGCCCGGCCCAGCCGAGCCATCGCGAGTCGGCCGGGAACCACAGCGCCTCGATGCCGAGCAGCGGGTCCCAGGTGCCGGTGCCGAGGCGGAGGTGGCTGTGCTCCGGCACCTCGACGCCGAGGGCCGCCGCTTCGTCGTGGTCGAGCCACGACGCTGCGGTGAGGGGACGGATGCGACCGGTCGGGACGGAGACCCCGACGGTCCCGGCGAGCTGGAACTCCTCCTCGGCGACCAGGAAGTGACGCACCGAAGCCCGCAGGTCGCCGAGCCCCTCCAGCGTCTCCCTGCGGTGGTGCTCGTCGTCCGTGTCGGTGGTCACGTCCACGCGCCGCAGCGGGACGGCGAGCCCGAGTTCGGTGCGGTCGCTCACGGCCCGGCGGGCCGTCAGCACCGACGTCCAGCGCGTGGCCCGCGCGTCACCGTGCTCGGCCGCCTCCGGGAAACGGGCGGCGAGCTCGTCGAAGGTCAGGACCTCGCGACCGTGGGCCAGCCGGGTCATCGGGTCCCAACGCACCCCGAACGAGAACCGCCACTCGCCGGCCTCGAGGGGCCGGTCGTAGCGGGAACGCCCTCCTTCGGCCCCTCGCACGGAGAGGCCGGTGTCGCTTCACCCCGCTCACTGCGCCGCGGCGGACGCGGCGAGGGAGAGGACGGCGACGCAGAGGGAGACGACGCGGGCGGAACGACGTTCCATGGGCGCGCCATCATACCCCTCCGGGTATGCGCGGGGCCGGTCCCCGGCAGCGCGCCGCCCCGAGGCCGAGGCCTGGGGCGGGCGGGAATGGTGGAGGCGGGGGGAATCGAACCCCCGTCCTGCAGAGGCCTGCACCCTGCCTCTACGCGCGTAGTCCGCCGTGGGTTCTCGTCCCCGAGGCGACCGGCGGACGGGCCGCCACGGGGACCAGCCCGTTCAGCTTCGCTTCCCTCCCCCGGGCCAGGGTCGGGTCGCTAGCCCACCGTCAGGCGACCTGGGACCCGGTGGGCGGGGGTCTCCAGGCCGTGCGGCGCTAGGCCGCGAGAGCGTACTGGTTGTCGGCAGTCAATGCCTTGCGGAGGGTTTTACGAGGCCATCTCCGCAACCTCGGCGCGCAGCAAAGGAGCAGGGGACTCGCAGTCGAAACCGATCGCCCCCATTCCGTCGTCCAGTATATCGGACGGAACCGGCCCCGCTTCCAGGGGAGGAGGGTCGGGCACCCGTCCGCCCCCCGCGCTTCAGCGCCCTCGCAGCGCCCGCCGCACGTCGCGCTCGGCCTCGCGCCGCTTCAGGACCTCCCGCTTGTCGTGGGTACGCCGCCCCTTGCCCAGCGCGATCTCGACCTTCACCCGCGGCCCCTTCAGGTACATCCGCAACGGCACCAGGGTCAGCCCCTTCTCCTTCACCTTCTGGGTCAGCCGCCGCATCTCGTCGCGGTGGACCAGCAGGCGCCGCGGCCGCATCGGGTCGTGGTTGAGGCGGCTGGCCTGGTCGTACTCGTCGATCCGCGCCTTCTCCAGCCACAGCCCGTCCGGCTTCGCCCGGACGAAGGCCTCCTCCAGGCTGACCCGGCCGGCACGGACGCTCTTGACCTCGGAGCCGACCAGGGCGATGCCGGCCTCCAGGGTCTCGAGGATCTCGTACTGGTGCCGGGCCTTGCGGTTCCGGACCAGGTCGCGGTCGGCTTCGCGGCGCTCCTTGCGGCCCATGGGTCTTGCCCGCGGCGTGCGGAGACGGCATCATAGTGGCCCTCCACCGTGGAGGACGCCGGGGTGGCGGAATTGGCAGACGCGCTGGCTTCAGGTGCCAGTGGCCATTGCGGTCGTGGGGGTTCGAATCCCCCCCCCGGCACCACCCACGCGGTGGACACCATCGTGGAAATCGTGGAGGGCAGTAGCTCCAATTGGTAGAGCGGCTGATTCCAAATCAGCATGTTGCGGGTTCGAGTCCTGCCTGCCCTGCCACCTCCACCCCCACCATGCCCTATCCCGGGATCCCCGAGGAAGCGCTCGAGACGGTGGGGTCGCCCGCGCCCGACGCCGTGGCCGCGCTGCGCGACGCCCTGCGTCCGCACGCCGACCCGCCGGAGGCCGCGCTGCGCACCCTGCTCGACTTCGGCCGCCTGCTCCTCGCCGCCAACCAGCGGGTGCGCCTGACCGGCGCCCGCGACTGGGAGGCGCTGGTCGGCCCGCACCTGCTCGACAGCCTGTCGGCCGCCGCCCGCGTGCCCGCCGACCTGCGGCGTTTCCTCGACTGGGGCGCCGGCGGCGGCCTGCCCGGCCTGGTCTGGGCGGCGGCGCGGCCCGACTGGCGGCTGGTGCTGTCCGAGCGCAACCGGAAGAAGGCGGCGTTCCTGGACGACGCCGCGGCGCGGCTCGATCTCGCCAACGTGGAGGTGCGACCGGTCCAGGCCCAGGAGGCGTGGCCGCGGCTGCAGCCGCGGCCGGACGCGGTGGTGGCGCGGGCGGTGGAGCCGCTCGACCGTCTCCTGCCCAAGGTCTCCCGGCTGAACCCGCCCCCGCGCGCGCTCCTGGTGTTCGGCGGCCCGAGCTGGCGCGAGGCCTGGGGGCGCTGCGACGCGCCCACCCGTGACGCCTGGACCCTCGCGGCGGTGGACGACTACGAGCCGGGCGCAGGGCTCGGCGCCCGCAGCCTGCTGCGCTTCACGCCGAACCGACTGCGGCGCGGCCGCGGCTCCGCGGGCGCCCCCCCGTCGGCCCCCGTCCGGAACGACTCCCCGGAGGCGGCCCCTTGACCGATCCCTTCCCCACCGAACCGCCCGCGGCCCCGGTCCGCCGCGCGCTGCCCTTCTCGCCCCGGCGCCTCGACCGCCGCGCCGTCTCCATCGTCCGCACCCTCCAGGAGGCCGGGCACGAGGCCTACCTCGTCGGCGGCTGCGTCCGCGACCTGCTGCTCGGCGAGCGCCCCAAGGACTGGGACGTCGCGACCTCGGCGCGGCCGCGTCAGGTGGCGCGGCTGTTCCGCCGCTCGCGGGTGCTCGGTCGCCGCTTCCGCCTGGTCCACGTCTATCGCGGCCGCGAGATCTTCGAGGTCGCGACCTTCCGCCGCACCCCGCCCGGCGTCGAGGAGGCGGCCTCGGCCGAGGAGGTCGAGGTGGTCCGCGAGGACAACGCTTTCGGCACCGCACGGGAGGATGCGTGGCGGCGCGACTTCACGGTCAACGCCCTGTTCCTCGACCCCGTCGCCGGCGAGATCCTCGACTGGACCGGCGGCCTCGCCGACCTCGACGCGCGGCGGCTGCGCACCGTGGGCGACGCCGACTTCCGCTTCCGCGAGGACCCGGTGCGCATCCTGCGCCTGATCAAGTTCATGCGCCGGCTCGACCTGGACCCGGGTCCGGAAGAAGTCGCCGCCGCGACCCGCCACGCCCGCGAACTCGCCGGGTCGGCGCCGCCGCGGGTGGCCGAGGAGTTGTTCCGGCTGATGCGCACCGGCCAGAGCGAGGGCGTGCTCGACGACCTCCTCGGGCTGGGCGTCCTCGACCTGGTCCTGCCCGAACTGGAACCCTGGTATCGCGCCGCGCCGGAGCGACTGGACCTCCTGCGCTCCCGCCTCGCGGCGCTCGACGACGTCGTCGCCGAAGGGGTGGCCCCCGACTACGCGCTGTCGCTCGCCGTCCTGTTCGGTCCACGGGTCGAAGAGGAGCTCGACCCCGAGCGGCGCACCCTGCCGGTGCGTGAGCTGCCCCAGGTCCCGGCCACGTTGCTGCGCGACCTCCAGGGCCGGGCGCGCCTGCCTCGCGCGTCCATCCAGCGCGCCATCGGCATCCTGCTGGTGCAGCTGCGCATGGACCCGCCGCCGTGGTTCCGGGCGCGCCGCGGGCGGCGCCGCGACCCCTTGCGCATCGTCGGCCTGGCCGGGTTGCCCGAGGCGCTCGACTACCTGCGGATCCGCCTGCAGTCCGAGGGCCGCGACCTCGCGCTGTACGACGAGTGGCACGAGTGGGGCCTTTCCCAGGGCATGGAGCGACGCTAGACTGTCTGCCCCCGCGGCGGCGGGAACGGGCGTTTAGCTCAGTTGGCTAGAGCACCAGCTCGACAAGCTGGGGGTCACTGGTTCGAGTCCAGTAACGCCCACCATCCCCGCCCGCGCCGCCGGCCCCCGGGAGGAACCCGCCCGCTGCCGCCTTTCCAGCAGCCGGGCAGCAGCCGGGCAGCAGCCGCCCCCCCCCCGGGCTCGGCCCCCTGTCCCCCTCTTCCAGGGCCTCCAGAGGACGATGGCAGGGCGATGGGGCCGCGATTAGAGCATTATCCTTCCTGATTTCGTCCGTTTCAAAGAATTTTCTTGCGCCCGAGCCGCCTTCCTGCTTAGCGTGGAAGACGCCATGGGCACGACACGAGGAATCCGCTGGACGATGACCGCCCCCGGCGGCCCGCTCCGCCGCGAGGAGTTCGAGCTCTCACCGCCGCCGCCGGGCGAGGCCTGGGTGCGCGTCGCCGGATGCGGCGTCTGCCACACCGACCTCGGTTTCCTCTACGGCGGGGTCCGCACCCGCCACCCGCTGCCGCTGACCCTCGGCCACGAGATCAGCGGCACCGTGGTCCTCGCCGGTCCCGGCGCGGAGACGTGGGCGGGACGCGACGTGGTCGTCCCCGCCGTCCTCCCCTGCGGCGAGTGTGCGACCTGCCGCCGCGGGCGCGAGACGTCCTGCCGCGCCCAACGCATGCCCGGCAACGACTTCCACGGCGGCTTCGCCAGCCACGTGCTGGTTCCCACCCGCTGGTTGGTGGACGCCTCGGACCTGCCCGACGACCTGGAACTCGCCGACGTCTCGGTGCTGGCCGATGCGATCTCCACCCCGTACCAGGCGCTGGAGCGCGCCGAGGTGTCGTCCGGCGACGGGGTGGTCGTGATCGGCGCGGGCGGCATCGGCGCCTTCGGCCTGCAGATCGCCCGCGTCCGCGGCGCCCGCGTCGTCGTCGCCGACGTGGACCCGGCGAAGCTGGAGCGCGCCGCCGCGCTCGGCGCCGCCGCCGTGGTGGACGTCGGCGGGCTCGACGCCAGGGCGGCGCGCGACGCCGTCCGCGACGCGTGCCGCGAGGCCGACCTGCCCGAGGTCGGGCTCAAGGTGCTCGAGATGAGCGGCACGCCTGCGGGCCAGCGACTGGCCTGGTCGCTGATGCGGCCCGCTTCCATCCTCGGGTTCGTCGGCTACTGCCTGGACGAGGTGCCGGTCCGCTTGAGCAACCTGATGGCCTTCGACGCCGACGCCTTCGGCAACTGGGGCTGTCGCCCGCAGCTCTACGGCCCCGCCCTCGACCTGGTCCGCTCGGGCCGCGTCCAGGTCGGCCCGCTGGTGCGTCGCTTCCCCCTGGACGAGGTCCAGGAAGTGCTGGAGGCGGCGCGCGACCATCGCATCCTCGAACGTCCCGTCCTCGTGCCATGACCGTCCACGCACCCATCCGCTCCGGCTTCGCCGACCACGAACTCGCGCCCGGCGTCGAGTTCGAGCAGATCCACTACCAACTGCGCCCGCTGCGCCGCCCCGACGGCGCCGAGGTCGAAGGGTTGCTGAACGCATGGATCGTGCTCGACAATCCGAAGCAATACAACTCGTACACGACGCGGGCCCTCGCCGAGCTGATCCTCGCGTTGCGCCGCGCCTCCAACGACCCGCGGGTGCAGAACGTGGTCTTCACCGCGGTCGGCGACCGCGCCTTCTGCACCGGCGGCAACACCGCCGAGTACAGCGAGGTCTACTCCGGCCGCCCCGACGAGTACCGCCGCTACATGCGGCTGTTCAACGAT
>JALUVI010000247.1 GCA_027020785.1 Planctomycetota bacterium | reverse complement strand
CCGGCAGACCGTCGTGCAGGGTGCCGACCACGTCGGCGACCGGGTCCCAGGTCCACACGCCCTCCTCGGAGCCGAGCACGAAGAGCCCGGCCCCGCCGGCGGCGGGCAGGCCGGGATGGTAGGCGACCTCCCAGCAGGTCTGGGTCTCCAGGCCGTTCCCGGCCAGGACCTCCCAGGTCAGACCGCGGTTCCAGGAGACCAGGGTGGTGGTCTCGGTGCCGACGGCGACGACTACGGTGCGGCCGTCGGGGAGGGTCGTCGAGGCCAGGGAATAGACCGGGTCGTGCGGGGCGTGCACGACCGTGCCCAGGACGAGCAGCAGGAGAGGGAGGATCACGGCGTGGTGAACGGAGCGGGCTGATCCAGGAAGGACTTCGGGTTCCAGTATAGCCCGAGTTCGGGTCGGTCTCGGGCCTTTCGGGGGGCTTCGCGGGGCTAGAATCCGCCTCCCCGCCGCCTGGGGCGGCGGCGGCGAGCTCCGATGACCCTCCCCTTCGAACCCCGTTCGGGCCCGGCGTCGCTGGAGGCGCTGCGCCACAGCGTCTCCCACGTGATGGCCGATGCCGTGACGCGGCTGTTCCCGGGCGCCAAGGTGGCGATCGGGCCGCCCATCGAGCACGGCTTCTACTACGACTTCGAGCTGCCGCGGGCCCTCACCGAGGAGGACCTGCCGCGCATCGAGGAGGAGATGCGGAAGGTCCTCGCCGAGGCCGGCGAGTTCCGCCGCGTCGCCGTGCCGCGCGCGGAGGCCGCCGAGGTCCTGGCCGCCGCCGGACAGGACTACAAGCTGCAGCTGCTCGACGACATCCCCGAGGGCGAGGAGATCACCTTCTACGACCACGGCACCTGGAAGGATCTCTGCGAGGGCCCCCACGTCGAGAAGGCGGCCGACATCCCCCCGGACGCCTTCAAGCTGCTGTCGGTGGCCGGCGCCTATTGGCGGGGTGATTCGGACCAGCCGATGCTGCAGCGCATCTACGGCACCGCGTGGTGGGACCGGAAGGACCTGAAGCGCTACCTCGCCTACCTCGACGAGGTCGCCAAGCGGGACCACCGTCGGCTCGGCCGCGAGCTCGACCTGTTCAGCCTGCACCCCGAGTTCGGCGCCGGTCTGGTGTTCTGGCACCCGCGGCTCGGCCACGTGCGCCGCAAGCTGGAGGAGTGGTGGTGGGAGCTCCACGAGCGCCGCGGTTACTGGCCGGTCTACACCCCGCACGTCGCCGGCGAGGAGGTGTTCCAGCGCAGCGGACACCTCGAGAACTACGCCGAGATGATCTGGTCGCCGATGGACGTGGACGGCCGCCCGCACCGGGTCAAGCCGATGAACTGCCCGGGCCACGTCACCATCTTCAAGGACCGGCGCCGTTCCTACCGCGACCTGCCGCTGCGCTTCGCCGAGCTCGGCACGGTCTATCGCTACGAGCCCTCGGGAACGCTGCACGGCATGCTGCGGGTGCGCGGTTTCACCCAGGACGACGCCCACGTGTTCTGCACCCCGTCGCAGCTGGAGGACGAACTGGTCGCCGTGCTCGAACTGGTGGACGAGATCCTCTCGGCCTTCGGCTACGAGTACGCCGCCTACCTGGCGACGCGGCCCGAGAAGTACCTCGGTTCCGACGAGGTCTGGGAGCACGCGATGGGGGCGTTGCGCGGCGCCGCCGAGCGGCGTGGTCTGCGGCTGCTGGACGACCCCGGCGGCGGCGTCTTCTACGGCCCGAAGATCGACTTCAAGATCCGCGACGCGCTCGGGCGCGAGTGGCAGGGCCCGACGGTGCAGGTGGACTTCAACCTGCCGGAGCGCTTCGACCTCCTGTACAACGACTCCGACAACCAGCTCAAGCGCCCGGTCATGGTGCACCGCGCCATCTTCGGCAGCTTCGAGCGCTTCGTCGGCGGCTTGATCGAGCACTTCGCCGGCTGGTGGCCGGTGTGGCTGCATCCCGAGCCGGTGGTGGTGCTGCCGATCACCGCCGCCGAGGAGGACGCCGGCGCCGCGCTGCTGGCGCGCCTGCGCGAGGCCGGCTTCCGCGCCGAGATGCAGACCGAGGGCCCGTTGCGCAAACGCATCCGCGACGCCCAGCTGCAGAAGGTCCCCTACATGGCGGTGATCGGCGGCCGCGAGGCCGAGGCCGGCCAGGTCGCGGTCCGCATCCAGGGCGAGAAGGAACAGCAGGTGCTGCCGGTCGAGGCCTTCGTGGAGCGGCTGCGGCGCCACCGCGACTCCCGGGAACTCGGCTACGCGTGGTGACGATGGGGGAGCACCCGTTGACCGGCCGCACCGTCCTCGTCACCGGCGCCAGCTCCGGCATCGGTCGCGCCTGCGCCGAGGCCTTCGCCGACGCCGGCTGTCGGCTCCTGCTCCTGGCGCGGCGGGGCGAGCGCCTCGCCGAGCTGGTGGACGCCCTGCGCGCCCGCGGCGCCGAGGCCCACGCCCGGGTCTGCGACGTGCGCCGTCTCGCCGAGGTCGAGGCCGCCCTCGCCGAGCTCCCGGACGGCTGGGAGGGGGTGGACGTCCTGGTCAACAACGCCGGGCTGTCGCGCGGACTGGCGCCGGTCCACGAGGGCGACGTCCACGACTGGGAGGAGATGATCGACACCAACGTGAAGGGGCTCCTCCACGTGACCCGCGTGGTCCTCCCCGGCATGGTGGCGCGCGGCTCGGGGCACGTCGTCCAGATCGGCTCCATCGCCGGCCGCGAGGTCTATCCGAACGGCAACGTCTACTGCGCGACCAAGCACGCGGTGGACGCCATCACCAAGGGCCTGCGGCTCGACCTCTGCGGTACCGGGGTGCGGGTGTCCACCGTGGACCCGGGGCTGGTCGAGACCGAGTTCAGCGTGGTCCGCTTCCACGGCGACGAGGAACGCGCCCGCTCCGTCTATCGCGGCATGACCCCGCTGACCGGCGCCGACGTCGCCGACGCCGTGCTCTGGGTCGTCTCGCGCCCGCCCCACGTCCAGGTCGCCGAAGTCCTCCTCCTCCCCGCCGATCAGGCCTCCTCCACCCGGGTCCATCGCCGCGACGAAACCGCCCCATGAGACCTCCCCCGACCCTCGAGTGGATCCACGTCTGCGACTACGCCTTCCGCGACGAACAGGGCAAGCTGTGCCTGATCGGGATGTTCGACCACCTGGCTTCGGTGCAGCTGCCGGGGCGGCTGCCGATGCTGTGCGTCGCCTTCGGGTTGACCGACGGGCTGGGCGAGTATCCGGTGTCGCTGCGGGTGACGCGGCCGAGCGGCGAGAACCAGGACTTCCCCCTGCCGCCGGTCCAGCTGAAGGACCGCCACGCCAAGGCGCGGGCGGTGGTCCGGCTCGCCTCCATGCCGTTCCCCGAGTTCGGCACCTACGTCTTCCAGCTGGTGGTGGACGGTCAGCCCATGGATGCGCCGGTCCACGTGGTGGAGCACGTCCAGGCCCGGCAGCAGGCGCCGCCGCAGCCGCCGCCCTATCCGCAGGGATGATGCAGGCGCACGAAGAGACGAGCACGGCGAGCCCCGAGCGACCGGAGGGTCCGTGGACGAGGCCCTGATCCGGGAGCCGATGGCGGTCCTGGGGGTCCTCCTGGGCCTCCTCGCCGCCCTGTTCCGCTTCGCCCAGCACCCGCTCGGCCGCCGCGTGTTCTCGGTGGTGCCGCTCCTGGTGTTCGCCTACTTCGTCCCGACCCTGCTCTCGAACACCGGCGTCCTGCCGCTCGCCTCGCCGCTCTACGACTTCGTCAAGCGCTGGCTGCTGCCGGCGAGTCTGGTGCTGTTGACCCTCTCGGTGGACGTTCCCGGGGTGCTCCGCCTCGGCCGTCTCGCCGTGGTCAGCTTCCTCGCCGCGACGGTGAGCATCGTCGTCGGCGGCCCGCTGGCCTGGCTGGTCGCCGGCGGCCTGGTCCCCGACGAGCTCCGCGACCAGGCCTGGCGCGGGCTGGCCGCGCTCGCCGGGTCGTGGATCGGCGGCGGCGCCAACTTCGTCGCCATCGGCGAGGCCGCCGGCGCCGACGACACCACGCTGTCCCTGATGGTCGTCGTGGACGTCGCCGTCGCCAGCGTGTGGATGGCGGTGCTCTTGTGGTTCGCCGGCCGCGAGCAGGCGGCCGACGCCCGGATCGGCGCGCGCCGCGAGACCATCGACGACCTGCGGCGTCGGGTCGAGGCCTACCACGACGCGGTGGCGCGCCCGCTGGACCTGCCCGCGGCGCTGACCATGGGCGGGCTCGCCTTCGGCGGGGCCGCCGCCGCCGCCGCCGCGTCCGAGGTCCTGCCGCCCGTCGTCCTGCCCCGCATCGGCACGGTGGTCAGCGGCTTCACCTGGGTGGTGCTCCTGGTCACCCTCCTCGGCCTCGGTCTGTCCTTCACCCGGATGCGTCGTCTCGAGGGCGCCGGCGCCAGCCGGGTCGGCAGCGCCTTCCTCTACCTCCTGGTCGCGACCATCGGCGCCAAGGCCGAGTTCCACCGCGTCTTCGACCCCGCCAACCTCGGCATCGTCGTCATCGGCGCGCTGTGGATGGCGTTCCACGCCGCCTTCCTCCTGCTGCTGCGGCGTTGGCTGAAGCTCCCCATCTTCTTCGTCGCGGTCGGCTCGCAGGCCAACGTCGGCGGCGCCGCCTCGGCGCCCATCGTCGCCGCCGCCTTCCATCCTGCGCTGGCCCCGGTCGGCGTGCTGCTGGCGGTCGCCGGCTACGTGCTCGGCACCGTCGCCGGCCTGGTCGCGATGGCGCTGCTCAAGCTGGTCGCGCTGTCCTGACCGCGGGCCGCGCCGTCGGCAGGAACACCCCGAGGTCGGCCAGCGCGCGCCGCATCTGGGCCGGATGGCGGACCAGGATGCGGGCGTCGGCGACGCCGTCTGCGGTGGCGAGGTTGTCGTCGCGGTCGTCGAGGGCGACCACGAGCTCGGGGCGGCCGCCGCGGCGGCGGACCAGCCGCTCCAGGGCGGCGCGCCACATCGAATCGTCCTCGAACTTGGGGCGCACCCCGGGTTCGAAGGAGGCCACGGTGTCGCCCAGCAGGTCGGCGAGCCCGAGCTCCTCGCGCACCCAGCTCAGCCGCCAGGGGTCGACGTTGCTGACCACGACCAGGCCGGCGCCGTGCGGCGGCGCGACGGTGCGCCGCACCCACTCCGCGCCGGCCGGCAGCGGGTGGAGGATGGAGCACCACAGCCGGCGGAAGAGACCTTCGTCGTCGGGGCCGAGCCCGAGCGGTTCGCGCATGCGCAGCCACAGCTCGTGGTTGGAGAGCCGACCGTCCTCCACCGCCGGCAGGAGCTCCATGAGCTCGCCGAAGGCGCCGGCGGGGGCAGGCCGGTCCACGACCAGGCGGAAGTGGGTCAGGAACAGCTCGTGGCGGAAGCCCACCAGGACGCGTCCGAGGTCGCACAGGAGTCCGACCGAGGCCGGCGGGGCCGGGCGCGGCGCCATCGGGGTCGGGCCGCCGAGGCGCAGGGGGGCGTCGTCGGGGCCGAACCGCCACAGCTCGACGAGCC
>JALUVI010000246.1 GCA_027020785.1 Planctomycetota bacterium | reverse complement strand
GCCGAAGCTGTGGACGGCCTCGAGGCCGCGCGGCAGGATGGCGCCGGCGAGGGCGCTGCCGGAGAGGTCCAGGAGCAGCCCGCGCAGGCGGGCCTCGTCGAGGGGATAATCGGTCAGGAGCGTGGCGAAGTGCCGCACGGTCCCCCGACCATAGCACCGAGGACGGGGAAGGAAAGCCGCGCCGACGACCGCGTCCGAATCATGCCCCGCGACCTCGCCACCCCGCCCCCCGAGTTCCCCGTCCTGACCGGTCCCGCCGGGCGGCTCGGGGCCACCTTCGAGCGCCCGGCCGGGCCGCCGGTCGGCGCCGTGCTCCACCTCCATCCGCACCCGCTCGGCGGCGGCACCCGCCGCAACAACGTGGTCCGCCACGGCGCGCTCGGCGCGCTCGACGCCGGATGCCTCGCGCTGCGCATCGACTTCCGCGGCGCCGGCGACTCGGAGGGCGTCCACGACGAGGGGCGCGGCGAGGTCGAGGACGCCGCCGCCGCCCTCGACTGGCTGGCCGCCCGTGCTCCCGGCCTGCCGCTGTTCGTCTGGGGCTTCTCCTTCGGGTCGCGGGTGGGTCTGGTCCTGGCCGGGCGCGAGCGCGACCGCCTCTCCGGCTACCTCGGCGTCGGCTTCCCGAACGGCATGTACGGCTGGCCCGAGACGCCGTGGCCGCGCCGCGCCGCCTTCCTGGTCGGCGAGCACGACGAGTTCGCCGACCTCGACGACTACGGGCCGGCGCGGGAGCACGGCGCGCCCCTGACCGTCGTCCCCGGCGCCGACCACTTCTTCCGCGGCCGCCTCGACGAGGTCCGCCGCTGGACCGCAGCCACCCTGGAGGAGTGGCTCGGTGGACTTCCCTGACCCGCCGGCCGACCGAGCTGGTCGGCAACGCACCATGGGCCGGTCGGTGCCGGGCTGAACATCGCCCCGCGTCGGTAGGATGTCGGGTCATGGAGGAGACCCTGGAGCCCTGTCGGAATCCCGAGCTCGCGCTGCGCGTCACCCTCCTGCCGCGCGACACCAACCCCACCGGCAGCATCTTCGGCGGGGTCATCCTGTCGTACGTGGACCTCGCCGGCGTGGTCCCGGCGAAACGGCTCGAGCCCGCGCTGCGCTTCGTGACCGTGGCGATGGACCGCATCCAGTTCCACGCCCCGGTGTTCGTCGGCGACGTGGTTTCGTTCTACACCTGCGTGCGCCGCATCGGCCGCACTTCGGTCACGGTCCAGGTGGACGTGGTCGTCGAGCGCCGCGACCGGCCCGGGGTGGAGGAGCGGGTGACCGACGCGCTGGTGACCTACGTCGCCATCGGCGAGGACGGGCGCCCGGTGCCCATCCGCCGGGGCGGCGAGGAGCTGCGCAAGGCGCCGCCGCCGCCGCGGCCCGAGCCGCGCGAGCGCCCGTTGGTCGGCGAGCGCCGCGACCCGGCGCTTCGGGTGACCTTGTTGCCGCGCGACACCAACGCCGCCGGCGCCATCTTCGGCGGGGTCATCCTGTCGCACCTCGACCTCGCCGCCGCCATCCCCGCGGCCCGCATCAACCCGGCACGCCGCTACGTGACGGTGGCGATGGACCGCATCCAGTTCCATGCTCCGGTGTTCGTCGGCGACCTGGTGTCGTTCTACACCCAGGTGCTGCGCATCGGGCGGACCTCCATCACCGTCGGCGTGGACGTGTTCGTCGAACGCCGCGACCGCCCCGGCGTCGAGGAGTGCGTCACCGAGGCGGTGGTGACCTACGTCGCCATCGGGCGTGACGGCCGTCCGGTGCCGATCCGCGACGTCGAGCCCCCGGCGGTCGAGTCATGAGCGGGGCCCGCCCGACCGGACTCGAGGGCTTCGCCCTGCGGCGGGCCGACCTCGACCCGAACCCCTACGTCCAGCTGCGGGCGTGGATGCGCGAGGCCGAGGAGGTCGGTGTGCCCGAGCCGACGGCGACCACGCTGGCGACGGTGGACGAGGAGTGCCGTCCCTCGGTGCGGGCCGTCCTGCTCAAGGAGGTGCGCGACGGCGAGGGGCTGGTGTTCTACACCAACTACCAAAGCCGCAAGGCGCGCCAGCTCGACGCCAACCCGTGGTGCGCGCTCGAGCTGCTGTGGACGCCGTGCCTGCGTCAGGTCTCGGTCGAGGGCCGGACCCGTCGTCTGCCGCACGAGGAGGCCGAGGCCTACTTCGCGACCCGCCCTCGCGAGAGCCAGCTCGGGGCCTGGGCGTCGGCGCAGAGCGAGCCCATCGCCTCGCGCGCCGAGCTCGACGCCCGCTACGCCGAGGTCGAGAAACGCTTCCGCGACCGTGACGTCCCCTGCCCGCCGCACTGGGGCGGCTACCTGGTCGAGCCCACCTCCTTCCAGTTCTGGCAGGCCCGCCCCGGCCGCATGCACGACCGCTTCCGCTACGCCCCGACCCCGGCTGGCGGCTGGTCCATCACCCGCCTCCAGCCGTAGCCCGCCGCAGTCGGGGGCGGGGTCACTCGTCCGCCTCGGCCGTGACCAGGTCCGAGGCCGTCTGGAGCAGGAGGTCGAAGTACTCCTGCTCGAGGTCCGCCAGGATCTGGCGGTGGACGCGGATGTCTGGGACGACCAGCGTGACGTCCTCGCGGATGGCCTCTTCGATGGGGATCCCGGCCATGGTCATGGCGTCGTAGGCGAAGTGCTCGGACTCGTCCAGGAAGGTGAGACTCGGGGCCGCCAGGACGAGGAGTCGTTTCCTGGCTTCTGCGAGTTCCCGGTATTCCGGTGAGTCCAGGGGTAGCCGGACGGGATCCGCACCAAGGAGGGCGAGCGCCTGCATGGGGTCGAAGCTCAAGGGCTGCTCGCGAAGGGCTTGGAAGGCCTTTTCTGCGAGCGCGTCGGACACCCCGAGCCTCGTGCCTTCGGCGCGCTCCAGCCAGCCGACCCCGTGGTGGAGGTAGTCGCCGAGCGTGGCCATTTGCTGCTGGTCGAGCGCACTGAAGTCGTCGGCATCCATGGCGAAGGGCCCCCGGGAGCCGCCGAGGCGGACGAAGCGGTCGAGGACCCTCGACAGCCACCGGGTGCCCGTTCCCTTGTCCGCTTCGGCTTGGAGCCATTCGGCATGCCAGGCGTCAGCGTTCTCGGCGTAGAGCCTGCGGACCTCTTCGAGGACGGCGGGGTCGGCGAGCGAGAGGGGGGGGGCTTCGGGCACGGTGGCGTCCGCCTCCCCACCTTGCGGAGCCGTGCGGCGGATGGTCGCATCGCCAGGTGGGGATGGCGTCAGGTCCTGGGGATGCTCCGAAGCCGAAGCAACACCGATCTTTGCGCCATCACGTCCCCAGGAGCAGAGCGTTACCGTAATGGCAATCGCAACGAGAGCGAGGAATGCCCCTTTGTTCCTCACGGTTCCAAGCAAGGGGTGCACCCGAAGTGGACCCACTTCCGTGCAATGGGATCTCGATTGTCCGAATAGAGCGTGAAGACCAGGGTCTTCTCGTCCCCACATCCGGGTTCGATGGGGTCGAAGTCGTAGTGCATGACGGTGCGCTGGCCATTGGGGCGGACCCTGCGACCATCCGTTTCGAGAGCCATGTACTCCACTTCGTCACTGCAGCCCCCGACGACCGCCGTGACGTTGTTGAAGCGACAGGACGGTGTGAGGTCGTCGCAGTCTCCTTCCTTCATGATGTCGGCCTCGACGATTCCATAGGAGCAAGGCCACGTGTCCCCCGGGAAATCCTCGGTCGTGATTGGCAGTGGCCTGCAAGGAACTGGTCCCGGGTCGTCGCCGCTTTGCAGGGCGAAGGCCAGTGGAATGAGCACAATGGCCGTCAGTCGGATCGATGTGGCCGTCTTGGAGATGGGAATGGAACGATTCATGCCTTGTCTGGATGTCCAAGTGATTCAGGTGAACGTGGGTCGCTCGCGACCACTGATGTACAGGCTAGCCGAGAGAGAGAGAGAGAGAGCAAGTCTCGTGCCGCTGTTTTCGCAAGTTCAGGTGCGGCAGCGAGTTGCGCTCGTTAGCGGGAAGCCGTGTCCCGGCCCGCAGAGCTCAGTCCTTCGAATCCTCGAGGACGGTGGCCGTCTGGAGCAGGAGGTCGAAGTACTGCTGTTCGAGGTCGGCCAATAACCGGCGGTGGACGCGGATGTCCGAGACGACCAGCGTGAAGTTCCCGCAGGGGCCCATTCGACAGGGAAGCCGGCCATGGTGATCGATCTCATTTGCACTTGCACTTGAACAAGTGCGGGTCGCTCTGCTGTTGGAATCTGCAGGCAAGGTTGGTACCACAGGAGCCCAATGAGCATCGAGCGCCAACGACTCCTCCATGCGGTCCGTACTGGACCATGATGGCGCAGATTGGGGATTGCCGGGGATCGAACGTGGGGTCATCCTTGCATTCGCAATACTCGATGACGTCACCGGGAGCATCAGGAAGGGCGAACTTCCTGATGGCGCACCCTTCTTCTTCTGGTGGGCATGGCGCGGTGCTGGAACAAGAGATGTCCCCAGTCGCCGGATCCGCCACCGACGACTTGAAGCACTGGACGGATGTGGTGAGGGGCAAAGGCAGGACGAAGTTGCGCGGGAGGCCTATCTGGGCCAACACCCCCAAGGATGCGGCCACGGCGACCATCTGAAGTGGTCGGTTGCTCATTTCTGGTGGTTCAGTACCCGAGGATGAAGGACTCGGAACTGCGGTCCAAGTCCTGGAGTTCGACGACCCAGAGGCCGTCTTGGGGAAGGGTGCCCGGAGGCCACTGGAGCCCGCGGGCGGCGATCGCCACGAACGCGATCGAACCCTCCTCGGGTGTTGCGTCGAAGGCCCATGCGTCCCAAGGGCCGGGGCGGACGAAGCGCCCGCGCGGCAGGTCGTCCGCATGGGCAACCCGTGTGCGGGGAATTCCGTCCGCAGGCGCCAGGTATGCCGGCAGGGCGGTCGGGCGACCGTGGACCGTGAAGTCCACACGGACGTAGGCCTCTCCGTCGGCCAGTTCTACCGGAACCGCGCCGTCTGTGGCCGGTGGCGACGTCAGGAGTTCACCGCCACGGAAGTGCGGCTCATGCCCGATCTCCCAGCCCTCGGGTCGAGACCGTTCGAATCCTGGCAACACTTCGTAGACCCCCTCGGGCAGCCATAGGGTGTAGACGTTCCCCGCGTGTGGGCTCCTCACTGCAGGTGACAGGAAGGGCTTGCCGTTTCCCGGCTTCCGTAGTGGAATCCTGAGGTAGTCGGGAGGTGGAGCGAGAAAAGCATCCTCCGGAACGACCCTGATGTCGACCTGATGGCTCTCCGTCGCCACTCCCTCATACATCTCTTCAGGAAGGTCCTCGAGGCGAGGGACCTCATTCGTGAGAGACTCGAAGGCGAGGTCGGCATCCTTCAGTCTTTCGAGGCCGGAGGGCCCGACCTTGAGGGTGGAGACTTCCATGGTGGGAGCGCTCTCGAGCCATTCGTTTTCGCGTAGCACCGAGAAGAATCTCATGCGACCGTTGCGAAACACCGGATTGAGGTCGTGGAAGGCAGCTCGCGTCACGGGGTCGAGAAAGTCGGCGGTCACGAGGTGTGCGCTCTCGTCCTGGTCGAATAGGGTCGTGATCGTGAGATCGGGACGAGCCTGGGCGTAGGCGCCGGCGACGAAGAGGCGTGGCAGTGCGATCACGACATTCGCTTCCGGTGTGGGGGCGGTGACGTGCCGGCCCGTCCGGGCATAGCCGGGGGCCCAGGCGAGGAAGCCCAGGACCTCGCCATCCGAGTACAGGGTTCCGCGCGCGACGCCCTGCTCGTCGGTGGTGACCTCGAAGTCGCGCAGGCTCGGGCCGGCGTAGGCCCCGACCCGGGCGCCAGGGATGGGCCGGTCGCGCAGGTCGGTGACGCGGACGGTCCAGGGCCGGGCCCGGCCGACGGTGAGGACGAGCCCGCCGTCGGCGTCCTCCTCCGCGCGGAGCACCGGGGACGGCGATCCCGAAGGGTCGAGGACCAGGAATCGCTCGGCGTCGGGGAGGCCGGACTCGGTCCAGGTGGACGGATACTCGAACCGCCCGCCTTCGAGCGGCACGCGCGTGGTCGGCGGTTCGGGTGCGCTCGGGAGCGGCGCGAAGTCCACCGCGCCGGCGGGGACGAGGTCGCCCGTGCTGGTGCGGACCGTTCCCTCCAGGAGCGA
>JALUVI010000245.1 GCA_027020785.1 Planctomycetota bacterium | reverse complement strand
CGCGGCCCTGCCCCCGACCACCCCGGCCTGCTTCGAACTCCCCCGCGACGGCCACCGCTTCCACGCCCTCGCCCCCCGCCTCCCCGCCTGGTGGGCGGTCCTCGCCACGGAGCCCTGACCCTGGACGCCCACCGCCGCCTGCTCTACGCTGGACCTCCCACCGGTTCCCCAGCCATGAAGATCCGCATCACCTACTGTCAGGAGTGAAACTTCCTCCCCGCCGCGTCCGGTCTGGCCGCGGAACTGAAGGAGGCCTTCGGCGTCGACCCCGAGCTCGTCCCCGGCGGCGGCGGCATCTTCGACGTCGAGGTGGACGGCGAGCTCGTCTACTCGAAGTTCGAGACCGGCCGCTTCCCCGAGCCCGGCGAGGTGGCGAAGCTCATCGAGGCGGGGGGCTGACGCGCTGGGGACATGGCCAACGAAGGGCTTCACTCCGTACACCCCGGCGAGGTCCTCTTCGAGGAGTTCCTCGAGCCCTGGGTTCGAGCCAGAACACCCTGGCGTGAGCGCACCGGGTGCCCTCGCGCCGGATCGACGAAATCGTCCATGGCAAGCGCCGGGTGACGGCTGACACGGCCCTGCGCCTGGCCCGATACTTCGGTCATTCTCCCGAATTCCGGCTCGGTCTGCCGATGGACTACGACCTGGAGGTCGAATCCGACCGGTTGGGCGGTCGGCTCGAGAGGGAGGCCGAGCGCCTGAAGCGCGAGGGCTAGGAGCAGGGCGCGGGCCCCGCTTCAGGCCTGCGGCGCCTCGACGCCGGCGGCTTCCAGGACCTCCTCCTCGGTGAGGAGGCGGTCGGAGGCCTTGGCCTTGGCGAGGACGGTCTGGATGCGCTCCTCGGTGGGCTCGATGCCGCGTTGCTCCAGGAACCAGATCACGTTGGACTTGCCGCTCATCGGGCCGACGCTGATCTTCTGCTCCAGCCCGAACTCGCCGGCGGGGACGCCGGAGTAGACCAGGTCGGCGAGCTTGCGGTCGCCCTTGCGGAAGGCCTTGACCACGGCGGCGGCATGGACGCCGGTGGCGGTCTCGAAGGCGTCGGCGCCGAAGACGGGATACTCGCGGCGGACGGGGCGGCCGACGGCCCGGCTCGCGAGCTCGACGTACTCGCGCAGCCGGGTCAGGTCGCGGTCCACCCAGCCGAGCAGCTTGAGGTTGACGAGCAGCAGGTCCATCTCGGTGTTGCCGGCCCGCTCGCCGATGCCCAGCGCGCAGGCGTGGGCCCGTGTCGCTCCCGCCGACAGCGCGGTCAGGGTGTTGATCAGCCCCATGCCGCGGTCGCGGTGGCCGTGCCAGTCGAGCCCGACCCCGGTCGCGCCCTTCTCCTCCATGAAACCCTTCAGCCACAGGAAGAGGTTGCGGACGGCATAGGGGATGACCCCGCCGACGGTGTCGCAGACGCACAGCCGGTCGGCGCCCTCGTCGAGCGCGGCCCCATAGAGGGTGGAGAGGATCTCGGGCGTCGAGCGCACCGTGTCCTCGGTCACGAAGGTCACCGGCAGGTCGTGCTCCTTGCAGAAGCGGATGGCGGTCCGCACCCGCTCGACCATCACGTCCAGGTCCCAGTCCTCGGCGTAGGCGCGGATGGGCGAGGAGCCGATGAAGGCGCATACCTCGATGGGCGCGCCGACCTCCTGGACCATGTCCACCACCGGCTCGATGTCGCCGACCATGGTGCGGCAGGCCACGTTCGGGGTGATGCGCAGGTCGCGCATCTCCTTGGCCAGCGCCAGGATGTGGGCGCGCGCCTCCGCCCCGGCCCCGGGCAGCCCGACGTCGGCGGTGTCGATGCCGAGCTCGTCCATCAGGTGGACCAGGGCGATCTTGTCCTCCAGCGACGGGTCCTTCACCGACGGGCACTGCAGCCCGTCGCGGAGGGTCTCGTCGTCGAGCATCACCCGCCCGGCGGGTGGCGGCTCGCGGTGCGGGCCGTGCTCGACCCAGTCGTAGATGAGATCGCTGCGTTCCAAGGGACCGTGGGTGGAAGGGGGGCGCTCCATGATATCGGCTCGCGCCCCGCCCCCGCCTCGCGGCCCGACGGGGGGGCTCGGGTCGGGGCGTACAATGGCGCCATGAGCCTCGCGTCCTGGAGCTCGTCGGAGGCGCTCCGCAACCTCCAATCCACCCCCGAGGGTCGCTGGCACAAGCCCGACGCCGAGCCCGACCAGGTCGCGCGCCAGGCCGCTTCGCGCATCGGGCAAGGCTTCTTCCTGCCCCCGGTCGAGCCGGCGTTCCGGCTGCGGCGGACCGACAAGGTCTTCGCCATCGGCTCGTGCTTCGCGCGCGGCCTCGAGCAGGGGCTGCTCGGCCGCGGCATGGACGTGGTCAGCGCGGCCAAGGAGTTCGACCGCTTCGAGCTGTCGCGCCCCGGCGTGACCCGGCTCGGCTTCACCAACAAGTACACGACCGCGGCCATCCGCAACGAGCTGACCTGGGCGCTGCACCCCGGCGCCGAGTACCCGGACGACGCCTACGTCCCGCTCGGCGACGGCAACTGGGTGGACCTCCAGACCAACCCCACCCTGAAGTACGTGGACCTCGAGCGCACCCGCGAGCGGCGGCGGCTCATCACCGAGGTCACCCGGCGCATCACCGACTGCCGGCTCGTCGTCATCACCCTCGGCCTGGTCGAGGGCTGGCGCGACACCAAGACCGGCCTGATGACCAACATGGCCCCGCTGCCGCCGATGCTGCGCGCCGAGCCGGACCGCTTCCGCTTCGAGGTCATGGAGTACGACCAGTGCCGCGCCGACCTCGAGGCCATCCACCGCATGCTGACGTCGGCGGGGCGGCCCGACCTGCAGATCGTGGTCACGGTGTCGCCGGTACCGCTCAACGCGACCTTCTCGGGGCGCGACGTGGTGGTCGCGAACGCCCACTCCAAGGCGCTCCTGCGCACCGCCGCCGAGGAATGGGCGACGCGGCACGACGACGTCCACTACTTCCCGAGCTACGAGATCGCGACGAACAGCGACCCCAAGCTGGTCTGGGCCGAGGACCTGCGCCACGTCCAGGGGCGGACCACCCAGACCATCATCGGCTGGTTCCTGGAGCACTACCTGGAACCCGAGCCGGCCCCCGCCTGACCCGTCACCCGCCACCGGTAGGACGGTCCCCTCGAAGTGGCGTCGCTGGGGGCCTACTCACAGGGCGCCAGGTCGTCGTCCGCGATGCAGACCGGGCCCACCACGAGGACCTCGTTGGTCCTGCCGGTGGGAAGTCGGACCATTGCACCGGTGGCGCTCCTCGAGCTGCGAACTTCGCGGAAGGCGAGCAGCCCGGCCCTCACCGTGAGGCAGACCTCTCCACACAACGGCGGGTCGTGGTACGTCCGAGTGCCGAGGGTGATCTCTTTGGGCCACTCCGAGGTCGTGGCCCATGCCGTCCTTCTCGCGATCCCAACCAGGAACACGGCCCCGGTCGACAACGGAAGCCGTGCCTCCGTCTCTGCCGTCAAGCAGCCTTCGATCCCGTAGGTCCAGCGCCGGGAAGGTGCGCCAATGGGGACGATGGGCTCGGCTTGGCCGTACGTATAGGTCGTGCATGCTACGAGCGGCAACGCGTTCCCGTCCGGGCCCGTGAGGGAGCTGCCGGGGATCCACTGGAACGGCCTGCTCGACTCCCAACTCTCCGGCTCTTGGGATGCGCGCACATCCGGCAGCGACACGTCGCCTGCGAAGACCTGGTAGATGCCGGGGCGGTCCACGACGACGTGGAGTCGACCGCGGACGAGCTCCGTGGCGACCACGCCCTCGGAGGAAAAGGCCCGTGCGGCCAGATCCACTCTCCATGTTCGCACCGGAGCCGGCCGGTCTGCGAAGTCCTTGACATAGGCCGGGTCCAGGGTGATGGCGATCGGCTCGGCGACGGGGTTCCCGGCGATGGGGGCCCTGGTCACGGGGTCGAGGAGTCGGATGGAGAAACCGGCCACGGGGAAGACACGAGGAGCGGGGACGTCGAAGTCGACGTAGTCGAACCCCGCGTTGCTGATGGGCGAGAGCCCGAGTCGGTATTCCCCCTGCCAGGCCCCCGGGGGCACGGTGAGCTGGACCGACTGCAGGTATTCCTCTCCCGCGTGGACGATACCGGTGTGCAACGTCGTCGAGAGGTCCGCCCCCTCCGCACCGATGGTCGTGGTCAGCACTCGGTCGGCGGGGTCCAGTGCCACGGACGTCGTCCAGGGTGCGACTTCGCCATCCCGGCCGGCGACCGCACGCGGGAGCCGTTGCGCGAACAGGCGGGGCACGTAACCGGGGCCCTCGAGGGCGAGTCGCAACATGCCCTCGGAGGGGTAAGCGTGCTTCGGAAAGACCGCCTCGCCATCCTGGTCGGTGACCACCGTGTCACTGGTCAGGAGGTTGGTGACCGTGATCCCCTGGACCGGGTGTCCATCGGTGGCATCCCGCACCACGGCGATGACGGTCATCGGCTTCGCGGACGGGAAGCGGGGCGCCGCACCGGCCCCGCCGTGGAGGTGGACGACGCCGGGTCCGCCGAAGCCGGCGAAGCCCGACAGGACGAGGGTGGCCAGAGGAATCAGAGGAGCGGCCGTTCTCGCAGCAGGCATCCTTCGAAGATAGCGTTGGCCCCTGACTCCGCGCACGGCCCGCAGGGGTGCGGCTGGAGGCGCCGTGGCGGCCGCAGTCAGGCCCGGGTGCCGAGGCGTTCGCGGCGGTAGGTGCCCTCCTGGACGCGGCGGCACCAGGTGGGGTTCTCGAGGTACCAGCGGACCGTCTTCGCGAGCCCCGAGGCGAAGTCCTCGCGGGGCGCCCAGCCGAGTTCGCGGCGGACCTTGGTGGTGTCCATGGCGTAGCGCCGGTCGTGGCCGGGGCGGTCGGTCACGAAGCGCACCAGCTCGCGGTGCGGGCGGTGGGGCGAGTCCGGGACGAGCTCGTCCATCAGGTCGCAGATGGCGTGGACGACGTCCAGGTTGCGGCGCTCGGCGTCGCCGCCGATGCAGTAGGTCTCGCCGGGTCGGCCCTTCCGCAGCACCGTCCACAGCGCTTCGCAGTGGTCCTGCACGTAGAGCCAGTCGCGTACCTGGCCGCCGTCGCCGTACACCGGCAGCTCCTTGCCCTCGAGCGCGTTCAGCACCATCAAGGGAACGAGCTTCTCCGGGAACTGGTAGGGGCCGTAGTTGTTGGTGCAGTTGGTGGTCAGCGTCGGCAGTCCGTAGGTGTGGTGCCACGCCCGCACCAGGTGGTCGCTCGCCGCCTTGCTCGCCGAGTACGGCGAGTTCGGCGCGTAGGGCGTTTCCTCGTGGAACGCGCCCTCGGGCCCCAGCGAGCCGAAGACCTCGTCGGTGCTCACGTGGAGGAAGCGGAAGGCGTCACGCTCGTCGGCGGGCAGCCCGCGCCAGTGCTCCAGCGCTGCTTCGAGCAGGGTGAAGGTGCCGGTGACGTTGGTGCGCAGGAACTCCGCCGGCCCGTCGATGGAGCGGTCCACGTGGCTCTCGGCCGCGAGGTGGAGGACGGCGGCCGGCCGCTCCTCGGCGAGCAGGCGCCCGACCAGCTCGGCGTCGCACACGTCGCCCTCGACGAAGCGGTGCCGGGGGTGGCCCATCACCGGCTCGAGGGTGTCGAGGTTGCCGGCGTAGGTCAGCGCGTCCAGGTTCACGACGCGGACCCCCTCCTTTCCGAGCAGGAAGTGGACGAGGTTTCCGCCGATGAACCCGGCGCCGCCGGTGACGAGGAGGGTCTGCATGCCGAGGGGAGGGCGCGCCTGCGCCGACTCTCCATGATAGGCGGGGCCGCCGGGCTAGAATCCGCGCCGAGGCCTGCGTCCGCCGGGCCGTCCCGCCATGATCGACCGCGGCATCGTCCTCGCCGGAGGCTCCGGCACCCGGCTCTACCCGCTGACCCGGGCGGCCAGCAAGCAGCTGATGCCGGTGTACGACAAGCCGATGGTGTACTACCCGCTGTGCACCCTGATGCTGGCCGGGTTGCGCGAAATCCTCGTCGTCACCACTCCGGAGGACCGCGACGCCTTCCACCGCCTGCTCGGCGACGGCTCGCAGTGGGGCATCCGCCTGGAGTACGCGGTCCAGCCCGAGCCGGGCGGGCTCGCCCAGGCCTTCCTCATCGGCGAGGACTTCCTCGGCGGCCGCGGCGGCGCGCTGGTCCTCGGCGACAACCTCTTCTACGGCAGCGGGCTGGCGCGGCTGGTCCAGGACGCCGCGGCGGCGCCGGGGGCGACCGTGTTCGCGACCCGGGTCCGCAATCCCGAGGCCTACGGCGTGGTCGAGTTCGACGACGACGGCCGCGCCGTCTCGCTCGAGGAGAAACCGGCGCGCCCGCGCTCGCACTGGGCCGTCACCGGCCTCTACTTCTACGACGACACGGTGTGCGAGCGGGCCCGGGCGCTGACGCCGAGTGCGCGCGGCGAGCTCGAGATCACCGACCTCAACCGCAGCTACCTGGAGGACGGCGCGCTGAACGTGGTCCGACTCGGCCGCGGCCACGCCTGGCTCGACACCGGCACGCACGACGCGCTGCTCGACGCCGCCAACTTCATCGCCACGGTCGAGAAGCGGCAAGGGCTCAAGGTGTCGTGCCCGGAGGAGGTCGCGTGGCGGATGGGCTTCATCGGTACCGACCAGTTGCTCGCCCTGGCCGCCGAACTCGAGAAGAGCGGCTACGGCCGCTACCTCCGCGAGATCGCCCAGGAAGCCGGCGACGCGGCCCCGGCCCCGGTCGAGTGATGGAGGTCCGCCAGACCGAGCTCCCCGGCGTGCTCGTGGTCGAGCCGCGCGTGTTCCGCGACGACCGCGGCGCCTTCCTCGAGTCATGGCACGCCGAGCGCTACGCCGAGGCCGGCATCCCGGGGCCGTTCGTCCAGGACAACGTGTCGTGGTCGCGCCGCGGCGTGCTCCGCGGCCTCCACTTCCAGGAGGCGCCGCACGCCCAGGGCAAGCTGGTCACCTGTCTCGCCGGGCGGGTGTGGGACGTCGCCGTGGACCTGCGCCCCGACTCGCCCCACTTCCGGCGCTGGGTCGGGGTCGAGCTCGACGCCGCCGCGCCGCGCCAGCTGTGGATTCCGCCCGGTTTCGGCCACGGCTTCGTCGTCCTGTCGGACGAGGCGCTGTTCGCCTACAAGTGCACCGAGGTCTACGTTCCCGAGGCCGACGGCGGCGTGCGCTGGGACGACCCCGAGCTCGCCATCGCGTGGCCGGTGGCCGAGCCGGTCCTGTCGCCGAAGGACGCCGCACTGCCGACGGTGGCCGAGTGGTTGGCCGCCCGTCCCGGATGAGGACCGCCCGCGCGCTCGTCGGTGCGGCCCTGGTCGGCGCCCTCGTCTTCCTCGGCGCCGAGGCGACGGCGCGCCGGGTCGCGCCGACGCCCGACCCGAGCAGCTACGACGCCCCCCGCAACCCGTACTTCCTCCGCGCCTGGCCCGAGTACACGGCGCCGCGGCCGCCGCGCCCCGCCGACGAGGAGCGCATCGTCGTCCTCACCAACTCGCAGGGCTACCTGCGCGAGCGCGCCGACGGCCGCGAGACCTGGCCGGCCCGGCTCGAGGAGTTCCTCCGCGCGCGCGGCCGCAACGCCCAGGTCCTGAACTGGGCCGTCCCCGGCGCCAGCGGGGCCGAGCTGGCCCTGCTCGCGGCCCGCGCCGTCGAGCACCGCCCCGAAGTGGTCCTGGTGGTCTCGTACTCGGAGAACTTCGGGCCGTTCTGGCGCCGCAAGGAGATCTCGTTCGCGCGCAGCGACGTTCCCGAGCTCGCCTACCTCCCCGAGGTCCGCCGCCGCCTGCCGGCGTCCTTCCTGCGGTCGGTGGACGCCTACGAGCCGCTCGGCTGGCTCCAGGCCCACCTCACCCTGATGGACCTGCGCAGCCGTCTCTTCGAGTGGCGCGAGCGCTGGACCTTCGTGCCGGTCGAGCCGAAGCGCCCGCCGGAGCGCAAGCTGGTCCTCCACGAGGCCCGCAACTTCGCCCTGCTCGCCGACCTGCTCCACCCCCTGGCCCGGGCCCGCCCCCGGCCCCGGGTCCTGCTCGTCGCCATGCCCCTGAACCCCGAGGGCTTCGAGGACCTGGCCCCGGCCGCGGCCTTCGCCGCCGCTTGCCGCACCTGGGCCGAGCGCGCCGACTGGATCACCGCCCGCGACGCCACCCACCTCTTCCCCGCCGACGTCTACTACGGCCCGCGGCACTTCCGGCCCGAGGCGCACCGCGCCTTCGCCGAATGGCTGCTGCCCGACGTCGAGCGCCTGCTGGACGAACGCTGACCCGCCGTGCTGTTCAACTCGTTCGTCTTCGCGGCCTTCGCGCCCCTCGCGTTCGCCGGGCACTTCCTCCTGCGCGGCGCCGCCCGGCGCTGGTGGCTGGTGGTCGCGAGCTGGGTCTTCTACGGCTGGGCCAACCCTTGGTACGTGCTCCTCCTGTGGACGAGCACCATCCTCGACTTCTTCGTCGGCCAGCGCCTGGGCGCGACCGACGACCCGCGCCGTCGTCGGCTCTGGATCACCGCCAGTCTGGTCGGCAACCTCGGCCTGCTCGCGGTCTTCAAGTACACGGGCTTCTTCGCCCGCGCCGGCAACGACCTGATGGCGGCGCTCGGTCTGGACTGGAGCCTGCCGGTTCCGGAGCTGGTGCTCCCGGTCGGCATCAGCTTCTACACCTTCCAGACGCTGTCCTACAGCATCGACGTCTATCGTCGGCAGCTCGAACCCGAGCGCGACTTCTCGACCTTCGCCCTCTACGTCGCCTTCTTCCCGCAGCTGGTCGCCGGCCCCATCGAGCGGGCCACGCACCTCGTCCACCAGCTGCGCCGCGAGCGCAGGCACCTGGCGCGCCCCGAGGCGCTGGACGGCCTGGGGCGCGTCTTCTGGGGCCTGACCAAGAAGGTGGTCTTCGCCGACTGGTTCTCGGTGTACGTCGAGCAGGTGTTCTCGAACGTCCACCAGGCGACTCCGCTCGAGCTGTTCCTCGGCATCAACGCCTTCGCCTTCCAGATCTACCTCGACTTCAGCGCCTATTCGGACATCGCCATCGGTCTCGGCCGCCTGCTCGGGGTCGAGTTGATGGAGAACTTCCGCTGGCCCTACCTGGCCCGCAACATCGCCGAGTTCTGGCACCGCTGGCACATCAGCCTGTCCACCTGGCTGCGCGACTACCTCTACATCCCGCTCGGCGGCTCGCGCCGCGGACGCTGGAAGACGGTGCGGAACGTGCTCATCGTGATGTTCCTCGGCGGTCTGTGGCACGGCGCCAACTACACCTACGTGGTCTGGGGCCTCTGGATCGGCGCCGCCCTGGCGCTGCACCGGCTGTGGTCCGAGACCCTGGGCAAGACGGTCGAGCGCCGCGTCCCGGCGCCCGTTCGGGTGCCGCTCGCCGTCCTCGCCACCTACGTCACGATGCTCGCGGCCTGGGTCTTCTTCCGCGCCCCCGACCTCGGCTCGGCGCTCGACTACTTCGCCGGTTTCGGCGGCGACTGGGCCGACGTCACCGGCCTCGACACCCCCGACGCCCGCCGCACCATGGCCTTCCTGGCGGTCGCCGTCCTCGCCCACCTGGCGCGCGGCCTGGGCTGGGTCCGCCGCCCGACCGCCCACTGGCCGACCTGGGCCCACGGCGTCTTCTGGGGCCTCCTCGTCACCGCCATGGCCCTCCTCCACGCCCCGGTCGGCGAGAAGTTCATCTACTTCCAGTTCTGACCGGACGAACCGCCGTGGGCCGCCCCTGACGGGAGCGATGGGGAAGTCGTATCGGCGCGTGGCGGGCTCCCTTGGATCCTTCCGAGGCTCACGGCGCAATCTGATCTTGACAGAGAGAGAGAGAGTAGACCAAGCAGGACATAGCGGCGTCGGCGTTCCCGATGCCGGCCCCCCTGACTCTAGGCATACGTACTCAGCACCGACATGGACAGCTCACGAACCACCTCTGGCATGAGGATCCTCGCAGCCGCCCTCTTCTTCCTCGTCCCCTTCGCGCTCCATCTCGGGGCCCAGCCGTCGATCGAAAAGTTGTGGACTTCGACTTTCGCTGCTCCCTCGACGGGAGACCACGACACGATCACCGTGGAGACGAACAAGAAGGGCAACAGCGTCCAGTCCGTCGAGTACAGTACGAATGGCGGGCAATCATGGACCATGGTCAGCTTTACCGTCGTAGAGAATGGCACTCCGACCGTCATAACCGTTGCTCCAGGAGTCATCCCGAACAACGCCGACGTTCGCGTTCAAGGGAGCAATGCCAATAGCAAAACTGATCCGACTCCCCCAGGATCCATCAACTAACCGACGCCAGGAACACGGGCGACCATCGGTCGACGGCCCCCGACTCTCCTCTTGTCGGCTCGGGTTCCATCTTGGGGCCTGACGTCGAGGCACCTTCCTCGGCCTCGAGTCGTTCCGACTAAGATGAAAGGGGCATTCCATAGGACTTCTCGTCCCTCCTCGATGTTTCGGCCCCGCCTCCTCGGCTCGCTCCGCGTCGACTTCCTCGGCTTGGCGGTCGCGGGGGCTTTGCTGTTCCTGGGGCTCGTTGGGTTCCTGGCTGGTGGGAACGACGAGAGACAGCCGCGTTCCGGTCGGCCGCCGGTTGCTGGAGCGCGCGCCGGCGGCGCGTTCTCGCCGGGCACCGCGTCGGCTCAGCGGACGCCTTTGGTTCGGGTGGACGAAGGGCCGTCACCGCGTGCCGTCCCCGACGGAGTCGAGGACGCGGGGGTGCGTCTCGTCAGCAGTGTCGGCGCGACCGTCGAGGCCGTTTGGCTGAAGCGGGACGGGCATTGGTCGGTCCACCATCTCGAGCAGGCAGGGGTGGCTCCTCGCGGACTGATCGAGGGAGCCGAACTCGTCGCCCCGGTGGGCCACCTCCCGGAGCGGGCCGTCCTGGACGGCGGTCCGATGGTCTTCACGCCGTGGTCGCGGCTGGAGGTCGTCCACGCACCCGAAGGGTGGGCGGCCGACGTTTCTGTCGCCGCCCCCGTCCTCCCAGACCCGAAGGAAGCGTGGAAGGTCCTGGCCACCGGTCGCCCCGACGCGACGACCTGGGTCTGCGTCCTCCAGCCCTCTGCGTCGTCCTTGGACGAACCACAAGGCTCCCTCCGCTCGCGCACCTTCCCCTTCGAGCTGCGGGTCGGGGGCCGGACGTACTCCGTGGAGCTGTCGCTCGCCCGGGGCGCCGTCCTGACGATCGACCATCGCGACCTCGACCTCGACCTCGACACCCGCGACTTCCCAATCGTCCTACAGGGCCTCGCTCGCGCCGTCCCGTGGACCGTGGAGATGGTCACGGACGCAGCCGGGGCCCACCTCGGTGCCGACCGGCCCCTGCGCGGCTCAGGGGGGCGTGTCCAGCCGGACTTCGCGGGTCGGCGGACCCTGCACTTCGAGGCTACGGATCGGGGTACGATTCCAGACGTCGTGGTCGGGACCTTCGCTGCGGTCCTGGCTCGAGCCGACGACCACTCCTGGTTTGCCTTCGCCCCTCGCCGAGTCGTCGCGTCGGAAGGGGAACTCGTCCTGCGGCCGGAGCCCGCCATCGAGCTCATCGTGACCGGCCTCCGGTCCGTAGGGGCGACGAATCAACCGCTCCACCTGCAGTGGTGGTTTCAGCCCTCGGGCCGGGGCAACGAACGCGCAGGGCCCGTCGGCGACCGTGTCGTCGAGGTCGGTGAGGAGGACTCCGTCATGGTGGCCGTCACCCCGACCCTGTGGCAGGCGCTCGTGCTCGACGGGAAACCACTGACGCAGAGCGCACTCGGCGTCACGATTCTCCTTGGCGATCGGCAAGAGACTCGCGTCTTCCCCATTCCCTCGACGCGTCGGATCGAGTTCCCGGTCGAGGGTCTCGCCGAAGCGGGCTTCGCCGTTACGATACGAGTCGCTCCGGACGAGCTGGCGGAGTACGGTTGGATCCAGTTCGCCGCCGCACACCCCGATGACGAGCCGCATCGGGCGTGCCGGCTCTCGGCACCGATCGTCGAAGTCGAGCCCGGCGCCGCTCCGGGAACGGCCGTCGTCCGTGGCCGCGATGTCGAGGGTGATCTTCGACGGTTCGTCGAGGCATCCGGGCTGCCGGAATGGTTGGTCCTCGAAGGTCGTGAGGACGACCTCTACCTGCACCGGGAAGGGGCGGACTACGTCGTGATTCCGGTCGCCGAGGTCGAGCTCGATCTCCATACCCGGCGCTCCACGGGGGAGTGGACCATCTCCTGGGCTTTCGGCTGCGCACGAAACGCAGCCTTCCCCCTGTCGGGGCCGGTCACCGTCGAGTCACTGCCCCGGCGGGTCGTCTTCGAGGTCCCCGTCACGGGCGCGCTGCTCTACGTAGATGACCGCCGCGTCGGGCCACTGGTCCCTCCGGGCCCCGTCTCGGTCTCGCTCGAGTGAGGCCGCGCGGGCGGCTCCGTGGCATCATGGGGGGGCGATTCGTTCGCGTCCCCCCTCATGAACGCTCCTCCCCCGGTTCCGCCTGCCGATGGGTTGCGCGTGCTGCTGTTCGGGCACGACGGGCAGCTCGGCACGGCGCTGCGGCGCACCGCCCCGTCGGGGCTGGAGTGGGTCGCGCCCGACTGGCGCGAGGCCGACTTCACCGACCCGGAGGGTTTGCGGGGCTGGTTCCGCGAGCGGCCCGACGTGGTGGTGAACGCCGCCGCTTACACCGACGTGGACCGTGCCGAGGACGAGGAGGACGTCGCCCGGCTGGTCAACGCCGAGGCGCCGCGGGTGCTGGCCGAGGAGGCGGCGCGGTGCGGCGCGGCCCTGGTCCACGTCTCCACCGACTACGTGTTCCCGGGCGAGGGCGACCGACCGCTGCGCGAGGACGACCCGACCGGGCCGCTCGGCGCCTACGGCCGCACCAAGCTGGCCGGCGAACGGGCGGTGCTCGAGAGCGACGCCCGCGCCGTGGTCCTGCGCACCAGCTGGCTCTACTCGCCGCACGGCCGGAACTTCGTCAAGACCATGCTCGCCGCCGGGCGCGAGCGCCCCGAGCTCGCCGTGGTCGCCGACCAGTGGGGGTGCCCCACCGCCGCCGACGACCTGGCGCGCGCGGTGTGGACCGTGGTCGCCCGCGGGCTCGAACCGGCGGGGCTGTTCCACTTCGCCGGCGCCGGCGCCACCACCTGGCACGCCTTCGCCGAGGCGGTGTTCGAAGAGGCGCGCCGCCTCGGTCACGTCCTTGCGGTCGAGCGCGTCCGACCCATCGCCACCGAGGAGTGGCCCACCCCGGCCCGCCGCCCGCGCTGGTCGGTGCTCGACTGCAGCCGCATCCGAGAGGCCCACGGCATCGAGCCGCCGCCGTGGCGCGACTCGCTGCGCCGCGTGGTCGGCGAGCTCCTGACCCAGGCCACGCCGTGCTGACCCGTCTGCGCAACCAGTTCCAGCGGGCCCGGCGCCTGAACGCCGACCTCGAGCGGCAGGGCGCGAGCCGGGCCGAGCGCTGGTCGCTCCTCGCCCAGAAGGCGCGGCGCGCCATGATGCCGCCCGGGACGCGCCGTGACCGCGCGTGGGTCGTCGTCGGCCGCCCGCTGTTCCGCCCGCTGCTCCATTGGGCGCACCGCCACCGCCACGGCAACGAGATGCTGGTGGCGCGGCGCAGCGAGTTCGCGCCGGTGTCGGGCGCGCTCGAGGAACAGGAGGAGCTCCACTTCCCGGAGACCGCGACGCCGCGCTGCTCCGTCCTGGTGCCGGTGTACGGCAAGTGGCGCCACACCTACACCTGTCTGCGCTCCATCCTGCGGGCCGCGACCGAGGTGCCCTACGAGGTCCTGGTCCTCGACGACGCCTCGCCCGACGAGACCCCGCGTCTCGCCGAGAAGGTCCACGGCGTGCGCTACGTGCGCCACCCCGAGAACCTCGGCTTCCTGCGCAACTGCAACGCAGGCGCGGCGCACGCGCGCGGCGAGACCCTGCTGTTCCTGAACAACGACACCCTGGTGCAGGACGGCTGGCTGGACGCGCTCCACGACGCGCTGGACGCCGACCCCGAGGTCGGCCTGGTCGGCGCCAAGCTGGTCGGCGCCGACGGGCGGCTGCAGGAGGCCGGGGGCATCGTCTTCCAGGACGGCAGCGGCTGGAACTACGGTCGCGGCGACGACCCGCACGCACCGGCCTACGACTACCGCAAGGAGGTGGACTACTGCTCCGGCGCGTGCCTGCTCGTGCCGCGTGCGCTGTGGCAGGACCTCGGCGGTTTCGACGACCGCTTCGCCCCCTGCTACTACGAGGACACCGACCTCGCCTTCGCGGTCCGCGCCGCCGGGCGCAAGGTGGTGTACGAGCCGCGCGCCGTGGTCGTGCACCTGGAGGGGGTGTCGCACGGCACCGACACCAGTTCCGGCTTCAAGCGCTATCAGGAGGTCAACCGCGTGAAGTTCGTGGACAAGTGGGGCGAGACGCTGCGGCGCGAGCAGGCGGTCGGCCCCGACGAGCTGTTCGCCGCCCGCGACCGCTCGCGCGGCCGCCCGCGGATCGCAGTGGTGGACCACCAGGTGCCGAGCTGGGACGCCGACGCCGGCTCGCGCCACACCTGGCAGTGGCTCGAGCTGTTCGTCCGCGAGGGCTGGCAGGTCCACTTCCTTCCCGACAACCTCTTCCCGGCGCAGCCCTACACCACGCAGCTCCAGGCGATGGGGGTCGAGGTGCTGCACGGCCACGGCTTCGGCCCGCACCACGCCGAGTGGTGGCGCGAACACGGGGCTGCACTCGATGCGGTCCACCTGCATCGGCCGCAGGTGGCCGCCCATCACCTGGACGCCATCCTCGAGCACGCGCCGCAGGCCCGGCTGGTGTACCAGTGCCACGACCTGCACCACGTGCGCGAGCAGCGGGCCTGGGAGCTCGCCGGGCACGACGGCGACAGCCCCGAGGCGTTGCGCTGGAAGGCGTTGGAGGACCGCGCCTTCGCCGCGGCCGACGTCGTCCACACGCCGAGCTCGTGGGAGCGCGACTGGCTGCGCCAGCACCGCCCCGGCGTCGAGGCGCACGACGTGCCGCTGTTCTTCTACGACTCGGTCCCGGTGGGTGGCGGGGCCGACGACCCGCTGGCCGGGCGCGACCCCGCCACCTTGTTGTTCGTCGGCGGCTTCCGCCATCCCCCGAACGAGGACGGCGTGCGCTGGTTCGTCGCCGAGGTCTGGCCGCTGGTTCGCGCGCGCCGCCCCGACGCCCGGCTGGTCCTGGTCGGCGCCCACGTGGACGAAGCCCTGGCCGGCGACGGGGTCGAGGTGCGCGGGCGCGTCTCGGAGGAGGAGCTGGCCGCGGCCTACGCCTCGTGCCGCGCCGTGGTGGTGCCGCTGCGCTACGGCGCCGGCGTCAAGGGCAAGGTGGTCGAGGCGATGGCCGCGGGGCTGCCGGTCGTGACCACGCCCGTCGGCGCCGAGGGCATCCCCGGGGCCGACGCCGCACTGGCGCCGTGCGCCGACGCCGCGGCCTTCGCGGCCCGCGCCCTCGAGGTGATCGAGGACGACGCGGCCTGGCGGGCGGCCCGCGAGGCGGGGCTGGCGTTGGTGCGCGATGCGTTCTCGGTCGAGCGGGCCCGTGCTATCATCCGCCGCGATTTCGCCCCGACCCGACCCGACGGCGGGGAAGGAAACGAGGCCCGGGAACGTCGGGAACCCCAGGCCACCCGGACCGTCTCGTGAGCCAGCCCCTGTCCCCGGAGAGCCAGGACCGGCTCGTCGTCCTCCACCACCACGTGTTCAAGAACGCGGGGACGACGCTCGACGGCGCCCTGGAGCGCGAGTTCGGCCCCCGCTTCGCCACCTACGACGGGCCGCGGCCGAACCACTGCCTGACCTGCGACGAGGTTGCGGCCTTCCTGGCGCGTCGGCCCGCGGTCCAGGTGCTGTCGAGCCACCAGGCGCGGCCGCGCTCGCTGCCCGAGACCGGGTTCCACTGGCTGCCCATCCTCCTGGTGCGCCACCCGCTCGACCGGGTGCGCTCCATCTACGCCTTCGAGCGCCGTCAGCGCGGCACGAGCCCCGGCGCGCGCATGGCCAAGGAGCTCGACCTGCCCGGCTACGTGCGCTGGCGCCTGTCGCAGGGCCACCCCAATCTCCTGTGCGACTACCACCTCGGGTTCCTCTCGGTGCACCGCGAGCACGGACCGAAGCGTCCCGACCTCGACGCCGCGAAGGCCGCGCTCGAGGGGATGGCGCTGACCGGCACCGTCGAGCGCTTCGACGAGAGCGTCTGCGTGGGCGAGGCCGTGCTGCGGCGCTGGTTCCCCGACCTCGACCTGTCGTGCGCGCCGCGCAACGTCACCCGCGGACGGCGCGCCTCCCTGGAGGAGCGGCTGGCCGAGCTGCGCGCCGATCTCGGCGACGCGCTCTACGACGAGCTCGTCGCCAAGAACCAGCGCGACCTCGAGCTCCATCGTTTCGCGAACGCGCTGCTCGACCGCCGACTCGAGGAACGCGTGGACGCCGCCGCGCTCGAGGACTTCCGCCGCCGCTGCGCCGCCCGGTCCGGCGCCGGGGTCGCGTGAACGCCTCCGCCAGGGACGACGACCGCGCGGCGGTCGTGGTCGTCGGCATGCATCGGAGCGGCACTTCGCTGCTGACCCGCCTGCTCGGCCTCGCCGGGGTCGAGCTCGGGCGCGAGGAGGAGCTCGCCGGCCCCGCCTTCGACAACCCCCGCGGCTTCTGGGAGCACGAGGAGCTCCGCGCCGTGGACGACGAGCTGCTCGCCCTGCTCGGCGGCAGCTGGGCGGCGCCGCCGCCGGAACCGCTGGCCGAACGCCTCGCCGGCCCCGAGTGCGCACCGCAGCGCGCCCGCGCCCGCACCCTGCTCGACGAGCGCTTCGGGGCGGCCCGCGTCTTCGGCTTCAAGGACCCACGCGCCTCGCTGCTGGTCCCGTTCTGGCGCGACCTCCTGCCGCAGCGCACGGCGTGGGTGCTCGCGCTGCGCCATCCGCTCGAGGTCATGGACTCGCTGGCGCGCCGCAACGGCCTGCCGCGGCTGGTCGCCGAGGACCTGTGGCGGCGCTACACCGTGGCGGCGTGGCGGGACGCGCCCGAGGGGGCGCGGACGGTGGTCCGCTACGAACGTCTGCTCGAGGACCCGGTCGCCGAGGTCGAGCGGGTGCGCGAGGTCCTCGACCTGCCGCTGCCCCCGCTCGACGACGCGCGCCGCGCCGCCATCCGCGCCGAGGCCGACCCCGGTCTGCGCCATCACCGCCCCGAGGACGGCCGCCTCGCCGAGCTCCAGCCGGAGACCCGCGAGCTCCTGGCGTGGCTCTCGGCGCCCGAGCCGGGGCCGCTGCCGCCGCACCTCCTGCGCGCCGCCGAGCCGCCGCCGCTCCGCCGCGAGCTCCAGGCCGCGACCGCGGTCCTGCTCTCCGACCGCGACCACTTGCAGCGGGCCCTGGCCCAGCGCGAGGAGGCCCTCCAGGCCGCCCGCGCGGAAGCCGAGCGGCTCGGTGACGAGCTGCGGCGGGAGCAGGAGGCCGCGCTCCGCTTCGCCGGTGAGCGCGACGCCGCGTGCGAGCGTCTCGGCGCCCTCGAGGAACGACTCGCCGCCGTGGAACGGCGGCTGGAGGTCCGTCTCGGCCGCCGTCTCCGCCGTCTCCTGGGGAAGGGGGAGGGACGGACCTAGAATCCCACGCCGGCATGCTGTTCCGCCGCCGTCGCCGCCCCGACGAGTCCGCCGCTTCCGGCGCGACCGGCCGCCCGCTCGACGGCGCGGCGCCGCTGTTCCTCATCGGCCCGCCACGTTCGGGGACCACCCTGGTCAGCAAGATCCTGGACGCCCACCCGCGGTTGCTGACGACCAACGAGACCGCGGTGTTCCTGCAGGTGGCCCAGCAGGTGCGGCGGAGTCGCGGCGGCGCGCCCAAACACGGGCTGGTCTACGGCAAGCAGTACCACCGCGAGTGGGCCGACTACCTGGACGAGCAGGCTCCGGAGCTCATCGAAGGCTTCTTCGCTCGGCTCGCCGAGGAGAAGGGCAAGGCCGACCTCCTCTACTGGGGCGAGAAGCATCCGCACTTCAGTGACTGCCTCGACTTCCTGGAGCGCCACTGGCCGACGGCGCGCTACGTCTGGATCGTCCGCGACCCGCGTGACAGCGCGTGCTCCATCGCCGACATGCGCGACAAGCCCTTCCGCGAAGCACTCGAGTTGTGGAAGCGCTTCGTGGACACCTACGAGGAGTTCATGGCGGGGCTCCCGCCGGAGCGCCTGACCAGCATCCGCTACGAGGACCTGGTCGCCGACTACGAGGGCGAGACGCGGCGCCTCCTCGAAGAGCTCGGCGTGCCCTGGGACGATGCGGTCGGCGACCACATCGCCAGGTTCCGCGACGTGGACGCCCACCACCTTGCGCCGGGCGTGGTCCAGGGCCTGCGCCGCAAGGTCCAGCGCCGTGACTTCGCCGAGACCGCCGTGGCGCGCCACCTCCGCGACTGCTCCCCCGAGGACCTCGCCTTCGCCGACGACGTGGTGGGAGCCCAGCTCGACCGCTGGGGCTACCCCCGGCACGCCGTCGCCTCCTGACATGGCCGTCGTCCGCCAGCTCGCGGCGCTCTGGAGGAGGCGCCAACTGATCCGGACCTTCCTGGTCCAGGACCTGCGGCTGAAGTATCGGCGCAGCTCGCTGGGCTTCCTGTGGTCGCTGCTCAACCCCCTGCTGATGCTGACCGTGATGGCCACCGCCTTCAGCGTGGTCTTCGGGCGCGGCACCGGCCCCGGCAGCTTCTCGCTGCACCTCTTCGCGTGTCTGCTGCCGTGGCAGGCCCTCGCCGGCTCCATCGAGTCGGGCAGCCGCTCGCTGGTCCAGGGCGAGGCGCTGCTGTTGCAGTATCCCCTCCCCAAGGTCCTCCTCGTCTTCCGCCGCGTCCTCTTCGCCTTCGTCGAGTACCTCTTCGCGACGCTGGCTCTCTCCATCGTCGCCTGGTTCCTCGGCTTCCGCGCCAGCTGGGCCCTGCTCTGGCTGCCGGTGGCCGTCCTCCTCCTGTTCATGTTCGCCCTCGGGCTCGCCACCGTGGCCGCCGTCGCGATGGTCTTCTTCCGCGACATCGTCCACCTGGTCGGCGTCGGCATGCGGGCGTGGTTCTACATGACCCCGGTCCTCATTCCCTTCGACCGCATCCCGCCGGAGGCCGAGGTCTACGCCAAGCTCAATCCGGCCTACCACTTCGTCCGGATCTTCGACGACGTCATCAACTGGGCGCGGCCGCCCGAGACCGCGACCCTCCTCACCGCGGCCGCCCTCGCGGTCGCCAGTCTGTCGCTCGGCCTCTACGTGGCCGACCGCAACGAACACCGCGTCGTCTTCCGCTTGTGACCGCGACCGACCCCATCGTCCGCCTCGAGGACGTGGACCTGGTCTATCGGGTCTACTCCAACCGGCGTCCCAGCCTCAAGGCCTCCCTGATCCAGACCTTGCGCGGCGGGGTCGCCGAGTACCGCGATCTCCACGCCCTGCGCGGGGTGAACCTCACCGTCGAGACCGGCCAGCGCGTCGCCGTCATCGGCGGCAACGGCGCCGGCAAGACCACGCTGCTGCGGCTGGTCGCCGACATCTTCCCGCCGACCCGCGGCCGCGTGGAGGTCCGCGGCTTCGTCGTGCCGCTGTTCCGCGTCGGACTCGGCTTCCAGCCCGAGTTGACCGGGGTCGAGAACGTGATCCAGGCCGGTGCGCTCCTCGGCATCCCCGCGGCGCGGATGCGCGAGCGCGTCGACGCGGTGTTCGAGTTCGCCGAGATCCCCGACTTCCGCGACACCCCGCTGAAGTACTACTCGCGCGGCATGGCGAGCCGTCTCGCCTTCGCCACCGTGACCGAGGTCGAGCCGGAGGTCCTCCTGCTCGACGAGGTCTTCGGCGGCGGCGACATCACCTTCCGCGAGAAGGCGGTGCAGCGCATGCGCGGGCTCATCGAGCGCACCCCCATCGTCGTCATGGTGTCGCACTCCATGGACGTCGTGCGCGAGGTGATGGACCGTGTGGTCTGGCTCGACCACGGGCGCGTCCGCATGGACGGCCCGCCCGAAGAAGTCGTGGCCGCCTACGAAGCCGAGTCCGAACGCTCCCTCGCCGGCGATGGTGTCGTCCCCGGTTGACCTGACCGTCTCGGTCGTCGTCCACGACCCCGACGAAGGTCTCCTCGCGCCCACGGTGTCGGCGCTCGCCGCCGCGGTGCGGCGGGCCCGCGAAGCGGGGGAGCTGGCGACCTGCCGCCTCGTCCTGGTGGACCACTCGGCGGGCTCTGCGGCGACGCCGCTCCTCGAGCGTCTCGGGCGCGACTTCGCCGCCGGCGCGCCGGGGGGCGGCGCCGAGGTCCTCGCCCACGGGGACAACCCCGGTTTCGGCGCCGGCCACGACCGCGCGCTGGCGCGCTGCGCCGCGCCCTTCCACCTGGTGCTGAACCCCGACGCGGTGATGGAGGAGGACGCGCTCGCCGCCGGCCTCGCCTTCCTGCGCGGGCGGCCGCGCACCGCCGTCGTCAGTCCCTGGGTGGACACCGGGCCCGGCGGTCCGCGCCACCTCCTCAAGGGCGACCCCGACCCGTGGACCCTGTTCCTGCGCGGCTTCGCGCCGGCCTGGCTGCGGCGCCGCGCGGCGCGCCGCCTCGACGCCTACGCCCTCGCCGACCTGGACACGGACCGGGTCCACGAGGACGTGCCCCACGCCAGCGGTTGCTTCCTCCTGTGTCGCCGTGAGGCGTTGGACGACGTCGGCGGCTTCGACGAGCGTTTCTTCCTCTACTTCGAGGACCTCGACCTGTGCCGCGAGCTCCGCGCCCGGGGCTGGCGCATCGCCTTCGTGCCGACGGTGCGCATCCGCCACCACGCCGGCGGGGCGGCGCGCAAGGGCTGGCGCCACGCCCGACTGTTCACGGCGTCGGCCTGGCGGTTCTTCCGCAAGCACGGCTGGGGACGGCCCCGCGGGCCCCGTTAGGATGCGGCCGTGCCGCAGACCCAGGACCCCCAACGGGAAGCCCGCAGCGAAGCCCTCGCTCGGCTGAAGGCCTTCCTGGAAGGAGGCGGCGTCGGCCCCCTCGACCTGGAGGGGCTCCACCCCGCGGACCTGGCCGAGGTGGTCAGCCACGACCTCGACCCCGAGGAGGCCTACCGCGTCCTGCGGGCCCTGGACGTGGACGACGCCGCTGCGGTGCTGGAGGAGGTGGACGTCCGGCACATCGGGCGCATGCTCCAGCAGGCCGACGCCGCGTGGCTGGCCCAGATCCTGGGGCGGCTGCCCGGCGACGAGGCCGCCGACCTGCTCGACGAGCTGCCGGAGGGCGAACGGCTGCAGGTGCTGTGCTTCCTCGAGCCGGAGGACGCCAACGCGCTGCGCAAGCTGATCCAGTACCCGCCGGATTCGGCCGGCGGGCTGATGACCACCGAGTTCCTGACGGCGCGCGCGGACGACCGCGTCGGCGACGTGCTCAAGCGCATCAAGCGCGACGAAGGCGAGTCCGAGCAGGTCTACAACGTCTACGTCGTGGACGAGGAGGGTCGGTTGGAGGGGGTGGTCTCCACCCGCGACCTGCTCGAGGCCAACATCCACGCCACCGTCGGCGAGGTGATGAACCCCGACGTCATCACGGCGCGGCCCGACGAGGACCGCGAGGAGGTGGCGCGCCGCATCCTCCACTACAACCTGTCGTCGCTGCCGGTGGTCAACGCGCACGGCCGCATCCTCGGCATCGTCACCGCCGACGACGCGCTGGAGGTCCTCGAGCAGGAGGGCTCCGAGGACGCCCTGCTGTTGGCCGGCGCCGCCTCGGGCTCGGAGGCCACCGAGCCGTTCTGGCTCAAGGTCGCGCACCGCGCCCCGATGCTGGTCATGCCGGTGGCCTCGGGGCTCCTCATCTCGCGGGCCATCGCGCTGTTCGGCTTCGGCGACCCCGAACCTTCCTCCGACCGCAACCTCCACGGGGCGCTGGCCCTGGTCCTGCCCTACCTGCCCCTGGTCCTCGGCCTCTCGGGGATGGTCGGCACCCAGACCTCGGCGGTCCTGGTCCGCGGTTTCGCGGTCGGCCAGATCGTGCCCGGGCGCCGCCTCCAGGTGTTCTTCGGCGAGCTGAAGGTGGCGGCCGCCCTTGGCTTCCTGGCCGCGCTCGTCGCGACCCCGGTGATGGCCCTGTTCACCGGCGAGACCATGGCCGGCGTGGTCCTGGGCCTGGCGCTCCTCATCGCCATGACCTGGAGCGGCGCGCTGGCGACCACCGTCGCCATGGCCAGCGAGGCCGCCGGCCTCGACCCGGCGCTCGTGTCCGGGCCGCTGATGATGGCGATGAGCGACCTCTCCGCGGCGGTCATCTTCATGCTGGTCGCCTCCGGACTGCTGACGTGACCCGTGCGCGGCGCCGCTGCGCCGTCGTCGCGGCGCTCCTCCTGCTGGCCCTGGTCGGCTGGGCCCTCGGCCCCGCGACCTGGCGCCCGCACCGGGTGCGCGGCACCTCCATGGAGCCCGCCCTGGTGGAGGGCGACTGGATCCGGATCCGCGGCTTCGGCGACGCCGCGCCGCGCCGCCACGAGCTGGTGGTGTTCCGGGAACCCGGCAGCGGCCGGCTCGCCGTCAAGCGCGTCGCCGGTCTCCCCGGCGAGGTGGTGCAAGTCCTGGGCGAGGACGTCTGGGCCGACGGCCGCCCAGCGGTCCGCGAGGTGGCGGGGGTGCTCGACCTGGTGCCCCAGGCCGACGTCCGGGGCGCCGCCCTCGACGCCCTGCTCGGGCTCGCCGCGGCCGGGTTCGAGCGCGGCCCGGACGGCGCATGGACCCGTCCCGCCGGCGCCGGGCCCGTTCGGCTGCCGTTGCCGGAGCCGGTCCGCGACGGCTACCTGCGCCGCGGCGAGTTCGTGCCGGGCGCGCGGCCGGTGCGCGACGCCGGGCTCGAGCTCCGCTTCGCCCTCGGCGAGCCCGCCGCCGCCGTCGTCCTCCACCACCAGGCGGGCCGCGACCACTTCACCGCGGCGCTGGACGGGAGCGGGCGGCTCCGGGTGCGCCGCGTCTCGGGGGGCGCGGCGGTCGGCGGCCCGGAGGCCGCGCCAGCGCTGCTCCACGAGGAGAGCGGTCACGTCGCCGCTGCTTCCCTCTTCCTCGCCGTCGTGGACGGGGAACTCGTCGTCGCCGTGGACGGTCGAGTCGCCCTGCGCGCGTCGGTCGGGCTCGCCGAGCCGCGCCAGGTGGTGGGCCTGCCGCTCGACCAGGCCACCCAGGCGGTGCTCGCGGTCGAGGTCGCGGGGGCGGCCACGCTGCAGCGTCTGCGGGTCGGCCGCGACCTGGTCCGAATCGCCGGAACCGTCGGCGGGGCGACGGGGTTCCGTCTGGGTCCCGACGAGTACTTCCTGCTTGGCGACCACCCCGAGACCAGCCGCGACTCCCGGCACTACGGCGCCGTGGAGCGGGGGCGTATCCTCGGCCGCGTCGGAGGGCGGCTGTGGCCCCGCGGCTGGAACGCCTTCGGCTGGCCCCTCGAATGAACCGTTGAACCCGGACCCGGACCGCTTCCTGGACGACCCCGGCGTCGCCTTGATGCTCGCCTTCCGGGACGGGGACGACGAGGCGTTCACGCGGCTGGTCGAGCTCTACCAGGGCCCCGTGTTCGGCATGCTGCGGCGCATCCTCGGGCCGCGCGGCTCGGTCGAGGACCTGGCGCAGGAGACCTTCCTGCGGGTGTGGCGGAGCCGCGACGGCTACCGCCCGACCGGGAAGTTCACCACCTTCCTCTACCGCATCACCTACAACCTGGCGCTGAACCGGTTGCGCGACGAGGGGCGGCGTCCGGTGCGGCCCCTCCCCGAGGGGGCCGAGGAGGGCCTCGCCGACGGCGCCAGTCCGGATCCGGTCGAGGCCGCCGACCGCGGCGACCGCGCCGCCCTGGTCCGGGCCGCGCTCGACCGGCTTCCCCGGAACCAACGGACGGCGCTGGTGTTGCAACACTACGAGGGGCTGGACCTCGCCGAGATCGGCTCGCTGATGGGCATCTCGGCCAAGGCCGTCAAGTCCCTGCTCCATCGGGCCCGGACCCGGCTCCGGGAAGAACTGACCGACCACGGGCTCCTGCCATGACCGACACCTCCCGCCACGACGCAGAGGACCGCCGGCTCGACGACCTCCTCGACCTGCTCCCGCCGGAGCCGGTGCCCGAGGGGTTCGCCGAGCGGCTGGCCGAGCGCATCGCGGCCGAGGAGGGCGCGGCGCGTCGGCGCCGTCGGTTCCGCCTGCTGCCGGCGCTGGTCTCGGCGGCGGCCGCGGCGGTGCTGTTCCTCGGCGCCGGCTACTGGCTGGGCTCGGGCGGTGCGCTGCCGACCGGCGAGGCGGTCGCACCGCCGCTGGACGGCGAGACCGCGTCGCTCGACGAGCTCTACGCCTATCGCGACCTGCTCGACTCCTGGGAGCTGCTGGAGGACCCGGACCTCGAGCCCGGCCTGGCGGTGGCCGCCAGCGAGACCACGCCGTGGGACCAGGCCTGGGACTGGGTCGCCGAGGACGCGGCCGCCGTCGAGGCCGAGGGCCTGGACGCGGACGCGGCAGGGGAGGCCGCGCCCGGCGCCGGTGTGGGAGGAGGGCGGCGATGACTCCGGTCCTCCTCGCCTGTTGCCTGGCCGCCGCGCTCCAGGCCGGCGATGCGCCGCCGCCGCGCGACGTCCCCTCGGGCGGGCCGCCCGCGGCCGACGCGCCGCAGCGTCCGGGGCCGGACGCCGACCCCGCCGAGCGCGACGAGTTCCGCCGCTGGTGGCAGGGCCTCGACGAGGAGCAGCGCCGGCGCTACCTCGAGCGGTGGCGGCGCTTCCGCGAGCTGGACGAGCCGAACCGCGAGGAGCTGGAGCGCCGCTGGCAGGCGCTG
>JALUVI010000244.1 GCA_027020785.1 Planctomycetota bacterium | reverse complement strand
GCGCTGGGAATCGGGCGGGCACCGCGTCCAGCGCGTCCCCGAGACCGAGACCCAGGGGCGCATCCACACCTCGGCGGCGACCGTGGCGGTGATGCCCGAGGCCGAGGAGGTGGACCTCGAGCTCCGGGACGAGGACCTCGAGTTCACCGCGATGCGCGCCGGCGGGCCGGGCGGGCAGCACGTCAACAAGACCGCTTCGGCGGTGCGGGTGGTCCACCTGCCCACCGGCATCGCCGTGCGGTGCCAGGAGGACAAGTCCCAGCTGCGCAACCGTGAGCGCGCCCTGGCCCTGCTGCGGGCTCGGCTCTACGAGCGCGAGCGCCAGGCGCGGGAGGCCGAACGCCAGGACCTGCGGCGGAGCCAGGTCGGCAGCGGCGACCGCTCGCAGCGCATCCGGACCTACAACTGGCCGCAGAACCGGGTCACCGACCACCGCATCTCCCGGAGCTACAGCCTGGAGAAGGTGCTGGAGGGCGACCTGGACCCCATCCTGGAGGACTTGCTAGCCGCCGACCGCGCGGAGAAGCTGGCCTCCCTCTGACGCCGCGGCCCCCGTCCTCCGACGGATCCGGCCGCCCCGAGACGACGCCATGGAGAACAAGGACAAGCCCGTCATGCCGCTGGGCACCGACTTCGAGGTGATCGAAGACGCGCCCCCGGCTCCCGCCCCGACGCCGCCCGCCGGCGGGCGGCCCGCCCCGCTGCGCAAGACCCTGGCTGCGGGCAGCGAGGGCCTGCTGGTCGCCCTCGGCGGCCTCCTCGGTCCGTTCCCGGCCGAAGCCTCGGTGCTGGCGCGTTTCGCCGTCGCATGGGTGGTCTGGGACCTGGTCTGCCACGGTCTCGCCCGGGTCCGCCCCGCGTACCGACCGCACCAGCCCTGGGCCGCCGGCCTGGCCCTGCTCGCCGGCGCCGCCGGGCTCGCCCTGGCCCTCGGCGGCGACGGCCCGAAGCTCGGGCCCATCGGCGCCCTGGTCGGGGGACTCCTGGCGCTGGCCTTGCCGACCCTCCAGAAGAAGAAGGACGCGAAGCTGCCCCCGCCGCCCGCGGAGGAGCCGCTGGACCCGCAGTTCTCGAAGTCCCTGCTCGCCTACCTCCTGATGATCGCCGGTCTGGTCTCGCCGTGGAGCACGGGCGGACGCGGCGCCGACACCGTCCTCGGCCTGGTCACCCTCGTCTTCTGCGTCATCGGCGTGTGGGCCTCCTGGGTCGGCACCTGGCGCCTGTGGGCGATGCCCGCCATCTCCGGCGGGATGCTCGGCGCCGTGCTCCTGCTCGCGCCGATCGAGGCCATCCTGCTCGGGACCTTCGGTCTGGTCCGCCTCAAGGCGGGCGACCAGGAGGCCCTGCAGTGGATCGTGGACGCCTGGCCCGGCGAGGTCGTGGCCGCGGCCCACGTGCCAGCCATCCTCCTGACCATCGGAGCAGGCGTCTACGGCACGGTGATCCTGTTCAAGGGAGTCAAGAGCGGGATGGAGGCCAACAAGAAGCGCCAGGCCGCCGAGGTCGAGGCGCGCAAGGCGGCCCGGGCGGCGAAGAGGAAGCAGCAGGCCGCGTCCTGACCGCGGTGGCGCGTTCCGCCGAACCCGCTCCGCCGCCGGCGCTGCGGGCCTGGGCCCGGTCGCTCCTGGCCGCGGCGGACGAGGACCCGGGCTGGCTCGCCGACCGGGTGTGGCGCGGCGCCCGCGGCGACCCGGCCCGCTTCCGCTTTCGGGTCGAAGCCCTGGCCCGCGGCGTGCCCCTGGCCCACCTGGAGGGCCGGGTCGGCTTCCACGCCGTCGAGCTCCTGGCCGGTCCGGAGGCCCTGGTGCCGCGCAGCGACAGCGAGTGCCTGCTGGAGGCCCTCCTGGACCACCTGCCGGTCGTACCGCCGGGCCCGGCACCGCTGCTGGACCTCGGCACCGGCAGCGGTTGCCTCCTCCTCGGCTTCCTCCACCTGCGCCCGGCCTGGCGCGGGGTGGGGGCCGACGTCTCGCGCCGCGCCCTCACCCTGGCCGAGCGCAACCGACGGCGACTGTGCCTGGAGCGCCGCGCGTCCTTGGTCCGCAGCGACTGGTGGCGCGGGCTCACCGGGCGCTTCGCCGCGGTGGTCTCGAATCCGCCCTACGTCGTCCCCGGCGAGGAGCTCGGCCCCGGGGTCGCCGAGCACGAGCCGCACGCAGCCCTGTTCACCCCGGAGGGGGACCCGCTGTGGGCCTATCGGCACGTCCTGGCCGGGGCTGCGGAACGGCTCGCCCCGCCGGGCGTGGTCGTCCTGGAGGTCGGCGCCGGACGCGCCGACGCCGTGGTCGGGCTGGCCCGGGAACTCGGTTTCCTCGCGTGTGAGCGTCGGCGCGACCTCGGTGGGGTCGAGCGCGCCCTGGTGCTCCGGCCGGCGTGAGGAGGAGGCGCGCGGCGGCGGTCAGGAACCCTGGCCGAGTCCGGCCAGGAAGGCGACCAGGCGCTCCTCGCTGCCGGGGGCGAGCTCCTGGAAGTAGATCGCGACCTCGTAGTGCCCCAGGGCCGGGGACAGTCGCTCGCAACGCACCACGACGCCCTCGCCCTGGATGGTCTCGCCGTCGGGGGTCTCGAAACGGAAACCGACGTGGGTCATCATCCGCAGCGGCTCCTCGCTGAAGACGCAGACCCCGGCGCGGGAGAGGTCGCGGACCCGGAGCGGGGCGCCTCCGTCGAGCTGGAGCGGGAGGGACTCGACCCGGGTACGGGGAAACCTGCGGCGTTCCCGTCCCATCGGGGAATCCGTCTCCTCGGAGGTCTGAAAGGACTCGGGCATGGTCCTAGAATAGCGAATGCGCCGGGGGCTTCCAGGGGGCGGCCTCGTCCACACTCCTTCCCCGGAAACCGATTTCCTGTACCGTTTCGCAAGCATGGCCTCGTACAACCGCGTCATCCTCATGGGGAACCTCACCCGGGACCCCGAACTCCGCCAGGCCCAGAGCGGCACCCACGTCATGAAGGTGGGGCTCGCCGTGAACGACCGCGTCCCCGACGGCCAGAACGGCTGGCGCGAGGAGACCAGCTTCGTCGACCTGGTCATGTTCGGCCGGCGCGCCGAGGCCTTCGCCCGCTACATGAGCAAGGGGCGCCCGGTCCTGGTCGAGGGCAAGCTCCGCCAGTCACGCTGGCAGGACCGCGAGACCGGCCAGAACCGCACCAAGCTCGAGGTCATCGTGGACGACTTCACCTTCGTCGGCGGTCGCGGCGAGGGTGGCGGCCAGGGCGCGCCGCAGGCGCAACCGACCGCCGGGACCTCGGCCGAGTTCCCGGGTCGGGAGGACTTCGGCGGCGGCCAGAGCGCCATCGGCGACGATGACGTCCCCTTCTAGCCGTCGCGTCCGGGTCCGGCTCTACGCGTCCCTGGCCGAGGCGGTCGGGCCGGTCCTGGAGCTGGACGTGCCCGACGACGCGCGGGTCCGCGACCTGGCGCGCCTCGCCGCGGCGGCGCACCCGGAACTGGCCGGGGCGGGGTTCGGGGTCGCCACCGCCGATCGCTGGCTCGCGGCGGACGAGCCCCTGCCCGATCGGGACGACCTGGCCCTGCTGCCGCCGGTGTCCGGCGGCTGACCGCCGAGCCGTGGAACGCTGCTCCTTCCGACTCCAGGACGGCCCGGTGGACGGGCGTCGGCTCGCCGAACGCCTGGCCGGCCCGGACGCCGGCGCCCTGGTCACCTTCCTGGGCACCGCACGGAGCGCGCCGCGGGCGGTCGCCGACGGCGAGGTCCTGGCGCTGGAGTACGAGGCCCACGAGGTGTTGTGTCGGGCGGAGGCCGAGCGGATCTTCGCCGAGGTCCTGGCGCGCCACGACGTCCTGCGCGTCGGCCTGGAACACGCCGTCGGACGTGTCCCGGTCGGCGCGGCGGGCGTCGCCGTCGTGGTCGCCGCGGCCCATCGCGCGCCTGCCTTCGCCGCCGCCGCCGCGACCATGGACCTGGTCAAGGCGCGGCTGCCGGTGTGGAAGAAGGAAGTCCTCGCCGACGGCGCCCACTGGGTCGGCCCCGGTTCCTGATCCGATCATGGTCACCATCCACGAGATCCCGGTCACCCCCTTCCAGCAGAACTGCACCGTCTGGGTCTGCGACCGTACCGGCGAGTCGGTGGTCTGCGACTGCGGCGACGCCGGCCCCGTGCTCGACTTCCTGGAGCGGCGCGGGCTGACGCCGAGGCTGGTCGTCGCCACCCACGGCCACCTCGACCACATCGGCGGCACCGCAGCGCTGCAGCGCGCGCTGGGGATCCCTTTCGCCTTCCCGCCGGGGGACGACCCGCTGCGGCTCGGCCTGCCGGAGCAGGCGCGTTGGCTCGGGCTGCCCGGCGCGGTCGAGGCGCCCGAGGCCGAGGTCGCCCTGCGCGAGGGCGACCGGATCCGCTTCGGCGAGTCCGAGTTGCGGGTGTACGAGACCCCGGGGCACACCCCGGGCCACGTCGTGTTCCACGATGCCGAGGGCGCGCGGTTGGTGGCGGGGGACGTCCTGTTCCGCGGCTCGGTGGGCCGCACCGACCTGCCCGGAGGGTCGTTCGAGCAGCTGCGGCGTTCCATCGTCGAGAAGCTCTACGTCCTGCCGCCCGAGACGGTGGTCCACTGCGGCCACGGGCCCACGACGACCATCGGCCACGAGGCGGCCACCAATCCCTTCGTCCGTCTCGGCTAGACTGGGCGCCCATGCGACGTCCCGGCTTCCTCTCCCTCCTCCTCCTCCTGACGGTCCCGCTCGGCGCATGCTGCGCCAACGGTCCGAGCATCGAGCCCCAGGAGCTCTACTGCCACGTCCGCTGGCTCGCCTCCGATTCGCGTGAGGGGCGGCGCACCGGCTCCGACGGGGCTGCGGAGGCGGCGCGCTACCTCGCCGAGCGGCTCGAGGAGGCCGGACTCGAACCCGCCGGCGAGGACGGCTCCTACTTCCAGTGGTTCGAGGTCGAACTGCCCCCCGAGCCGGGGCCGAGCTCGCTGCAGATCCAGACCCTGATCGAGCTGGACGCCGGCACCGTCGCCGGTTCGCCGACCGGGGTCGTCACCGCGCCGGCGGTGGCCGCGGGCTACGGCGTGGTGGACCCCGAGCACGACCAGGACGACTTCGCCGCCGCCGACGTGGCGGGCAAGGTCGTGGTGGTGCGGCGCTACGTGGCGCAGGGGCCGCTCTCGGACGAGGCCCGAAGCCTGGGCAGTCTCCGCCGCAAGATCCGCGCCGCGGAGGCCGCCGGCGCGGTGGGAGTCGTCCTCGGCACCCATCCCGACGACGTCGAGCGCGGCGGCGAGGCCGTCATCCCCTTCGCTGCGGCGCCGGGCCGTTTCTCGGTTCCGGTCGTCACCGTGTCCCCCGAGGTGCTCGAGGACCTGGAGTGGCGCATCGCCCAGGAGGGCGGCGAACTCGACGCGGTGACGGTGCGCACGGTCGTCGAGCGCCCGCGCGTCCGCGCCCGCAACGTCCTGGCCCTGGCGCCGGGGGCGGGCCCCGAGGTCGTCGTGGTCGGCGCGCACTACGACCACCTCGGCTGGGGCGGCGAGGGTTCGCTGGCGCCCGGCGTCCACGCCATCCACAACGGCGCCGACGACAACGCCAGCGGCACCGCCACGGTCCTCGAGATCGCCGAGATGTTCGGCCGGGCCCCGATCGGTCCGCGTCCGCGAGAGCGGGGCCTGCTGTTCGCGTTCTGGGACGCCGAGGAACTCGGCCTTCTCGGGTCGCAACACTGGGTACGCAACCCGACCGTTCCCATCGAATCGGTGGTCGCCAACGTCAACCTCGACATGGTGGGGCGGCCCAACGACCACCGCTACACGGTCGGCAGCGTGGACGACTGCGCCGCCTTCCGCCCCGCCCTGGAGCACGCCCGCGCCGTGATGCGCGACGAGGGCTTCCTGGTCGACCTGAAACCGGCCGACGACCGCTTGCCGGGCGGCGGCGGTTCCGACCACATGAGCTTCCAGAACGCCGGCATCCCGGCCGTGTTCTTCTTCAGCGGGTTGCACACCGACTACCACAAGCCGAGCGACGACTACCCGAAGCTCGACTACGAGGACATGACCGAGGTCGCCTACGGCGTGGCGTGGATGCTGGTGGAGCTGCTCCAGGCCCCGAGCGACCAGTTCCTCTACCAGGAGCCGGAGCCCGACCCCCACGCCGGCGGCGCCGACGCGGGCCCGGTCGCCATGGTCTGGTTCGGTTCCATTCCCGACTACGGCTCCGCACCCGAGGGCGGCGGCATGGCCATCGCAGGCGTCGGGGCAGGCAGTCCGGCCGAGAAGGCCGGTCTCCGCGGCGGCGACGTCATCCGCCGCGTCGGTCGTTTCGATGTCGCCGACATCT
>JALUVI010000243.1 GCA_027020785.1 Planctomycetota bacterium | reverse complement strand
CGATGAAGAGACTCCTGATCCCCACCCTGCTCGCCAGCGCCTTCGCCTTCGGCACGCTGCACTCCGTCGCTGCTCCTCCGGCTCCCGGTGGTCCGAGCACGACTCCCTACTACGCCTCCAACCCCGGCTCGGCCGACACCCTGGTGCTCGACTCGACGCCGGTCATCCAGGGCACGACGGCCACCTGGACCGTGACCAACGCCACCCCCGGCGCCACCTACGCCCTGGTCTACGCCACCCGGCCGAACGACAACCGCTTCCTCGCCGGCGGAGAAGCCACCCTCCTGGTCAGCGGCAAGAGCCGCTACTTCAAGGGCGCGGCCTTCATGGGCAACGGCTCCCTCACCGTCAACCTGCCCCCGGTCGTGCCGAGCCCGATGTACACCCAGGCGATGGAGTTCGTGAACTCCATGCAGCCGGGCAACGTCGTCGCCGCATCCAACGGCCTGAAGCACGTGCAGTGACCCCAGGGACGGCGGCGGCCCTCCGCTGCGCTTCCCACGGTCGCCACGGTCCGCACGGACCGTGGCGACCGCTCCTTTCGGGGGGAAGGCGGAACGCCCTGCGGACGCGACCGCGCTAGCATGGAGTCGTGACGTCCAGCCGCTTCCTGCCCTTCGCCGCCCTGGCCGCGCTCCTCCTCGGCGCCGTCGCTGGAACGCGTGCCCCCCAGGAACCCGGAGCGCCCGACCTCGACCGCGAACCCGGGCGCACCCTGCAGGAGTCCTGGGTCCACCTCGGCGACGACCGGGTCACCGACTGGCCCGAGGTCGCCCCCGATCCCGAGGGCGAGCGGGAGCTGGTGGTCTCCGTGGTGCTGCCCCGCGACCTCGACGGTGAGCGCACCCTGGTCGTCGGCAGCGGACACGTGGACGACGTGTGGCGGGTGACCTGGGACGACACGTTCCTCGGTGAGCTACCGCGCGACCAGGCCCTGCGCCGGACCGCGTTCCCGGTCCCCGCCGAGCTCCTCTCTGCCGGCGAGCACCGCCTCGTCGTGAGCACGGAGCGCGTCGGCGACGACGTCTCCATCGGGGCGATCCGCCTGCTGGACCGTCCCTACCGAGAGCTCTTCGGCGTGCGTCCGCTCACGGTCCGGGTCCAGGACCCCGACGGCCGTCCGCTCGCGGCACGGCTCACGCTGCGCGACGCGGACGGCGATCCGAGCACGATCCACTACCGGGCGCTGCGTCCTGGACTCGTCGCCCGCGACGGCGCCGTGATCGTGCCGCCCTCTGGCGAGGTGGAGATCGAGCTCGGCCCGGGCGAGTGCGTCCTGTGGGCGAGCCGCGGCACCGAGTGGAGCGTGGCCCGCGCCGAGGTCGAACTCGGTGAGGGAGCGCCTCCGACGCTGGAGATGGTCCTGCGCCGCGAGGTGGACACCCGGGGTTGGGTCGCCGCCGACACCCACCTCCACACCTACACCTTCAGCGGCCACGGTGACGCGACGCTGGAGGAGCGGCTCTTCGCCCTGGAGGCCGACGGCGTGGAGGTGGCCATCGCCACCGACCACAACCACCAGGTGGACTACCGGCCGCGACAGCGCGAACTCGACCTGGACGGGCGCTGGTTCGCCATCGTCGGCAACGAGGTCTCGACCCCCGTCGGACACTTCAACGCCTTCCCCCTGCCGGCGGGAGGGCCGCGCCCCGATGCCTCGCTCGAGGACTGGGCGGCGCTGGACGCCTCCATCCGCGGCGCCGGCGCGCGCTACGTCATCCTCAACCACCCACGCTGGCCGGACGACGAGAGCGCCCCGTTCCGCAGCGGCCGTTTCGACCCCGAGACCGGCACCTTCCTGGACGGCCAGCCCCTGCCCGTGGACGCCCTCGAACTGCTCAACTCCTCGGAGCCCCCGGATCGCTGGCGCCGCGTCCTCCTCGACTGGTTCGCCCTGCTCGATGCTGGACACGCGCTGCGGGTCGTCGGCAGCTCCGACACCCATACCGTGGTCAATCCGGCCGGGGTCGGGCGCACCTACCTCCGCGTGGGGGAGGACGACCCGGCACGACTCCAGGAGGAAGCGGTCGTGACGGCCTTCCGCAGCGGCGCCTCGAGCGTCAGCCAGGGGCTGTTCCTCGCGCCCCGCTTCCCCGCGACCGACGACGGCGTCCTTCGGGTGTCTCCCGGCGAGACCATCCACATCGGCGCGCGCGTCGCCGGCGCTTCCTGGGCCCGCCTGGACAAGGTGACCCTCGTGGTGTCGGGTCGGACCGTCGCCACCCGGCGCCCGGAGCCCGAGGCAGGGCGCCCCTTCGCCCTGGACCTGGACTTCTCGCTGACCGCGCCCGACCGCGACGCCTGGGCCGTGGTCCTGGCCCAAGGGCCCGCGCTCGACCAGCCGTGGTGGTGGTCGGGACACGACCTCGTCGCGGTCTCGCAACCGCTGTTCCTGGACGTGGACGGCGACGGCTGGAACCCGAACCCGCGCTGACCTTGCCACACCTCCTCCGCCAAGCCCTCGTCTTCGCTGCGGTCACCCTGGTGGCCGCGCTGCTCGCGAATGCGCTCCATCCGAGTGGGCTGTCGCTGGGCCGTGACTACTTCCTCGAGGCGGCTCCCGAGGCCACGGGCGGCGCCGCCGACGGCGGACACGCCCTGGAGCACGAGTTCCAGAGCGTCGGCCTGGACGAGGCCCGTGATTGGGCCGAGTTCCTCTACGCACCGGAGGGTGACGTGATCTTCCTCGACGCCCGGCGGCCGGCCCGCTACCGCGAGGGGCACGTCCCTGGAGCCTATTCCACGAGTCTCGAGGACGAGGAGGCCCTGGACGAGCTCATGCCCAAGCTGCGCAATGCCGCCATCGTCGTCGTCTACTGCACGGGCGGCGATTGCGAGGACAGCATCTTCCTGGCGCGCGACCTGGTCTATCGCCACGGACTGGACCGCGAGCTCATCTGGATCTTCGAGGGCGGCTGGAACGAGTGGACCACCGCCGGCGCTCCGGTGAAGGAGGGCCCCGAACGATGACCCTGCGGCCGACCTCGCTGCGCGCCCCACAGACCGTGCTTCGCATCGCCGTCGCCGGCGTGCTCCTCTACTACGCTTGGCCCAAGCTCGCCGACCCCTTCGGCTTCCTCAAGGCGATCCACGTCTACGGCATCCTCGGCGACGCCGCCCTCTTCGGCGTCCGCCTCGAGAACCTGGCCGCGGTCGGCATCCCCTGGCTCGAAGTCCTCGGCGCACTGGCCCTCGTCACCGGAGTCCTGCGCCGCGGCGCCTCGCTCTGGCTGGTGCTCTTCCTGCTCCTGTTCACCGGCGCCGTGGCCTGGCACGCGGCCGGCATCCAACCCGAAGTCCCCTACCTCCGGCGCAGCTTCGACTGCGGTTGCGGCACCGGAGTGGTCGTGCTCTGGGAGAAACTCGTCACCAACCTCGCCCTGGTCGTGGCCGTGGCCTGGACCGGGCTCCGCCGATCGTGAGCCACGCCCCCATCCTCTCCGAGCGCAGCCACGTCCATGCCGCCGACGGCTTGCGGCTCGAGCGCTATCGCTGGCGGCCGCCGGCCGATGCACCGACCCCTGGCGGGCCGCCCCGCCTCCTCCTGGTCCACGGGCTGGGAGAACACCTCGGCCGCTACGAACACGTCGGGGCCTGGTGGGCCCGCCGCGGCTGGGAGGTCGTCGGCGTGGACTTCCGCGGCTTCGGCCGCTCCGACGGGCGGCGCGCCTGCATCCGGCGCTGGAGCGACTACCACCTCGACCTGGATGCGGTCGCGCCGGGGGCGCCGTTCGCCCTGCTCGCCCACTCCATGGGTGGCCTGGTCGCGCTCGATTGGCTGCGCCGCCGCCAGCTGGCGGCCGGAACGGCCCTGCCCGAGGTCGCCCTGTTCTCGGGCCCGCTCCTCGGCATGCACTTCCGGCCGCCCTGGTGGAAGGAACTCCCGGCGCCGGTCCTGTCGCGCCTGCTGCCCTGCCTGCGTCTGCCGAGCGGACTCGACACCCAGGGGCTGTGCAACGACCGGGATGCGGTGGAGCGCTTCGAGAGCGACCCGCTCCGTGTCGCCGTGGTCACGCCACGGTGGTACGAGGAGATGAAACGAGCCCTGCGCCGGGTGCGGGACTTCGTACCCGAATACCGGGTCCCCGCCCAGTTCCACCTCGGCGGGGACGACCGTACGGTCTCCCGCCACGCCGTCCGAGAGACCGCAAAGCGCTGGCCGGTCCAGGCCGAGCTGTGGGAGTGGGATCGAGGCGCGCACGAGGTCCTCCAGGAGCCGTTCTGGGAAGAGGTCCTCGAGGTGATGGCCCGCGCCGTGACCGACGGCATCCGCGACGACTCGCGTGCCGCCTGAAGGGAGGCGTCGTCCTCAATCCGCCCGCTCCAGGCGGAGTTCGAGGACGGCGTGGCCGTCGAGCTCGAACCACTCGACCCGGATCGGGGTCGGACGCGAGGAGGAGGTCACCCGGAACTCGGCCTCGCTGCGACGAGGAGCGTGCCAGGTCCAGTCCTCCAAGGCCACGGCGCCTGGGCGGCCGACGCGGACGCGGATGCCGTCGTCCGAGGTCGTGACCAGGCGCCAGGTCCCCTGCGGCAGGCGGAGTTCGGTCTCGGCGACGCAGCCGAAGTGATCGCGGCCCGGTTCGCCGACCAGTCCCGGACCGGCGCCGAGCAGGTCGGTCGGTCCGCCGCCGCCGAAGGGCAGGCGCAGCTCGGGGAGGAGGCGCGGCTCCTGCCGTTGGGCTTCCTCCACCGCCTCCTCCCAGGCGGCGGCGTCCTCGCGCGGATCGAAGGGGGTCGGAAAGCACCACAACCTCCAGTCGGCGCGCAACACCGAGCCGACGACCTCGTCCTCCCAACCTTCACCGCGGGCGTGCAGCCGGAAGGAGGCCCAGCCCGGCTGCTCGGAGCGGACCACGACGAAGACGCCGTCCGGCGTGCGTCGGACCTCCGCCTGGACGCGGTCACCGCCCTCCACGAGTTCCACGCGGATGTCGGGGTCGGCCGGCAGCACCCGCCAGCGCCGGGCGCCGGGCTCGCCGGGCGCCGCGAAGAGGCCGCCCGCCACGTGGTCCCAGGGCCCCCACTCGGTCATCACGATGTTGCGGCGCCCGCGCAGTCGGGCGCGGGCGCCGACCGGGCGTCGGTCGCCGAGGGCCGGGGGCACCGACCACGGCTCGACCTCGGGAGCCGTGTCGGACCGTTCCAGGTCGGCGTCACCCTCCAGCACGGCCGCTTCGGCGACCTCGACGAAGCGGTTGCGAACGGTGGCGACGCGCAATCGTCCCCGCAGGTGGAGGGCTGGAGAGGTGCGGACGAACCGGTTGCCCACCACCCAGAGGTCGCGGCTGTCGAGCGGGTTGGCCCGTCCCCAGGGCTTCTCGCCGAAGGCGGTGGGCTGGTTCCAGAGGTGCACCCCGCAGCGGTCGTCCACGAAGTCGTTGCCGTAGACGTAGAGCCCGCGCGGGTGGTCCACGTTCACACCGCCGCGCTCCAGGCCGTAGCCGAGTTCTCCGTTGCCGGAGAACCGGTTGTGGTGGACGTAGAGATCGCGGGAGAAGCCGCCCCAAATGCCGCAGATCGCGTTCTCGACGAAACGGTTGTCGGCGATCCACGCGCCGAAGGAGAAGGTCAGTTCGAGACCGTGCGCGGCAGCGTAGGAGAAGTCGTTGCCGACGAAGACGTTGCGGTTGCAGCCGCGGCCTTCGTAGGAGAAGTCCTCGCTCGGCGGCGGCGCCTCGCCCAGGGCCTCGCGCCCGGCGAAGGCGAAGAAGCCGTCGCCGCCGTGGGTGACCGAGTTCTCGAGGAAGGCGTTGTCGGAGCTCTGCTCGAAGCAGAGGATGCCGGCCGAGTCCTGGCCGCGGTTGTAGACGCCGTGGGAATAGCCCCGGACGCAGAAGTCGAAGGCATTGCGGCTGATCAGGTTGCGCTCGCTGCGCCACATCGCCAGCCCCCATCCAGACAGGAAGGAAGCGTCGCAGTCGTAGACGCGCGAGTCGTGGACCCGGTCGAGGAGCAGGCCGTTCTGCTGCGACCGCACCCGGATGCGGCGCAGGGTCACGTCGCCGCTGCGGTGGATGCTGACGGCCGCGCCGTAGTTCCGGCGCCACTCTTCGTCGTCGTTGGCGTGCGGCCACAACCAGTCGGCGCCGTCCTCGGCTTCGGGCGTGGAGCGCAAACGCTGGGCGAAGTTGCGCTGGAAGACCGCGTCCTCGACGAGCAGACCGTCGGCGTCGTGGGCGAGGACGGCGCAACGATAGCCCTCCACCCGCAGACCGCGGAGGACGACGCCCGAGACTCCGTCGAGGAGGATGCCGACCCCTTCGAGGCGGTCGAGGGGCGTTTCGGGAGGGGCGCCGCGGAGGACCGACCCCTCTTCCATGACCACGACCACGTCGTCGGCGACGATGCGGACCACGCCGTCGCCTTCGGGGTCGGCGAAGATCCGGCCCGCGGGGACGCGGAGCACGCAGGAACG
>JALUVI010000242.1 GCA_027020785.1 Planctomycetota bacterium | reverse complement strand
GACCTGCAGGGACCGGAGGAGTTGGAGCGATGGATCCTCGACCGCTCCGAGCTCGAGTCGTGGTTGGGCGAGGAGGGGTCCCGGCGCAACCTGGCGGCGGCGCGCCACACCGACGACGCCGAGGCGGAGCGCGCCCACCTCGAGTTCCAGACCGAGCTGCTGCCGCGGGTCAAGCCGGTGATGGACCGGCTGGACCGGAAGTTCCTCGCCTGCCCGCACCGCCACTCCCTCGACGCACGGACGTGGGAGGTCTTCGTGCGCGAGACCGAGCGTTCGGTCGAGTTGTTCCGCGAGGAGAACGTCGCCATCGAGGCCGAGCTGGAGGAGTTGTGCGTGGAGTACGGCCGGCTCACCGGCGCCATGACCGTCGAGTACCGCGGCGAGACCCTGACCCTGCCCGCGCTCGCCCGCTTCGCCGAGGAGACGGACCGGTCGGTGCGCGAGGAGACCTGGCGGCTGGCCGCCGAGCGCCGCTTCCGCGACGCCGACGCCTTCGAGTCGCTGTTCGACCGCATGGTCGAGAAGCGGCAGCGCATCGCCGCCAACGCCGGCTTCGCGAACTACCGCGACTACGCGCACGCGGCGGCCCATCGTTTCGACTACTCCCCCGAGGACTGCCTGGCGTTCGGCGAGAACGTGGCGCGCTACGTGGTCCCGGTGGTGGCGCGGATGCGCGCCTGGCGGCGCGAGGCGCTGGGTCTCGAGTCGCTGCGCCCCTGGGACCTCGCGGTGGACCCCTTCGCGACCCCGGCGTTCCAGCCGTTCACCGACCAGGAGGGCCAGGTCCGCGTCGCCGGCGAGTTGATCGAGCGGGTGCGGCCGTCCTTCCGCGGCGAGCTGGAGTGGATGCAGGCTTCCGGCCTCCTCGACCTCGAGAGCCGGCCGCACAAGCGGCCCGGCGGCTTCATGGACGTGTTGGAGGGCGTCCGCTGGCCGTTCGTCTTCGCCAACTCGGGGACGACGCACGGCGACGTCGAGACCCTGGTCCACGAGACCGGGCACGCCCTGCATGCGCTCTTCGCCCGCGACCGCGAGCCGGTGGACTACCGTCATGCGCCGATCGAGTTCGCCGAGGTCGCCAGCATGGGGCTCGAGGCGATGGCGATGGAGGGGCTCGGCGACGTCTATCCGCCGGAGCAGGTCCGCGCGGCGCGGCTGCGTTCGCTGGAGGGCATCGCCGGGCTGTTCCCCTGGGTTGCGATGGTGGATGGCTTCCAGCAGTGGGTCTACACCCACCCGGGGCACTCCCGTGAGGACCGCATGGTGGCTTGGGAGGCGCTCCGCGGGCGCTTCTCGGTCGGCACCGACGACTCCGGGTTGGAGCCCTACCTCGCGCGCGGCTGGCACCGCCAGCTGCACGTCTTCGAGGTGCCGTTCTACTACGTGGAGTACGCGATCGCGCAGATCGGCGCCCTCCAGCTGTGGCGCGCCTTCCGGCGCGACCCCGAGGCGGCGGTGGACGCCTACGTGCGCGGCCTGGCCCTCGGTGGTTCCCGTCCGCTGCCGGAGCTCTTCGAGGCCGCCGGACTCGTCTTCGACCCGCGCGGCGAGTCGCTGGGCGAGCTGATGGCCGAGCTCGAGCAGGCCTGGCGCGTCGAGGTCGGTCTGGAGTGAACGCAGCGCGCGACCCGGGCGCGACCTGGGTGGTCGGCGACGTCCACGGGTGCGCCGAGGAGCTCGACGACCTCCTCGCTGCCATCGCCCCCGGTCCCTGCGACCGGGTGCTGTTCGTCGGCGACCTGTTCCACCGCGGGCCCGACCCCCTCGGCGTCTTCGACCGCATCCGCGCCCTGCCGCGCGCCGGGGTGGTCCTCGGCAACCACGAGCTCGCCCTGTTGCGGCGACTCGGATTGGCCGGCGAGCGCGGCGACCAGGCCGATGCGGCGCCGGCGGAGGCGGTGGCGGGCCTCGACCCGACCGCCCCGGGCGCCCTGCTCGGCGACCGTCGCGCCCGTATCGCGCCCGCCTTCGCGGAGCGTGCCGACGAGGTCCTGGCCTGGCTGGTCGGGACCCCCTGCTTCCTCGAGGGGAGCACCCGCGGGGGGCGTTCCTGGCTGGTCGTCCACGGCGCTCCGCCCGCAGGGCCGCTCGCCACGGCTCCGGCCGGCGCCTTCGTTCGTCTGCGTGGTCGGGACGACCGGCCCGGGAGTCCGCCCTGGTACCTCCACCACGCTGCGCCGCCCTTCGTCGCCTTCGGCCATCGTGCTTCGGCGGCCGGGCCGCATCCTGCGCCGACGGCGCCGACGTCGTGGGGGCTGGACACCGGCTGCGTCTACGGGGGCGTGCTGACCGCCCTCGAGTTGGACGGGCTGGAGACGGTGGCGGTCCCCGCGCGGCGCGCCTGGGTCAGGCGTCGGTGAGGCCGAAGCGGACGGGGACCAACAGGCTGCCGGAGACCGGTACCCCGTCGCGGGTGGCGGGGCGGAACTCCCAGGTGCGGACGGCTTCGAGCGCCGCCCGGTCGAGGACGTCGTGGCCGCTCGAGCGGTGGACCTCGACCGCGGCTGGCCGCCCGTCGGGACCGACCCGGACCAGGAGCTCGACCCGACCGGTCAGGCCGCGGCGCACCGCGCGGCGGGGATACACCGGCGGCCGATTGACCGCGGCGACGACGGCGGGCGGGACGTAGGCCCCGGCGCTCGCTGCGGTAGGCGTGGGGGCGGGGCGGGGTGGTACGGCTTCGGGGGCGGCGGGCAGCGGGGCCGGGTCTGGGGCCTCGGCGGCCGCGGGCGGCGCAGCAGCGACGGCGACCGCCGTGGGCGGCGGGGGCACCGGACGCCCGGCGACGGGGGTGGGCAGGGGCGACGTCGTCTCCTCGACGACGAACTCCGGCGCCAACGGCGTCGGCGGCTCCTCCGGCGGCACCTCGGCCTCACGGACCTCCGGTTCGACTTCGACCGGAGCTTCCTGCGGCGGCGCCGGGTCGGGCCGGTCCAGGCTGGGTGAGGGCACGGCCTCGACCACCAGCAGCGGGGGCGTCTGCCGTCCCACCGGGCCGCCGACCCAACCGAGCCCCCAGGCCAGCCCCGCCGCAGCTGCGGCGTGCAGTGCGAGCGAGGCCAGCAGGGCCGGACGCGAGGGCAGGATGCGGAGCGGGTTCAGGACGCTGGGATGGGGTGGACCTAGAAGCGGACCTCCACCGAGAGCACGACGTTGCGGCCGGGGGCGTCGACGCCGGAGCCGTGGACGCGGTAGAGCTTGTCGAAGAGGTTCTCGACGGCGAAGCGGAGCGTCACGTCGTCCCGGACCTCCCAGCCGAACCAGAGGTCCACCACAGTGTACCCCGGGGTCCCGCCGGGCGGGATGCGCTGGGTGTCGGTCACGTCGCGGGCGGCCAGCTTGTTCTGCGCGTCCACCGCCCAGGCCGAGGCCTCGAACCACTGCCGCCCGTCGCGGCGACGCCAGCGCGTGCCGAACCGCGCCTGGGTGGGGGCCATCCGGCTCGGCACGTCGTCGAAGGTGGCCCCGGTGGTCGGGTCCACGTTCTGGAGCTCGCCGTCCATCCACGAGCCCAGCACGAAGGCGCTCCAGCCGCGGCCGATGTCGCGCGCCAGCTCGAGTTCGACGCCGTGCATCCACCCGTCGCCGGCGTTGGACTTCTGGACCTCGGGCGTTCCGTCGATGAGGGCGCCGGTCGGCGCCTGGACGATGAGGTCGCGGATCCAGGTGCGCCACAGGGCGGCCTGCCAGTGCCAGCCGCCGGCGGCGCCGCGCGAGCCGAGTTCGGCCTGGACGAAGTACTCGGGCTCCAGGCCGGGCGACGGGGTCTCCACGGCGCTGGTCGCGTCGAGGGCCGTCAGGTCGGACAGGCTCGGCGCCCGGAAGCCCTGCGAGACGCCGCCGAAGAGTTCCATGGACTCGCCGACCGGTTGCAGCAGCCGGACGCTGCCGGTGAGTGCGGTCCAGTCGTTGCTCACCCCGATCACCGCGGGTCCGGTCGGGTCGGGGTTGGCGACCCGGTCGCTGTCGGCGCTGATGCGGGTCAGGCGCACGCCGGGGACGAGGGTGGCGGAACCGACCGGGATCTCGTCCTGGACGTAGGCCGCGAGGTCCACGTAGGTGGAGTCGTCCCCGATGGGGCCCTGGATGGACTCGCTCTTGAACGCGCCGTCCTGGAAGTCCACGCGGAAGCTGTCGGCGGTCTGGAGATGGCTCTCCACGCCCCAGGAGAAGGTGCCGAACCCGGTCTCCTCGCTGCGCATCCGCGCCAGGAAGCCGTAGTCGTCCAGGGTGAACCCCTGTCGGTCGGTGCGCAGCGAACCGCTCTTGTCGCGCTCGCGGTAGCGGCTCTCGTCGTGCCGCTGCCAACTCAAGGTGATCTCGCCCTCGTCCCAGGCGCCGCCGCGGTCGGCCCACGACCACCGCGAGTACACCAGGTCCCGGCGCTGGTCCTGGTCGCGGAGCAACTCCGAGCCGACGCTGGTGCCGCGGTAGGGCACCGCGAAGACGGTCTTGTGGGTCCGCGGCACGTCCTCCTGGCGGAAGGTCTGGAAGGCGAGCGTCCACCACAGGTCTTCGCCGAGGCGGTAGTCGAGGCGCCCGTCGGCGGAGACTTCGTCGTAGCCGGTGTAGGGCAGCACCCGGTCGGCGTTCTCGAGGTCGCCGAAGTTGCGCGAGGTCACGCCGCCGAGGAAGCCCCAGCGGTCGCCGCGGTAGGCCGTGGCTTCGGTGCGGAACGACGTGCTGTTCTCGGCGTTGGCCATGCGCAGGTAGCTGGCGCCGCCGAAGGTCAAGGGGCCGCCGGCCTGGCCCAGCGGGGCGCGGCGCGTCACCGCGTTGACCGTGCCGCCGACCGCGTCCGAGCCGTAGAGCACGCTCGAGGGGCCGCGGACGACTTCCAGGCGGTCCACGGTCCAGGCGTCCACCGTGCTCCAGTACTGGTTGGGGCCGGAGCGCATGGCGGCGTGGTTCAGGCGGATGCCGTCCACGAGGAGCAGGGTGGAGTAGCCGGTGAAGCCGCGGATGAACGGCGAGGTCTGCCCCCATGCCGTCTTCTGGACCAGGACGCCGGGCAGACCCTCGAGCAGCTCGGGCAGGCTGCGCCCCTTCAGCAGGATCTCCTCGCGATCGAGGGAATCCACGAAGGAGGTGGACTCGGTGAAGTCCTGGGGGTGTGCGGCGGCGGTGACCAGGACCTCCGGAGCGGTCGGCAGGGGGGCCGTACGACCGCTGCGGGCGGGGGGCTCGTCTTCGGCGGACGGGACCGGTTCCTGGACCGGCGCCGCCCAGGAGGCCGACGGGGTGAGCAACAGGGACAGGAGCAGGGCAGGGGGCATGCCGGCCAGAACGATGGTGGATGCGGGGTGGTTCAGGTTTTTCCTGGAGGTCGCGCGGAGGGGGACGACCGGCGGCACGAGGCTACAATCCGCCCACGATGGCCGCGCCCCCGTCCCTGATGGACAAGATCGTCTCCCTCTGCAAGCGGAGGGGGTTCGTCTTCCCCGCTTCCGAGATCTACGGCGGCCAGGGTTCCACCTACGACTGGGGGCCGCTCGGGGTCGAGCTCAAGCGGGCGGTCAAGGAGGACTGGTGGGAGCGGCTGGTGTGGGCGCGCCGCGACGTGGTCGGGCTCGACTCGGCCATCATCCAGTCGCCCCGGGTCTGGGAGGCGTCCGGCCACGTCGCCGGGTTCTCGGACCCGCTCATCGACAACAAGGTGAGCAAGCAGCGCTACCGCGCCGACCACCTGGTCGAGGCCAAGATCGCCCGGCTGCGCAAGAAGGGGCGCACCGACGAGGCCGACGCCCTGGAGGAGCGGCTCCAGGCCGCGCTCGGCGACGTCGAGGCGCTCTACGGGCTGATCCTGGCCGAGGAGATCAAGGACCCGGTCAGCGGCACCCAGGAGTGGACCGCGGTGCGCCGCTTCAATCTGATGTTCCAGACCCACGTCGGCGCGGTCCAGGACTCGGCCAGCGTGGCGTATCTGCGGCCCGAGACGGCGCAGGGCATCTTCATCAACTTCAACAACGTGGTCACCTCGATGCGGCTCAAGCTGCCGTTCGGCATCGCCCAGATCGGCAAGTCGTTCCGCAACGAGATCACGCCGGGCAACTTCGTGTTCCGGACCCGCGAGTTCGAGCAGATGGAGATGGAATGGTTCTGTCGTCCGGAGGAGGCCGACCGTTGGCACGAGTACTGGGTCGAGGAGCGCTATCGGTGGTACCAGGACCTTGGGGTGCGCTCCGAGAAGCTGCGGCTGCGGCCGCACGCGGCCGACGAGCTCGCGCACTACGCCAAGGCGTGCAGCGACGTCGAGTACGAGTTCCCGTTCGGCTGGTCCGAGCTGGAGGGCATCGCCAACCGCACCGACTACGACCTGCGCAAGCATTCCGAGGCCAGTGGCGTGGACCTGTCCTGGTTCGACCAGGAGAAGGGCGAGCACGTCGTGCCGTGGGTCATCGAGCCCGCCGCCGGCGTGG
>JALUVI010000241.1 GCA_027020785.1 Planctomycetota bacterium | reverse complement strand
CCCACCCCTCCCCCCGCCCGTCTCGGTTTCGCCGTCGGCGCGCCCGACGCGGCTCCGCTCGCCTGGGCCGAGTCGCCCCATCTCGGGCAGCGCCTGGCGGCGTTCCGTGAGGTCCTCGTCGGCGACCTGACCCTGGACGAGGACCGCACCGCCGCCACAGCCGTCCTCGCCCCGCCCGACCGCGCCTTCGACCTGGCGGTCGCCCTCGCCGAGCTCGGCTGGCCCCAGCGGCTGCGCTTCGCCTTCGTCTCGGCGCCCCCCGCGGGGGCCGCTGCCCGGGAAGACGCGGTGCGGGCGAAGGCCCGCAGCCGACTGGACCGGCTCGACCGCGGCTCGGTCTTGTGGTGCGAGCTCCACGGCCGCAGCGACGACGAGTGCCGTCTCGCCGCCGGACTGGCTCGGCTGCACCAGGTCCTGCTCCTCGAGATGACCCCGGCGCGGCGGCGGGCCTGGCTGGCCTTCCGCCGCCACGGGCGGCAGAAGCCGGTCGCCGAGGAGCTCGGGGTCAGCCAACAGGCCGTCAGCCAGATGCTGAACGGGGCCCACTTCCGCGACCTGTTGGCGGCCGAAGCCTCCTTCCGCGATTGGCTCCGGGAGCGCCGCATCGCCGCCCTGTGGCCGCTGCGGCGGCGGACCGGCTCCTGACGGGTGGGGACCGGAGCGCGGCTAAGATGGAGCGCCGACCTGCGCCCCTGCCATGCCCACCATCGAAACCACCCCCGAGCTCGTCGCAGGAGTCTACGAGCGCTCCCGCCGCCACCTCGACGTCGTCCGCGCGCGCCTCGACGGCAAGCCGCTGACCCTCGCCGAGAAGATCGTCTACGGCCACCTGGACGACCCGGAGAACCAGGAGCTGGCGCCGGGCAAGGCCTACCTGGCGCTGCGTCCCGACCGTGTCGCCATGCAGGACGCCACCGCGCAGATGGCCCTGCTGCAGTTCATGCTGGCCGGCCGCGACGACACGGCGGTGCCGAGCACGGTCCACTGCGACCACCTGATCCGGGCCCACGACGGCGCCGAGAAGGACCTCGAGGTCGCGCTCGGCGAGAACTGGGAGGTGTACGAGTTCCTCCGCACGGCCTGCGCCCGCTACGGCCTCGGCTTCTGGAAGCCGGGCAGCGGCATCATCCACCAGACGGTGCTCGAGAACTACGCCTTCCCCGGCGGGCTGATGATCGGCACCGACTCGCACACGCCGAACGCGGGCGGACTCGGGATGTGCGCGGTCGGCGTCGGCGGCGCCGACGCCGTGGACGTCATGGCCGGCTTCCCGTGGGAGGTCCTGCAGCCCAACGTGGTCGGTGTCGAGCTGATCGGTGAGCTGCAGGGCTGGGCCGCCCCCAAGGACGTCATCCTGGAGGTGCTCGGCCGGCTCACCGTCGCCGGCGGCACCAACCGCATCGTCGAGTACTTCGGCCCCGGCGCCGACTCCATCAGCGCCACCGGCAAGGGCACCATCTGCAACATGGGCGCCGAGCTCGGCGCGACCTGCTCGGTGTTCCCCTACGACGCCTTCATGGGCCGCTACCTGCGGGGCACCCAGCGCGAGGCCATCGCCGAACTCGCCGACGCCAACCGCGACCTGCTCCGTCCCGACGACGAGGTCGTCCGCGACCCCGAGTCGTACTACGAGCTGGTCCTGCGCATCGACCTCTCCGAGCTCGAACCGCGGCTGGTCGGCCCCCACACCCCCGACCTGGTGCACCGGGTCGAGGACATGAAGGAGGACGCCGCCCGGGAGGACTATCCGCGACGACTGACCTACGCCCTCATCGGGTCGTGCACGAACTCGTCGTACGAGGACCTGTCGCGCGTCGCCCACGTGGCCCGCCAGGCCAAGGCCGCCGGCGCCGAGCTGCAGAGCCCGCTCATGGTCACCCCCGGCTCGGAGCAGATCCACGCCACCGTCGAACGCGACGGGCAGATGAAGGCGCTCGAGGACGTCGGCGCCACGGTACTCGCCAACGCCTGCGGCCCGTGCATCGGCCAATGGCAGCGCGACGACATCCAGCCGGGCGAGACGAACTCGATCATCACCTCGTTCAACCGGAACTTCCGCGGCCGCAACGACGCCAACCCCGAGACGCTGGCATTCATGGGCTCCCCGGAGGTGGTGATGGCCTACGCGTTCGCCGGCAGCCTCGACGTGGACCCGCTCCGCGACGAGCTGCCGCTGCCCGACGGCGGCACCTGGAGGCTCGAGCCGCCGCCGCCGGCCCCGGACCTCCCGGAGCTCGGTTTCGTGTTCTCGCGCGAGGGTTACGTCGCTCCGCCGCCGCCCGAGGAGCGCCACGCGGTCGAGGTCTCGGTGCCGGAGGGCTCGGACCGGCTGCAGCTCTTGCAGCCCTTCCTGCCGCTGCCCGTCTCGGCCTACCGGCACATGCCGCTGCTCCTGAAGACCCAGGGCAAGACCACCACCGACCACATCAGCCCGGCCGGCAAGTGGCTGCGCTACCGCGGGCACCTCGACAACATCTCCAACAACATGTTCATCGGGGCGACCAACGCCTTCGGCCGCGGCATCGGCGTGACCCGCAACCCCCTGACCGGGGCGGTGGACCCGGTGCCGGTGGTGGCCCGGGCGCTGCTCGACGCCGGGCGCTATTGGTGCGTCGTCGGCGACGCCAACTACGGTGAGGGCTCCAGCCGCGAGCACGCGGCGATGAGCCCGCGGCTCCTCGGCTGCGCCGCGGTCGTCGCCCGCTCCTTCGCGCGCATCCACGAGACCAACCTCAAGAAGCAGGGCATCCTGCCGCTGACCTTCGCGGACCCGGCCGACTACGACAAGGTCCAGGAAGAGGACGAGATCTCGCTGTGCGACCTCGAGCACCTCGCGCCGGGCCGCCCGGTGAAGGCGGTGTTCCACCACGCCGACGGCAGCGAAGACGAAGCGGTCCTCCACCACACCTTGAGCGAGGAACAGATCGGCTGGTGGCGCGCCGGCTCGGCCTTGAACACGCTGGGCGAGGCCACGCACGATGGAGCCGGCGTCACGTCCTGACGGGACACCCGTCGTCGTCGTCACCGGCGCCGGGAGCGGACTCGGCCGGGCCACCGCCGAGCGTTTCGCCCGAGGCGGCTGGTACTGCCTCCTGGTCGGTCGGACCCCGTCCAAGCTCGAGGCCACGGCAGCCCTGTTGGACGGTGGGCCGGGGTGCTCGATCGCAGCCCTGGACGTGGCCGACCCGGGTGCCATGGACGAGGCGGTGCGCCGCCTGGTCTGCGAGCGCGGTCGCGTGGACGCCCTGGTCGCCAACGCCGGCATCAATCCGGTGCGGGCCTCGGCGCTCGAGACTTCGGACGAGGCCTGGCGCGAGACCCTGCGCGTCAACCTCGACGGCGTGCACCGTTCGTGCAAGGCCGTCCTGCCGCACATGATCGAACGGCGACACGGCGCCATCGTCGCCGTCGCCAGCATCGCCGGGCGCACCGGAATGGCGGCGCGCGGCGCCTACGGCCCCAGCAAGGCCGCGGTCGTCCAGTACGTCCGCAACCTCGCCGTGGACCACGGGCACCAGGGCATCCGCGCCAACTCGGTGAGCCCGGGATTCGTCGTCACCGACCTCAACCGCGCCTGGCTCGAGTCGTTGCCCGAAGACGCTCTGGAACGCCTGGTCGGTCGCCACCTGCTCGGACTCGGCGCACCGGAGAACGTCGCCGACGCCGTCCACTTCCTGTGCTCGGACGAGTCGTCCTGGATCACCGGGGTGGACCTGCCGGTGGACGGCGGCTACCTGGCGCACTGACCGCTCCGGCCCGCGGGCCGGCGCCTCCGCGTCAGCCCGCCTTGCCCTGTTCGGCGACGGCCTTGGCCCGTGCCGCGACGGCCTCGGGGTCGCCGAGGTAGCGGTGGCCGAGCGGCTTCAGGTCCTCGTCCAGCTCGTACACCAACGGCACACCGGTCGGGATGTTGAGCTTCAGGATCTCCTCGTCGGAGACGCCGTCGAGGTACTTGACCAGCGCGCGCAGGCTGTTGCCGTGGGCCACGATCAGGACACGACGCCCGCAGCGGATCTCGGGGGCGATGGTCTCGTGCCAGTAGGGCATCAACCGCTCCACGGTGTCCTTCAAGCACTCGGTGCGCGGCAGCCACTCCCGGGGGACGTTCCGATAAGCCGGTTCGTGCGCCGGGAAACGCGGGTCGTCCTCGTCGAGCGCCGGCGGCGGGACGTCGTAGCTGCGCCGCCAGATCAGGACCTGCTCCTCACCGAACTCGCGAGCGGTCTCGGCCTTGTCGAGGCCCTGCAGCGCACCGTAGTGGCGCTCGTTCAACCGCCAGCTGCGCTCGACCGGCAGCCACATCCGGTCCATGCCGTCGAGCACCGTCCAAAGCGTGCGGATGGCCCGCTTGAGCACGGAGGTGAAGGCGCGATCGAAGTCGAGCCCTTCTTCCTGGATGAGGCGCGCAGCCTCACGCGCCTCGGCGAGGCCTCGTTCGGTGAGGTCCACGTCGGTCCAGCCCGTGAACCGGTTCTCCCGGTTCCAGACGCTCTCACCATGGCGGAGGAGGACGAGGGTGTGGGTCATGCCGCGAGACGCGGGATGCGCCCGCGCCGGGCGGAATTCTAGCGGGGCGAACCCGGACTCGCCCCGGTTCGCCTCGGCGGCGGCCTATTGGACGACGAAGTCCAGTCGGTTGGTCAGCATGTCCCGGGCCGAGCTGCTCGGGTCGAGGAGACGCCCCTGCATGTGGTAGTTGCGACCGATCAGGTTGGGGTTGTTGGGCACCTGGACGACGATCGCACCGCGCCCATCGGAGCCGAGGGTCACGGATCCGAGCAGCCGCACCGGAGGCGCCAGGAGGGCGAGGCCACCGAGGCCAGGTGCGATCCGGTTCGCCGTGTTCTCGCTGCCGTAGAGGTCCACCTGGAAGCCGGCGGGGCCGCAAGCGTCCACGGTGACGGAGCCGCCGATCTGCATCAGGTCGTCGGACAGGATGCCGGCCTCCTCGATGCGATGGACCTGCCTCGGCGTGAAGTCGAGGATGGTCTGGACGATGCCGCTCGGCCAGTGGATCTCCAGCTTCTCGGCGCGATGGGTGTTGCCCAGACCGAAGTGCAGGCGCGGGGCATCCGTGTTGCAGAAGCCCTTGCCGACCGCACGATGGGCGGTGACGAGACGCCCGTTCTCGAGCCGTACGTGGGCCACCGCTCCGATGCCCTCGCGGTTGGAGACGACGCCCACGAGCTCGAAAGCGACCCAGGCGTTGCCGTTCCCCTGGTTCATCCAAAGCGCGCTGCGCTCGGCGGTGCCGGACATGCTCGCCGGCCCTCCTGCGTCCAGGAAGAAGTCGAGGAAGCCGTTGCCGTCGAGGTCGCCCACCGGGGTGCCGTGGCCGCGGGTCCAACCATTGCCGCGGATGCCGGAGTAGGAGGAGAGGTCGAGGACCCGGATGCCGTTGCCCAGGTTCGGCCGAATCATGTAGAGGTAGTCCGGGCTCTCGTTGAACGGGTGACCAGTGCCGCTCAAGTAGTCGGCGAAGCCGTCACCGTTGAAATCAGCGGTGTTGTGGCCCATGTCCTCCTGCCCGCCCAATCCGCTTCCCGCCGAGACGTCGCGGAAGGTTCCGTCGCCGTTGTTGAGATAGACCTTGGTGGTGGTGGAGCCGGAGTTGGCGCCGTGGACGTACTTCGGCAGGAGGACGTCCATCCGACCGTCGCCGTCGAACTCGTCGAACACGAACCCGAAGTTCAGGTTCGGATCGTCGAGCCCGGCCTGGAGGCCGACCTCCTCGAAGGTCCCGTTACCGAGGTTGCGGTAGAGGAGAGGACGGCCGGAATAGTCACCGACCCCGATGTCCACCCAACCGTCGGCGTCGTAGTCCGCAGCCCCGCAGTGCTTGAAGTTGCCGAGCTCGACGATGCCGGCCTGGGCGCTGACGTCGGTGAACACCAGGCTGCCATCGTTGCGCAACAGCGTATTGCGCACCGGAGTCGTGTTCTGGTAGGGCTGGGTGCTCGACAGGAAGATGTCGAGGTCGCCGTCGCGGTCGTAGTCGAGGACGGCCCCGCCGAAGTTCGACTCGACGAGGCTGCCGGCATCGCCGCTGGCTGCGGTCACGTCGGTGAAGGTGCCCAGGGTGTCCAGGTCGTTGCGCAGGAACCGGTTCTGTTCCGGCCCGGAGAACGCACCACAAGGGAAGTAGAGGTCCACGTCGCCGTCGCCGTCGAAGTCGGCAGCGAGCACGCCCCAGGTCTGCTTCGTGTCCTGCGGCATGCCCCAGGCGGAGGTCATCTCCTGGAAGGACCCGCTCGGGAGCTGGCGGAAGTACCAGGTGTCGTGACCGGCGTTGGTGGCGACGATGTCGAGCAGGCCGTCGCCGTCGAGGTCGCACATCGCACTGCCGCGCCCGAAGCCGACGACGTCCACGCCGCGGGCCGCGGCTTCGTCCACGAACTGGACCGGGTCGGCTCCGTCACGGAGCTGGGAGGGCACGCACAGGACCAGTGCGAAGGAAGGTAGGAGGGGAATCATCAGGGGGGGGCAGGACGGGGGGGA